>DATBAP010000021.1:0-13239 GCA_036271455.1 Rhizomicrobium sp.
GAAGATCAGGATCACCACCAGCATGGCCAGGATCGCCCAGAAGATCGCCGTCAGGTTCTTCTGGGCGATGGCGACGGCGATCCAGCTGCCGATGCCGGGCAGGGCAATGGTGGTGCTGCCGACGCTGATGGCTTCGGAGAGGGTGACGAAGAACCAGCCGCCCGACATGCTCATCATCATGTTCCAGATTAGCGACGGCGTGGCGAAAGGCGCTTCGATCCGCCAGAAGCGCGCCCAGGCATTGAGGCCGAACATCCGGCCGGCTTCCTCCAATTCTTCCGGCACGGTGCGCAACGATTGGTAGAAGCTGAAAGCCATGTTCCAGGCCTGGCCGGTGAAGATGGTGAAGACACAGGCCAGCTCCGCGCCCAGGATGCGGCCCGGCGACAGCGACAGGAACCAGACGATGGTGATGGATAGGAAGGACAGGATCGGCACCGACTGCAGGATGTCCAGCAGCGGCACCAGAAGGGTCCCGGCCCGCGCATTCTTCGCCGCCCAGGTGGCATAGGTGAAGGTGAAGACCAGCGAAGCCCCCATCGCGATCAGCATGCGAAGGGCGGTGCGCAGCGCATAGCCCGGCAGATTGATGGGATCGAGCTTCAGGTAATCGCCGGAGATGGAGCTTAACGGGTGCACCAGAAAGCGGCTGACATCGGCGAACGCGACCAGGAAGCCCACCACCAGAATTGCCGCCAGCATATCCCACCCGCTGGGCAGCAGGCGGCGCGCTTTGATGGAGACGGGCGGCAGGATTTTCATGTCCGGCAGGCCTTGAGACCAGAGGTTGGGCGTTCGGGGCCGAGACAAGCATTTTCACATCATGACGTGAAAGCACAGCTTTGTGACAACCCCGGTGTTCTATTGTCGCGTGGGGGAAAAGAGTCAATCCGTCAAATGTAGGTCGCTAATCTTGAAGCTTGGTCCTGGCCCGCCTCCCCCGTGCGCGCGTAGCGCGCTGATGGGGGAGGTGGCCGTAGCAGCGCTTGCGATGCGTAGGCCGGAGGGGGTGACTGATAACTATTGCGGATGGTCCTGTGCGATGCGGGCCTCGAGCCACTGGGCGGTCTGGCCCGGGGTGCGTTTGTCCTGGTCGCGGTCCACCATCAGATTGGCCTGCTGCATCAGGGAAAGCGGAATGGCGCCGACCAACGGGCGAAGACTTTCCAGAAAGCGCTTGTCATGGGCATGGGCCGGCCCCACCAGAAGCACGGCGTCGTAAGGGGGGAGCGCCCCCTTGGGGTCGTCGAGGATGGTGAGGCCGTAACGCGCGATGCGGCCGTCACTGGAAAAGGCCGAGACCAGATCGGCATCGCCGCTCATCACCGCGCGATAGAGAAAATCAGGCTGATATTGCCGCCGGCGCATGGTCGAAAGGCCGTAAGCCGCGGCCACCCGGCGCCATTCGGGCCGCGAGAAAATCTCAAAATCCCCTCCGATCACCAGTTCGGGATGGGCGGCGATATCGGTTAGGCTCCGGATGTGCAGCGCCTTGGCGCGGTCGGCGCGCATGGCGAAGACATAGGCATTCTCGAAACCCAGCGATCCCACCAGGGTGACGCCATCGCGTTGCGCCAGCCAGGATTTCAGTTGCTTCAGCATGGCCTGCCGTCCCGGCATATCGGTGCGGTGCATCGCATCGCCCCACAAGGTGCCGGAATAATCGACATAGGCGTCGATATCGGATGCGGCCAGCGCTCTGAGCGCGACCGTCGAGCCCAGATCGATTTTCTGGTTGACGGCAAAGCCCGCCTGCCGGAGCCGGTCCGCCATCACATCGGCCAGGATATATTGCTCGTCGAAATTCTTGGCCCCGATCACCACACCCCGCACGGACGGGTGGATCAGGCCGGGGACAAGCGCGGCCGCGATCAGGACAATCAAGCCTATGCCCGCCAGCGCCAGGCGCGGGCGCGATCCAGCGCTCAGCGCCGCGCCGGCCACCGCCAGAAGAAAATCCAGCACCATTGCCAGAGCGGCGGCGGCCACGCAGCCGAACAGCACGAAGATCCAATTCTCGGTCTGGAGGCCGGTGAAGATATAATTGCCCAGGCTGGTCTGGCCGATGGGGGTGGAAAGGGTGGTGATGCCCACCACCCACACCGTGGCGGTGCGGATGCCGGCCAGCAATTGCGGCGCCGCCAGTGGCAGTTCGACTTTGTAGAGCGATTGGCGCGGCGTCATGCCCACGCCCTTGGCTGCCATCAGGATGGCGGGATCGAGCCCGTTCAGCGCGGTGACCAGATTGCGCAGGATCGGCAACATTGCATAAAGGGTCAGCGCCAACAGCGCGGGCAGGAAGCCCAAGGCGCGGAACGAGACGCCGAACAGATCGCGCGTGAGCGAGGAGAGCGCCAGCAGCAGTGGATAGAACAGCGCCAGCAGCGCCAAGCCGGGAATGGTCTGGATCACGCTCACCAGGCCCAGGACCGGCGCTCCGATCCCTTTGCTGCGCGCGGCGACGATGCCCAAGGGCACGCTGATCGCCACGCCCAGGATCAGCGCGGAGACACTGAGGATCACATGCTGGCTGAGATAGTCCGGCAGGAGCGCCCAGGCTTCACGAAAGCTCTGATTCATAGCGCCAACGTCTTGGCCAGGGCTTGGGCGCGCCGCCTGGGCGTTTCGATCAGCTGGGCGACAAAGGAATCGGCGGGGTGGTTCACCAGTTCCCGCGCGGTGCCGGTCTGCACCAGAGTTCCCTCGCGCATCACCGCGATCCGGTCGGCCAAAAGCAACGCCTCGGTCATGTCATGGGTGACCATCATGGTGGTGAGACCCAGGCTCTGATGGATGTCGCGAACGTCGGCGGCCACCGCCTCGCGGGTGACCGGATCGAGCGCGCCGAAGGGTTCGTCCAGAAGGAGAATATGAGGCCGCACCGCCAACGCGCGGGCCAACGCCACGCGCTGCCGCTGGCCGCCGGAAAGGCCTTGCGGACGGCGTTCGCGGAACGTGGCCGAATCCAGCCGCACCAGAGCCAGAAGCTCGTCGATCCGGGCCTGGATTCTAGCCTCATCCCAGCCCAGCAAACGGGGGGTCACGGCGATATTCTCGGCCACCGTCATATGGGGAAAAAGTCCAGCTTCTTGAAAGACATAGCCGATCCCCCGGCGTAGCTGGACCGGGTCGGTCTCAGCCACATTCCGGCCCTCGATCCGGATGGTGCCCCGATCGGGTTCGACCAGCCGGTTGATCATGTTCAAGGTGGTGGTCTTGCCCGAGCCGGAAGGTCCGATCAGCACCAGGAACTCGCCTTGGCGAATCGTCAGGGTAAGACCGGAAACGCCCTCTTTGCCGGAACCGGGATAGGCTTTGGAGACATCGCGAATTTCGATCAAAGGAATACCAGTGTCGTGGTTTCGAAGTTCGTCAGCCATTGATATCAAGTTCAAAGCGAACTTCGAAACCAAAACGACACTGGAATCAATGAATTGCCAGTGTCCTTCGATTCCGAAATTCGTCGGAAGCCCGATATCGAACCGTGCGAATTTCGGAATCGGGACACTGGCCAGCTTCTTGTGGAATCCCATCCTGCGCGGCCTTGCCCTCCCAAGCAAATCCGGCGTAAAACCCGGCCATCGAAGGAAAAAACGGTGATTTTACCGCCGGTTAAGTTCCTTTGTGTGAGCTAGCGAATTCGACGGGCGGAACGACGACAGGTCCATGACGAAGGGTGCAAACGGCAAAATAAAAGTTGGTGGAATTTCCGCCAGCGTTGCCGCGCGTCCTTATGCGAAACGTCCTTCCCTCGGTTCTTCGCGCGCGCTTCTTCTCCTTAGCAGCCCCTAAGCGGATGGCACGCGGGATGGTCTCGCGGTGCCGGCGTTTAGGGGAGAATTGCGGAAGGAGAAACGCCACGCGGCGAACAGAAGGATCTATGTCATGACCACGCAACACGCCAAAGCCCAAGAATTGCAGAAGATCAAAATTTTCGACACCACCTTGCGCGATGGCGAGCAATCGCCCGGCGCGGCGATGACGCATGAAGAAAAATTGCGCATAGCCGAGTTGCTCGACGAGATGGGCGTCGACATCATCGAGGCGGGCTTTCCCATTTCCTCGCCCGGCGATTTCAAGGCGGTGAGCGAGATCGTCAAGATCGTCAAGCGCGCCAGCGTGTGCGGCTTGGCGCGCGCCGGCTTCAAGGACATCGATCGCGCCGGCGAGGCGCTGAAAGGCGCGGTCAGGCCCCGCATCCACACCTTCATCTCCACCAGCCCCGTCCATATGAAGCACAAGCTGAATATGGGCGAAAATGCTGTGCTGGAAGCCGTTGGCGCCTCGGTGACGCGGGCGCGCAATTTCACCGATGACGTGCAATGGAGCGCCGAAGACGCCACCCGCACGGTGCCGGATTTCCTTTGCCGCTGCGTGGAAGTGGCGATCCATTCCGGCGCCACCACCATCAATATTCCCGACACGGTGGGCTATTCCACGCCGCAGGAATATTTCGAGATCGTCACCATGTTGCGCAACCGCGTGCCCGGCGCGGACAAGGTAATTTTCTCCACCCATTGCCATAATGATCTGGGCCTGGCGGTGGCCAATTCGCTGGCCGGTGTTCTGGCGGGTGCGCGCCAGGTCGAATGCACCATCAACGGCATCGGCGAACGCGCCGGCAACGCCGCGCTGGAAGAGATTGTGATGGGCCTGAAGGTGAGGCGGGACATCATGCCCTTCGCCACCGCCATCAACACCACCATGCTGTCCAAGGCGTCGAAGCTGGTTTCCAACGTCACCGGCTTCCCCGTCCAGTACAACAAGGCGATCGTGGGCAAGAACGCCTTCAGCCATGAAAGCGGCATCCATCAGGACGGCATGCTCAAGAATGTCGAGACCTATGAGATCATGCGGCCCGAGGATGTGGGGGTGAACGCGACCTCGCTGATGCTGGGCAAGCTGTCGGGCCGGCATGCCTTCCGCGACAAGCTGGAGAACATGGGCTATACGCTGGCCGATGCCGCCATCGAGGACGCCTTCCGCCGGTTCAAGGACCTGGCCGACAAGAAGAAGCATGTCTTCGACGAGGACATAGCCGCCCTGGTGGACGACGAAATCGTGCGCGGCCGGGATACGATCCAGGTCAAGGCGCTGAAGGTCGAGACCGGCATCGGCATCAAACCCCAGGCAACCATGACCCTGTCGGTCAATGGCGAGGACCGGCACGTGGCCACAGAGGGGGACGGCCCGGTGGACGCGGTGTTCCACGCCATCCACGAGACCTACCCCCACGCCGCGACCTTGCAACTCTTTCAAATCAATGCCGTAACAGAGGGTACGGACGCCCAGGCGACGGTCAATGTGCGGCTGGAAGAAGACGGCAGGACGGTTACGGGCAAGGCATCCGACACCGACACGATGGTGGCGGCGGCTTACGCCTATGTGAACGCCCTTAACAAATTATTGGTGAAACGGGAAAAACAACGGCCTGAAGCGTTAACCATCGCGCAATGAGATCAAGACAAACTCCCCGGCAGTGTTCGGGGTTTTCCGCTCGGAAGCGCCGTTTCGGGACTTTGTTTCCTTAATCAGGGATTGGCAGGTTAAGCATGTTCGGCAGTCTACTTGGCGCGCTTTCGAGCGACATGGCCATCGATCTCGGGACAGCGAACACGCTTGTCTATGTGAAGGGACGAGGCATCGTTCTCAACGAACCTTCGGTGGTCGCCACCATGACCACCAGAAGCGGCAAAAAGTCGGTTCGCGCCGTGGGCAACGACGCCAAGATGATGTTGGGGCGCACCCCCGGCAACATCGAAGCGATCCGGCCCATGCGCGACGGCGTGATCGCCGATTTCGAAGTGGCGGAAGAGATGATCAAGCATTTCATCCGCAAGGTGCATAACCGCCGCTCGTTCGCCAATCCCATGATCATCGTCTGCGTCCCGTCGGGCTCGACCGCCGTCGAACGGCGCGCGATCCAGGAATCGGCGCTGTCAGCGGGCGCGCGCCGGGTGTTCCTGATCGAGGAGCCAATGGCGGCGGCGATCGGCGCCGGCCTTCCGGTTTCCGAACCCACCGGCTCGATGGTGGTGGATATCGGCGGCGGCACCACCGAAGTCGCAGTGCTTTCGCTGGGCGGCATCGTCTATTCGCGCAGCGTGCGCGTGGGTGGCGACAAGATGGATGAAGCAATCATCGCCTATATCCGCCGTCACCAGAATCTCCTGATCGGTGAAGCCTCGTCGGAGCGCATCAAGAAAGAGATCGGCTCGGCGGCGGCGCCCGAAGGCGGCAGCGGCATCACCATGGAAATCAAGGGCCGCGATCTTCTCAACGGCGTGCCCAAGGAGATCACCATCACCCAGCGTCACATCGCCGAAGCTTTGGCCGAGCCGGTGGGCGCTATTGTCGAAGCGGTGAAAGTGGCGTTGGAAGCGACGCCGCCAGAACTTGCCGCCGACATCGTCGACAAGGGCATCGTGCTGACCGGCGGCGGCTCGCTGCTCGCCAATCTCGATACCGTGTTGCGCAATGAAACCGGGCTTCCCGTCTCCATCGCGGACGATCCATTGTCCTGCGTGGCGCTGGGCACCGGCCGGGTTCTGGAAAACACCAAGGGCATGCGTCACGTTCTTTCCACCGCGTTCTAGAATGGTTTCCATGGGCTGAAAGGGCCCATCGTCATGGCCAACGGCACCTGGAAAATCGCCCGGCGGGGCAATGCCCAGCTCCCACTGGTCATCGTCTTGGCGCTGGCGGTGGCGCTGGTGCTTCTGGGCAGGGCCCAGGCCAATCTTTTCGACCGTGCCCGCACCGCGATCATCGACAGACTGCAACCCGTGCTGGCGGTCGTGCATGCGCCCGTCATCCAGTTCGACCGCTGGATCGGCTCGATCAATGAGCTGTTCACCGTCTATCGCGAAAATCTGCAGCTCAAGGACGAGAATGCGCGGCTGAAGCAATGGCAAAACGTCGCCGTGGTGATGCAGGACCGGGTCAAGCGCTATCAGTTGCTGCTCCATGCCGTGCCTGATCCCGATGTCCATTCCGTGCTTTCGCAGGTGATCGGGCGCGCCAACCGGCCGTTCCTCCAGACCATGATTCTGGACGCGGGCGCCGCCAACAACGCCAAGCCGGGCGAGGCGGTGGTAGATGCGCGCGGCATGATCGGGCGCGTCTATCTTACCGGCCAGCACACCAGCTGGGTAATTCTGCTCACCGATTTGAACAGCCGAATCCCCGTCACCGTCGCGCCGGGCAATCATCAGGCCATCATGGTCGGCGACAATACGGCGATGCCCACGCTCGATACCCTGTCACAGACCGTGACCCTGCACGCGGGCGACCAGGTTGTGTCGTCGGGCGATGGCGGGCTCCTGCCACCCGGACTTCCCATCGGCACTGTGGTGGGCCAGGCCGGGCAATATCGCGTCGCGCTTCTCTCCGATGCCGCCTCGGCCCAGGATGTGGAAATACTGGCGTTCAGCCGGCCGCCGGAAGAGTTGCCCGCGGACGCGCAAAGCCAACTTCCCGCCGTGGCGGCCGGATTGAAACCGGCGGCGCCACCGCCGCCGCCCGCTGAGGCGCCCGTTTCTTCCGCGCAAGCCGCGGCCGCGCACGGCACGCCCGCCAAGCCCACTCCGCTCAAAGCGGCCAAGCCCGCAGCGACGCCCACGGTGACCGCGGCCGCGCCGCAAGCGGCATCCCCTGATACCAGCGAAACCTCGGCTGGTGGGGCTGACCAGGATCGATGAGCAGATGGAGCTCAGCGACCGCACGGGGACATTGATGAGTTGGCGTTTTCTTTCCGCTCTGGTCCCGTTTCTGTGTGGGTTCCTGGCTGTTTTCTTCTCCAACCTGCCTTTGTCGTTCACCGGCGGCCTGGTTCCCGCGCCGCTCCTGGCTCTGGTGCCGATCTATTTCTGGTGCCTGATGCGCCCGGACCTGATGGCGCCCGCCGCGGTGTTCGGCATCGGCCTGTTCCAGGACATCATGGGCGGCGGTCCGCCCGGGATCTGGACCCTGTCTTTTGTGGTGACCTATGCGGTGATCGAACGCCAACGTGAGGCCTTCGCCGGCCTGTCCGGCTTGGGCGCAGTTTTGGGCTTTGCCACCGCCGCCCTGATCGCGTCGGCTTGCGCCTATGCCACGGTCGCGCTTTATTACTGGCACTTGCCGCCGATTGCCCCGATTGTGGCGGAACTCGTTGTAACGGTTCTGTTTTATATCCCTGGCGTGTATGTGGTCGGTGTCGTCCACCGCCGCCTGGTCGGCCCGCTCCGGAGCGACTTCTGATGCCGCTGTTCGATAAAAAGGACAAGTCGCGCTACGCCACTTTCTCCCGCCGTTCGCTGGCGGTGGGGGGCGGGATGGCGCTGGTCTTCGCGGTCCTGGGCGGACGGCTTTACCAGCTCCAAATCCGCGACGGCGATGAATACATGACCGAGGCCGAGGACAACCGCATCAACGAGCGGCTGCTCTCGCCGCCGCGCGGGCGCATCTTCGATCGCTTCGGGGTCGAGCTGGCCACCAACCGGCGCAACTACCGCGTGCTGCTGGTGGCCGAGCAGGCGACCGATGGCGTTGAAGCGGCGTTGGATACGATCGGCAAAGTGATCCAACTCACCGACGCGCAGAAAAAGCGCGTGATGACCGAGCTGGCCCAGAACAAAAAATTCGTTCCCGTGCCGGTGGCGGAGAATCTCACCTGGGAGGAGTTCTCCCGCATCAATCTGCATCTGCCCTATCTGCCCGGCGTGCAGCCGGATGTGGGCGAGACCCGCGACTATCCTTTCGGCCCCGAAATGGTGCATGTGCTGGGCTATGTCGCCTCGGTCTCCGAGCAGGAGCTGGCGCATGACGACGATCCGCTGATGAGCTTGCCGGGCATGCGCATCGGCAAGCGCGGCATCGAGAAAGAGTTCGACAAGCAGCTCCGCGGCGGCGCCGGCGCCAGCCGCGTCGAAGTCAATGCCTATGGCCGGGTGATCCGCGAGCTGGGCAAGGATCCCGGCGTTCCCGGCCAGGATGTCTGGATCAGCCTCGATGGCGAGCTGCAGCGTTTCGCCGATCAGCGCTTGAGCGGGGAAAGCGCTGCCTGCGTGGTGATGGACGCGGCCAGCGGCGATGTCCTGGCGCTTTCCTCCACACCGGGTTTCGATCCCAACTGGTTCAATGTCGGCGTCACCGGCCCGCAATGGCGCGAGCTGGCCACTTCCGACTACAAGCCGCTGCTCAACAAGGCCATCGCTGGTACCTATCCGCCCGGCTCTACCTTCAAGACCGCCATGGCGCTGGCGGCGGTGGACAACGGGATGGACGACCTCGTCGTCGATTGCACCGGTTCGATACGGCTTGGCGACCACACTTTCTACTGCGATGCGTGGAGGATCGGCGGCCATGGCCATGTCAACCTGACACGCGGCATCCAGGTCTCCTGCGACATTTGCTTCTACGAAGTGGCGCGGCGGCTGGGCATCGACAAGATGGCCGAGGCCGCCCATGCCCTGGGACTGGGTTCGCCAACCGGCATCGAGTTGCCCGGCGAACTCGGCGGCCTCATCCCAACCCGCGCCTGGAAGATGGCGCGGTTCGGCGTTCCATGGCAGCAGGGCGAGACGCTCGTCAGCGGCATCGGCCAGGGCTATGTCCTCGCCACGCCGCTCCAACTCTGCACGCTGGCCGCGCGGCTCGCGACCGGCAAGGCGGTTTCGCCGCGGCTGACCCATCAGGTCGGTGCCGCGCTCCAGTCCCATCCGCCCGCCGCGTCGCTGCCCTTCTCGGACAAGGCATTCGCCATGGTGCGCCAGGGCATGGGCATGGCCGTTAACGCGCCGGGGGGCACAGCTTATGGCTCGCGCATCCTGCAGCCGGGCTTCGAAATGGCCGGCAAGACCGGCACGGCGCAGGTGCGTCGCATCACCAGGGAAGAACGGCAAAGCGGCCTGACGCCCCAGAGCGAGCTGCCCTGGGCGCAGCGCGAGCATGCCTTGTTCATTGCCTTTGCGCCGCTCGATAATCCGCGCTACGCCGTTTCGATCGTCCTCGAGCATGGTGGCAACGCACACACCGAGCCACAGGTGCAGTTCGCGCGTGACATCCTTACCTTCGCCCAGAAGCGCGACACGCTAGGCAGGCCCACCGCCTATCCGCCGATCAACGCGGCCGCCGCAGTGCCCGTGACGCCCGCGACGAATGGCGTCCAGAAAGTCGCGAAGGCGGGTTATTGATGGCGCTAAGACCTTATGCCGCCGCCAAACGCACGCTCGGCACTTTCGACAAGCTGTTAGAGGTGAATTGGGGCTTGGTGCTTCTGATCGGCATCATCGCCAGCGCCGGGATCGCGATGCTCTATTCGGTGGCCGGCGGCCATTGGTCCCCCTGGGCGCTGTCGCAATTCTCCAAATTCGTGCTGGGCTTTTTCATCATGATCGTGGCCGCCTCGATCGATGTGCGGGTGTGGATGAGCCTGGCCTATCCCGCCTATGGGCTGGCGTTGCTTTTGCTGGTGGCGGTGGATGTGGCGGGGCATGTCGGCCTGGGCGCGCAACGCTGGATCATGCTGGGGCCGCTGGAATTGCAGCCCTCCGAGCTGATGAAGATCTCGCTGGTCCTGGCGCTCGCCCGCTTTCTGCACGGCAAGAGTGTGGAAGAAGTGTCCAAGCCGCTCAATCTGGGCATCGCACTGGTGATGATCGGCGTCCCCGCTCTGTTCGTGGTGATCGAGCCCAATCTGGGCACCACTCTGATCATCGTGATGGATGGCGTCTCGCTGCTGTTCCTGGCGGGCCTGTCCTGGTACTGGATCATCCCGGCGGTCAGCGCGATCGTGACGGCCATACCGCTGGCGTGGCGCTTTGTGTTGCACGATTACCAGAAGGCGCGGGTCATGACCTTCCTCAATCCGGAAGCCGATGCGCTGGGGGCGGGCTGGAACATCACCCAGGCCAAGATCGCCATCGGTTCGGGCGGACTGTCCGGCAAGGGATTCCTGCAAGGCACGCAGAGCCGCCTGAACTTCCTTCCCGAAAAGCAGACCGATTTCATCTGGACCAGCCTGTGCGAGGAATTCGGCTTTGTCGGCGCCGTCGCCATGCTGGTGCTGTTCGCCGCCGTGATCTTCTATGGCGTCCAGATCGCGATGAGTGCCAGAAGCCAGTTCGCCCGCCTTCTGTCCATGGGCATTACCCTCAATTTCTTCTTCTACATTATGATCAATGGCTTGATGGTAATGGGCTTGATCCCGGTGGTGGGCATTCCCATGCCGCTTCTGTCTTATGGCGGCACCGCCATGCTCACGGTGATGTTCGGTTTCGGCCTTCTGCTGAGCGTGCATGTCCATCGCCAGGTCGAAATTCCCCGGCATAGCGGTGGGATTATCTAGACGATGTTGGCCCTTCGTCCAATGTGCGCCCCTCGGTCGAAGGCCTAGCTTACGGGTTCCGAAAAGCGCTCGAGGATCCCATGCCTTATCGCAATATGTGTCGAGCAACCAAGCACGCCGCATTGGCGGCCTTGTTCTGTTTGGCGGCGCTATCGGCGCCGAGCGAAGCCCAGACGGTTCCCGTTTTCACGATTCCCCCGGAAAGCAGTGCGATAAAATTTTCCGTGAGCTCTTCCGTGGCAGTCTCGGGAAAGTTCGACAAATGGGAAGCCAGCCTGGTTTTTGCGTCCGCGGACCCTGCGACTGGCGTTCTGGACATCCAGATACAAGCCGCGAGCGTCGACACCGGAAGCGGATTGAAGGACCGAAAGCTGAAGAGTGACGATTTCTTCGACGCGGATAAAAACCCGCTGATCAAGTTTCATTCGACGAAAATCGTCCAGACCGCGCCCAATACCGCCGATGTTGAAGGCGACTTTACGCTCCGCGGCGTGACCAAGCCGGAAAAATTGTCGCTTGTTATTTCGGGCGCCGGAACCGGATCCGGCACTGTAACGGGCACGATGGCCTTCAACCGGAAGGATTATGGCGTGAACGGGGATATTCCCTTTGTCCGGATAGCCGATCGGGTGGAAGTGAGCGTTGATCTCACGGTGAGGCGCGTGAGCGGTCCGGCGCTCGCGCTCAAGAACTGACAACAGTCCCGCCGTCAGCCTGCTGGCCAAGACTCGGTCGCCCAAAAGAGCCCGAACCCGCCCGTTTTCGGTGGTTTTTCGTGCGTGTGGATCGGCCAAACCCATTTCTGGACAGGGGGATACCCCTCTGCTAAGAGGCGCCTCCCCGCAGGCCATAAGAAGCCGGCGGCGTTGGGTGATTAGCTCAGTTGGTAGAGCAGCTGACTCTTAATCAGCGGGTCGCAGGTTCGATTCCTGCATCACCCACCAAATTGCGGTCCCGCGTGCCTGGGCTCGAGTCCGTACGCGGCTACCATTGCCGCAGATTTGAGTCCTTGTTTGCCCCTCACCGCCCCAGAGCACGCCTTTAGCGATAATCCGCAATACGGATATGGTGCCTGGCTAACTTGTCGTAGAACGTTTTCCTTGGCAGCTTCAAAGCATCCATCGAGCGCTTTGCGTCGCCCTGATAGCGGCTCAAGACTTGCTGGATAAGTTCCGCTTCAAATTGGTTGACCCGCGCCGCTAGTCCTGGCGACGCGTTACCGGTTGAGAAGGAATCTTCCTCGGGCTCCAAACCTAGAGCAAAGCGCTCTGCAAAACGCTCCAATTCGCGAACATTCCCCGGCCAATCGTGGCCTTGAAGGTGCATGAGCGCGCGCAAAGTCAGTCGCGGCACAGGTCTTTTAGCCCTCGCGCAAGCAGCGAAAAGAAAATGTTGAAAAAGAAGGCGGATATCGGTCCGCCGGGCGGAAAGAGGAGGGACATGCAGCGTAACGCTACTCAGCAGGTAAAAGAGGTCTGCTCGAAATGTGCCGTTGTGAACAGAGTCCATTAAGTTTTCGCGGGACGTCGCGACAATCCGCAAATCTAGTGGCAGGGGGGCGGTTGAACCCCGCGGCAAGCATTCTCGTGTTTCGACGACGCGAAGGAGTGCCGCCTGTTGCTGTAAAGAAAGAGAGCCTACATCATCAAATAAAATGGTGCCGCGATGCGCCCTTTCGAGATGCCCGATCATGCGCTTTGAGGCAAAACGTTGGTGCGGCAAATCCGCGGCCTCGCATCCAAAGACATCCGCATAAAAATTATCCTCAGACAAAGTTGCGCAGCTAATTTGAACAAACGGCTTTGCCTTCCGATGACTTAAGCCGTGCAATGACCGAGCTACGGTCTTTTTTCCTGCACCACCTTCCCCCGTAATCAAGACATCGACGTCGGCCTCGGCGACTTGAGAAG
>DATBAP010000022.1:0-33355 GCA_036271455.1 Rhizomicrobium sp.
CCGCCAGGACGCTCCAAGACGCCATCCGCGATAATGTGAACCCCTCAGCCAGCATCCAGACCGACCAGCATGGGTCTTATAAGGGCGTCGGGAAGCACTTCGCGGGCGGGCACGAGACCGTCAACCATGCCAAGTTTGAATATGCACGCGGCGATGTTTCGACCAATGAAGTAGAAAGCTATTTCGCGTTGTTGAAACGCGGCATCACCGGCTCATTCCACAGCGTGAGCAAGCAACATCTGCATCGTTATTGCGATGAATTTTCCTATCGCTGGAATGAGCGGAAAGTGTCTGACGCGGAACGGACAGTGAAGGCACTGACGCTGATTCCCGGCAAACGGTTGATGTATAAGGACCCAATTCGCAAAGCCAGTTGAGCCTCGCGGGTTTTATGCCGACTTAGATCCGAAGTAGTGGCCTATCACAAAGGTTACAATTGGTATGATTGCTGTTTTTAGTACTTCAAGAAGGTTGGAGATTCGGTCGGGAGGGAGAGTGGGGGCAAAAATTACGTAAAGGCCAACCACTGCAACGTATACGACGAAGAAATATATGATCACTCTTGTTACATGCGCACGAACAGCGGCAGGCGCGATTGTCCGATTGAGTAGGGCGGCGTCTCTATTGACGCTTTCCTCTACTAGGGAAATGTATTGCCGCGTGGAACTTGCACCGTCGTCGCCCCCTGTCCCGCCCCCGCTCATGTCGATTTACTTTTCGTCTGTCTTAATGGGGGGAGTACCAACGGGGACTGGGCCGGGACCGGGTTGATTGCTGTAGCCATAGGTCCCGCCACCGGGTCCGGACCCCGGAGAATAACTATAGCTAGTAGACCCAACGTTACCGGAAGCAGTCGTCCATCCACTACTTCCATACGTTACTGATGAGACGGTGTTCGACGCTGCATTTGATGTCATTGCAACTGTCTGCGCGATGCCATTGGCGATAACTAGCAATGCGTTTGCTATGTCGAACATTCTAAGTTTTAGCTGTTCGTCTCTTTCCGTATTAGCCAGCTGGCGAAGGGCCTCAGCTTGGGTCAACACATTCTTTGAATGCGCAATTTGATTGCGCAGTTCGGTTGTAAGAAAGCCGAGGTTGATTGATTTTCCAGTCTCAGACATGTGGCAAAACCTACAAAGTGCGCGTAATAGCCAAATCATAGCCGTCCCCACGCCAGGGACCAATGAGGGGGCCGATAATGCGCGAAGTCGCAGAATCTCAGCCTGCAGCCAGCCTTAGACTGGGGTTTGCCAAGTGCACACTTCCCGAATCATGTGGACAAGGCCTATAGGAGCCTTCCCCAACCCTTGTTAGTTGGCATTGCTGGGATACGATATCTGGTATCCCCGGGGGCCGGGGCGGAGAGGGAGCCACGCCATGAACCAAATGAACTGGTCCGACGAGCGGGTCGATCAACTCAAAACATTATGGACGGAAGGGCTTTCCGCCAGCCAGATCGCGCGCGCCCTGGGCGGGGTCACTCGCAACGCCGTGATCGGCAAAGTCCATCGCCTGGGACTGGCAGGCCGGGCAAGCCCCTCGCGGGCCGAACGCCCTCGGGTCTCGGTGCCCAAGGCCCCCTTAATGCGTACCCATGTGCCGCCGCCGCCGGTGGTCGAAGAAGATCCGCTGCAGCTGGCGGACGGCAATTTCGCCACCGTGCTGACCATTTCGGACCGCATGTGCCGCTGGCCGATCGGCGATCCCGCCGCCACGGAATTTCATTTCTGCGGCCGCTCGCCCAAGTCCGGCTCGCCCTATTGCGAGGCGCATGCCCGCAAGGCCTATCAGCCGCAGCAGCAGAAGCGGGACAAGGACAAAGGCCGCATGGCAGGCTGAGGCCGCTGGTCTAGGTCCGGGTCTGTATGACTCTGCTTTTCAATCGCCGCGAGGTTGCGTGTTTGCTGGCGGGCACCGCGATGGCGCGCGCTCTTTCCACGAGTGCCTGGGCCGCCCAATCCATCGACCAATCCAAATATGTGACGCTGGGCGGCGTCGAGCAATGGATCAGCATCAAGGGCGAGGACACCGCCAATCCCGTGCTGCTGGTGGTCCATGGCGGGCCCGCCGATGTGCAATGGCCCAATGCCGACAAATATGTGCCCTGGCAGAAATCCTTCACGGTGGTGCAATGGGACCAGCGCGGCGCCGGCCACACTTACGGTCATAGCGGCGGCGACAAGACGCCCGACGTCAATCTGGACCGCATCGTCAAGGACGGTATCGAGCTGGCCGAATATCTGATCTGCGACCGCAAAAAGAAGAAGATCGTCCTGTTCGGCCATTCCTGGGGTTCCGTGGTCGGCGCGCTGATGGCGGCGGCACGGCCTGAACTGTTCGCCGCCTATGTCGGCACCGGCCAGGTGGAAAGCTGGGCCTTCAATGTGCAGAGCCAGTTCGACACCATCCTGGCCCATGCCCGCGCCACCAACGACACCACCACGATCACGGAATTGGAGGCCATCGGCACGCCTGATCCCAAAAATACCCATCAATATTTCACCTTCTCCCGCAATTTCCGTTCGTTGTGGGCACAGCCGGATCAGGACTGGCTTGCCCATCTGCGCGCGCAAGCCGCGGCGTTGAAGGGCAACAAGGATTTCGAGGACGACGAGAACGGCCAGATGTTCAGCGATCCCCTGGTGCTGCCGGACCAGGTGAAAACGGACCTGTCCATCGTGGCGGCGCATATCGGCACTGACGTCTTCGTCATCCAGGGCGCCGACGATGTGATCACGCCGGTTGCGGGGGCGCGGGATTATTTCGCCAAGATCGAGGCACCGCATAAGGAATTCATCGCCATTCCCAATGCAGGCCATTTCGCCTTCATGACCAGCGACGCGTTCTTGGCTGCGCTGACGGAAAAAGTTCGTCCCGCCGCATTAGCCCGGGGCGCTTGACCGAAGCCATCGCTGGGATGCGTGATATCCTCCCGTAGCTCACAGCGAGGATTTTCCATGACGGTCTATGACTATTCGGCTCAGCGGCTTGACGGCACCGAGGAAAGCCTTTCGGCCTATAGCGGCCAGGTGCTTCTGATCGTCAACACCGCCAGTCAATGCGGATTCACGCCGCAATATACCGGCTTGGAAAAGCTGTACGAAAAGCTTCATGACGGTGGCCTCACCATCCTGGGCTTTCCTTGCAATCAGTTCGGCGCCCAGGAGCCGGGCAGCGAGGCGGAAATCGGCCAGTTCTGCCTCAAGAATTATGGCGTCACCTTTCCCATGTTCGCCAAGATCGAAGTCAATGGCGATGCCGCGCACCCGCTCTACAAATATCTCAAGGATGCCAAGCCGGGCCTCTTGGGCACCGAGGCGATCAAATGGAATTTCACCAAATTCCTGATCGACCGCAACGGCGAGCCGGTGGGGCGCTATGCGCCTCAGGTCAAGCCGGACGAATTGGAAGCGCCGGTGCGGAAGCTGCTTTAGGCACTGGCCTTGATCGCGCCGGTGGTGTTTTCGTCGAGGGAATAGCCGGCAGAGCGCACCGTGCGGATGGGATCGGTCACCCCTTCGATGTTGAGCGCCTTCCTCAGGCGGCCAACATGCACGTCCACGGTGCGGGCTTCGACATAGACGTCCGAGCCCCACACCGCGTCCAGCAATTGCTCGCGGGAAAAGACCCGGCCGGGATGCTGGATCAGATGATCGAGCAGCTTGTACTCGGTCGGTCCCAGATGCACTTCGGTCCCGGCGCGGCGCACCCGGTGGGCAGCACGGTCCATCTCGATATCGCCCACGCTCACCACATCCTCGGCCAGACTGGGGCGGATGCGGCGCAGGACGGCGCGCAACCGCGCCAGAAGCTCGGTCATCGAGAAAGGCTTGGTGAGATAATCGTCGGCTCCGGTATCAAGGCCGCGGATGCGATCGCTTTCCTCACCGCGTGCCGTCAGCATGATGATGGGGACGTTGCGGGTTTCCTGGCGGCCGCGCAGGCGGCGGCAAACTTCGATGCCGGAGAGTTGCGGCAGCATCCAGTCGAGCAGCACCAAATCGGGCCGCTCTTCGGCCGCCACCAGCAGCGCTTCCTCGCCGTCCTGGGCTTCCAGCACGCGATAGCCTTCGCGCTCCAGATTGTAGCGCAGCAAGGTGACCAGCGCGCTTTCGTCTTCGGCGATGAGGATGGCCGGTTTGGTCATCAGTGCTTGGCCTCACCCGCCTTGGCAAAGGGAACCGAGGTCTCGCTGGTGGTGTCGGCCTTGGGGCGGTTGGCGGCCAGATGGTCGGCCCGCACCATGTGATAGACCACTTCGGCGATGTTGGTGGCGTGGTCGCCCGAACGTTCGATGTTCTTTGCGACGAACAGAAGATGGGTGCAAAGCCCGATCGTGCGCGGATCTTCCATCATGTAAGTGAGAAGCTCGCGGAACAGGCTGTTGTAGATTTCGTCGATCTCGTCGTCCTGGTTCCACACCGCTTCGGCCAATTCGGCGTTGCGGCTGGAATAGGCGTCCAGCACTTGCTTGAGCTGGCCCAACGCAGCGCGGCCCATGCGGGCCAGCGACTGGGTGAGACGGATGGGCGGCTCGCGGTTCAAGACGAGCGCGCGCTTGGCGATATTCTTGGCAAGGTCGCCGATGCGTTCCAGTTCGGCGGCGGTCTTGATCGCGGCAAGGGTCTCGCGCAAATCGACCGCCATGGGCTGGCGCAGCGCCAGCAATTTGAGAGCGCGGTCCTCGATCTCCTGCTGGATGGCGTCGATGCGGGCGTCGCCCCCCACCGCGCTTTCGGCGGCGCCGGAATCGCGCCGGGCAATGGCCTCAATGGCCGAGGCGAATTGTGCCTCCGCCAGGCCGCCCATCTGGGCCACGAGCGCGGAAAGGCCCTCTAGCTGCTCGGTGAAGGCCTTTACTGTGTGATCGGTCATGCAGGACTCGGATTCATCTCTTGTCCCGTTGGGAATAGGGACGTTCCGCCAATTCTATGCGACGGTTTTATAACACTTCCGTGACAGAGACGGGGAGCGGGCTTTTCGGCATGATTTCCCCGGGGGCGACGGGCAGGAAGACGGTAAATGTCGAGCCTTCGCCCGGCCGGCTTTCGATGGAGAGCCGGCCCTGATGGCGGCTGACGATATGCTTGACGATGGCCAGCCCCAGCCCAGTGCCGCCTCTTTCGCGGCTGCGCTTCACATCCACCCGGTAGAATCGCTCGGTCAGCCGGGGCACCGCGGTGGCCGGAATCCCCTCGCCATCATCCTTGACCGAGGCATAGAGCTGGGCGTCTCCCTCGGTGGTCATGTCGAGCTGAATCCAGACATGGCCGCCCTCGCGGCCATATTTGATGGCGTTATGGACCAGGTTCTGGAACAGCTGGATCAGTTCGTCGCGATCGCCGATCACGGAGGGCAAATTGGCCCGGGCGGCGATGGCGGTGCTGATCCGGTCGGCGCGCGTCAAAGGCTCCAGCGCCGCCACCGCCTCGCGCACCACCCCTTCCAGCGACACCCGCCCATTGGGAGGCACATGCTCGTTCAACTCGATGCGGGTGAGCGAAAGAAGATGGTCGATCAGCCTTCGCATGCGCGCGGTCTGGGCGGCCATGATGTCCAGGAAATTCTCCCTGACCGCCTCGTCGTCCTTGGCATGGCCGCGCAGCGTGTCGATGAAACCCGACACTGCCGCCAGCGGCGTGCGCAATTCGTGGGATGCATTGGCCACGAAATCGGCCCGCATCTGCTCGCTGCGCCGGATGGCGGTGAGGTCATGCAGCACCAGCACGATCACGGTGGGCGCCACGCTCACCCGCGCGCAATAGACCTCGTAATGGCGTTCGATCGGCACCGGCAAGGTGAATTGCGCCGTCGCCGGTTCGCCGTCGGCCATGGTCTGGGCGATGGCGTGCAGCGCCTCGGGATTGCGCAACACCGCGCTGATGGATTTCTTCTCCACCGACGGCCCCACCACACCCCGCATGGATTCATTGACGAACAGAACCTTGGAATTCTCGTCCAGCAGCATCACCGGCACCGGCATCTGGCCCAGCACCTTGCGGACCACGGGCGACAGGATCGCCACCTCCGGCTCCTCCGCCTTGGGCATGCGCGGCAAGAGCAGCGGCGATTGCGGGACGACGAAGCGCACGATCATGGCCGCGGCGACAATCAGAAGCAGAATGCCCGTGACCGCGCCCGGGCCCAGCGCCCACCACAGCACGCTCGCCAGCGCCATCCCCAACGCGATGGTCCAGAGTCTGCGGCGCAACAAATCCAACAAAAGCGTCATGATTCGCCTGCTTCGTCCGTTACAAACTATAGCCCTGTTTGCGAATTATTTTTGTCGCTGATGTGATCAAGCGCCTGGGTCGCCGTTTTGCAATCGGCGTCTTCTACGGAGAGGTCCTTTACGCCGCTCAATCCCACGCCGGGCGGCCGCGATCCTTCTTGATCCGTCCCCGGCGCGTCTTGGCATCGGTCCGGCGCGCCTTGCGGGCCCGGCCGGGCTTGGTCGCCAGCCGCGGCTTGGGCGCCACCGTCGCCGCCAGCACCAGCTCGGCCAGCCGGGCGCGGGCATCGGCGCGATTCCTCGCCTGCTCGCGGAAGCGGCGGGCGGTGATGGTGATCACGCCTGATGTATCCAGCCGGGAGTCGGAAATCGCCAGAAGCCGGGCCTTGACCGGCGCGGGCAGGCTGGGACTTGCGCCCACGTCGAAACTGAGTTTCACGGCGCTCGCCACCTTGTTGACATTCTGGCCGCCGGGACCGGAAGAGCGGATGAAGCTTTCCCCCAGTTCGACCTCGGGGATGACCAGGCCACGCTTGATGAATAAGCCGCCCATAAGCCGAGCCTTTAGCCCGGGCGGGAGAGCTTGTATAGCTGTCCGCCATGAGCACGCACGGCTTCGACCCCAATCGACTTCAGCGCCTTCACGACGTGATCGCGCGCAATTATGTGGAAAGCGGCGCCCTTCCCGGCTCGCTGATCATGATCTGGCGCGAAGGCGCGCTGGCCTGGCTCAGCATGTCGGGCGTGACCGACATCGCCAGCAAGGCGCCGATGCGCGAGGACGCCATCTTCCGCATCTTTTCCATGACCAAGCCCATCACCACGGTGGCGCTTCTGTTGCTGATGGAAGAAGGCAAGATCGCGCTGGACGATCCCGTGTCGCGCTTCATTCCCGGCTTCGCCAATCTCGGGGTTTACGCGGGCGGTATTTTGGGCGGCTTCATCACTACCCCCTGCCCCAGGCCGATGAAAGTGGTGGATCTGCTGCGCCATACATCAGGTCTGACTTACGGCATTCTCAACCGCACCAGCCTGGACGCCGCCTATCGCAAGCTCAAAGTGGCCGAGTCCAGCATGGAAGGCGGGATGAAAGGCCTGATCGGAACCCTGGAAAAGCTGCCGCTGGAATTCGCGCCGGGCGAGACCTGGAATTATTCGGTGGGCCCGGACGTCGCCGCCTATCTGGTGGAGCTGATCTCGGGCGAGAAATTCTCGGAATTCCTGCAGCAGAGAATATTCTCGCCTTTGGGCATGACCGACACGGATTTCGTGGTACCGGCCAGGAAGCGCGACCGCTTCTCCACCTGCTATTACGTGAAGGAAGGCGCGCTCAACATCTTCGATGACGTCAAGAACTCGGTCTATTACCAGGCGCCGGCGCTGGAATCGGGCGGCGGCGGCTTGGTGGGCACGGCGGAAGACTATATGCGCTTCTGCCGCATGCTGCTGAATGGCGGCGCGCTGGGTCACACCAGACTGCTCAGCCCCAAGACCGTCGAATTGATGACCATGAATCATCTTCCCGGCGGACGCGAGATGACCGAGATCATGCCCTCGACCGGGGTCTTCAATGAAAGCGGCTATGGCGGCGTGGGCTTCGGCCTGTCGGTGGCGGTGACCCAGAATCTGGCACGGACCGGCATTCCCGGCACCTTGGGCGAATATTCCTGGGGCGGCGCGGCCGGAACCTATTTCTTCAACGATCCCAAGGAAGACATGGCGGTGGTGTTCATGTCGCAAGTGTTGTTCGCGCCCGACCGGGTGAAGCTCCGGCGCGATATCCGCACCCTGGTGTACGGCGCCATCACGGAGTCGTTTGCGTGATCCTGGAGAGTTTCGACGTTACGGAATGGACGGGGCCGTTCGACGATCAGACGCGGACGCGCGCGCAAGCCGCGCTGGAGCATGGCAAGCTGCTGTATTTTCCCGTCCTGCCGTTCCGGCTTTCCAACAGCGAGAATGAATTCCTCGACGGCGCGCTGACCGACGGCAAAGCCAAGAATATCAGTCTGGATCACACCAGCGGCAAATTGCAGGGCACTTCGGCCGATGGCGAAAAGGCGAGGCGGCTGGCCGGCATGATCGAGCGGTTCGGTGCGGGCGCCACGCGCTTTGTCAAGGATCTGCTGCCCAATTACGGCGGTGTGGAGCGCGCGCGCACCTCATTCCGGCCGGTGGAAGTAGAAGCCCGTCCCTATTCGGTGATCCAGGACGACCGGCTTCTGCATGTCGATGCGTTTCCCTCGCGGCCGATGAAGAATGGCCGGCGCATCCTGCGCTTCTTCACTAATGTGGCGCCTTCGGGCGGAAGCGCACGGCATTGGCAGGTGGGCGAGGATTTCAAGGATTTCGCCGCCAGATTCGCGCCCGGCCTGCGCCCGCATCTTCCCGGCCAAAGCTGGCTGTTCGACAAGCTCGGCGTCACCCGTGGCCGCCGCTCGGCTTACGACGAGATGATGCTATCGCTGCATGACGCCGCCAAGCGCGATGCAAAATATCAGAAGAACTCGCCCCACACTTCGCTGATCTTCCCACCCGGCTCCAGCTGGATGGTCTATACCGACCAGGTGTTGCATGCCGCGCTCAAAGGCGAATTCGCACTGGAGCAGACTTTCCATTTCGATGTGGCGGAGATGGGCGAGCCGGATCAGGCGCCGATCCGCGTGCTGGAACGTCTGACAGGAAAAGCGCTCGCCTAGGCAGCGATCTCGGCGAGCTTGGCGCGCAAAGAAGCACGGTCGAACGGTTTCATGATGAAATCGTTGGCGCCAGCCGCCAAGGCGTGCGCGATTTCGCCCGCGTCATTCTCGGTGGTGGCGAACAGGATCACGGGTTGCTTGCCGTTCTGCTGCCCGCGCAAGCTCTTGACGAATTCCACCGCCGGCATTGAGGGCAGATCCCAATCCAGAAAAATCAGGTCGGGCATTTTCTCGCGGCAGGCACTGAGAGCGCCCATGCCGTCCTCGGCTTCGCCGATGGCGAACTGCAATTCCTCGAATATGCGCCGTGCTACCGTGCGCATGACTCGGCTGTCGTCCACGACCAAGCAGTTCTTCATAGGACGCGTCCCCGTGACCCGCCTTTCGGCGATCGCAGGGGAGCCTATAAGAGGAACGTAAATAGTTGCTTGCAGGAACCCGATTGCGGGCTAAGCCGCTGTTATCTCGACGAAACCTTCGCCGGTCTTGACCTGGATCGTGCCGTGGACCGTCCGCGCCAGACGATGGGTGAGGTAAGGCTGGATGCCGCGGGCATCGAGCGGAGCAGAAGGCTCTGCCCCTTTCAGCATGCGCTCCACCTCTTCGGCGATGCGCGCCACCTGGCCTGAGGCATGGATACGAAAGCGGGGCGCGCCGGACTCGGCATCGACCTTGACCAAGCCGCCGCGCGGCAGGCAATCGGAGCCCAGGAGCGTCGCATTCATCAGCAATTTCGCCCAATCTTTTGCCCAATAAGCTTGCGGCACATTCCATTCCAGCTTGACCTTGCCGCCTTCGAGCAGGCCCTGCACCAGGCGGCCTATCTCGCCCAGATCAAGTTCGGCACCCGCCGATCCCGCCGCGCCGAACGCGATGCGCATGAACTGGATGCGCGCGAGCGCCTGATTGGCGCTGGTCGAGACTAGGCGGATAGCGTCCTCGCGCATCGCGGCGTCGCGCTCGTCCTCCAGGACTTCCAGCCCGTTGACCACCGCGCCCAGGGGGCCGACAAGGTCATGGCAGACCCGGCTCACCATCAAGGCGGAGAATTCGATCTCGTTCATTTTTTTGCCCTATCTGTCCGCAAACGCGGGCTCCCCAATTCCGTGTTCGCGCCCTACGCTGCCGCTAGGGCGGGGAAGAAAGCCGGTGCTACAGTTTCCAAATGGCAACCAATATCGGGCGGTCTTAAGGAATGATTAAGGACGACGCAACCGCCAGCCATCTTGCCGCCATCGCCTATCAAGCGGGAAGCGTGATCATGCGCCATTACCGCGACGGCGCCGCGCCGCGCCTGAAGCAAGATTGGACGCCCGTCACCGACGCGGACGAAGAGGCAGAGACCTTGATCCTTAAGGCGCTCGCCCGGGATTTTCCCGGTATGCCGGTCGCGGCGGAAGAAGAAGTCGCCGCCGGCGGGGGCTGCAAGCCTTGCAAACATTTCTTCCTGGTGGATCCCTTGGACGGGACGCGCGAGTTCCTCAAGCGCAATGGCGAGTTCACCGTCAATATCGCGGAAGTGAAGGACGGTATCGCCGTGGCGGGCGTGGTCTATGCGCCCGCGAAAGCGCGCCTTTTCTTCGGCGACCCGGGCGGCGCGTTCGAAATTCTCCAGAGTCCCGACGCGGCGTTCGACCTTTTATCCGCCCGCGCCATCAATGCGCGCGCGCCAAGGGATGACGGGCTGGTGTCGGTGGGAAGCCGCAGCCATCAAGACAAGGAGACGGAAGATTTTCTCTCGCGCTTTGTCATCAAACAACGCATCGCCGCCGGCTCGTCGTTGAAATTCTGCCTGGTGGCCGCGGGCGAAGCCGATATCTATGCGCGCGCCGGGCGCACCATGGAATGGGATACGGCCGCGGGTCATGCTGTGGTCAACGCTGCAGGCGGCTCGGTCACGCGCTGGGACGGGACCCCGTTTCTCTATGGCAAGGCGAGTTTCGAGAATGGCGGGTTCGTGGCGCGCGGCCAACTCAGATAAACGCGCAGGATTTTGCGGCTTGAGCAGGAGCGTCGCGCGGAGCGTGCGCATAGCACGTGAGCACGCGCGACGCACTCAAGGCACAAAAGACCAGCGGTATTAGAAATTATCGGTATCGCGGCGGCCTTCGTAGATATATTGGCGCCACCAATAGAAGAAGAGAACCGACAGAGACAGGCTGAGCAGAATGATCGGCAGATTGATCGTCACCGGCGGATCATAGAGCTGAACCTGGAACGCGATCATCAGGCCCAGCAGATTCAAGCCCAGCAAGCGCGCCAATTTCTTGGCTCTGCCGGGTGTGAACTTCTTGAAAAATTTCCGATTGCTGCGCATCGCTTCACGATGAAAGAACTACGTCAGCGATCCATATCATGGCGGGATGAGTAAAAGATTAATACCATCAAACCTGCGCCGACGAGAAAAGTGACGACCGCGCCCATCGCCATGAACACCCATCCGAGGGGCGACATTTCCACCCCACTCATCGCGTTCCAGGATTTGATCGCATACCAACCGGCCCAGCCCAGCATCCCCAGCATGACCAGAATCGCGACGATGCCGAAGGGGGAAAGTCCCGATCCGCTTGCATCTTTCGGCCTGTCGTCTGGTTCGTGTGCCGTCATGGGCAAATCCTTTCCGGGCCCGTAACCATACCTCTGGAAAAGAGTGACCGCTGTAAAAATGCCTGAATTTGGGACACAATGGGCGCGGCAAAAGGTCGAAGGGACACTCATGAACCGCAAGGAATTCATCGCTGGTCTGGCGTCGTTGGTGCCGGGGGCGCTGCTGGTCCCGGGAATCGCACGGGCCGACGATCTGGGCGACACCGCCAAATACACCGCCAATGAAATCAGCCAGGCAGGCGCGGATTTCTTCGGCATCACCACCGAGGCGATGGCCAAGGCGGTGCAGCATATTTTCGGCGATCTGGGCGAACCCGATGCCTATATCAAGGGTGATGAGGGTTCTGGCGCCTTCATCGTCGGTCTGCGCTATGGCTCGGGCTATCTGATCCGCAAGACCCGCGACCCCATGATGATTTATTGGAAAGGCCCCTCGGTCGGTTTCGATGTGGGCGGCAACGCCTCCAAAGTCTTCACGCTGATTTACAATCTGCAGGAAGACCACCGCCTGTTCCAGCGCTTCCCCGGCGTGGAAGGCAGCATCTATTTCGTGGCCGGGTTGGGCGTGAATTATCAGCGCTCGGGCGGCGTCACCTTGGCGCCGATCCGCACCGGCGTAGGTTTCCGCGCCGGCGCGAATGTCCAGTATCAGGTCTATTCCGACAAGAGAGACTGGTTTCCGCTTTAACACAAAGCTAGCCGCGGGAGATTTTGTGGCCGGAGCAGGAGGCCGCGCGGAGCGTACGAAGGTACGTGAGCACGGCCGACGAACTCAGGACACAAAAGAACCGCGGCCTTAGCTTGCCACTTCGGCAGCGGTTTCGACCTTGCCGGCCGGCGCGGGGAGATACAGCAGCAGCGCGGCCGCGACATAGATGGACGAGAAGGTGCCCACGACGATGCCGAACAGGATCGGGGCGGAGAAATCGAACAGGTTGGGGCCGCCGAAGATCAGCAGCGGCAACAGCGACATCGCGGTGGCCGTCGAAGTGAGGATGGTTCGCGTCACCATCTGATTGGTCGAGAGATTGATCAAATCGCCCAGATTCATGCGCTTGTATTTGCGCCTGTTCTCGCGAATACGATCGAACACCACCACCGTGTCGTTGATCGAATAGCCGGCCAAGGTCAGCAGCGCGGCGATCGCGGTCAACCCGAAATCCAATCGGAAGACTGAGAAAAGCCCCGCCGTCACCAGCACGTCATGACCGGTGGCGACCGCGGCCCCGATGCCATACTGCCATTCGAACCGGACCGCGACGTAGATCGTGATCATCAGGATGGCGAGCAAGGTGGCGACCACGCCGTCGTGAAACAATTCCTGGCTCACCTTGGGCCCCACCACGGTGGCACTGCGCACCGTATAGGAAGGGCCAAGCTTGTTCTTGATGGCCTGCGCCACCGCCTGGTCCGCCGCGTTTTGATCTTCGCCCTTGGTCTGGCGGGGCTGGACGCGGATCAAGACGCAGCTGTTGGCTGGACGATCGCATTCGCCGCCGCCGAAATATTGCAGCTGGGATTCGCCGAAGCCCAACGTGTTGATCTCTTCGCGCATGGTGCCGATGTTCGCCACCTGCGCGGCTTTCACTTCCATCAGCACGCCGCCGGTAAAGTCGATGCCCAGATTGAAGCCTTGCCAGGCGATGGAGGCGATGGAAATCAGGAGCAGAAGCCCGTCAATGGCGAAGGCGAAATAGCGCGCGCCCACGAAATTGATGTTGGTGGCTTCGGGAATGAACCTGAGGAGCGGCATGAGGGTCTTTCGGGTTTCCGGAACGTAAGCGCCGGAACTTATAGGCCGGGAGGAGCTCGAACAAGCCCGTAAAAATCGCGCTATCGGCGCGTTTCCACCCCCGGGAAACGCAGAACCGCCATGCCGGGGCCGCCGTGACTCGGAGGTTCCGCCGTCATAACTTGGCACCATTCTGAAATCCCCACGAGGAAGACCCATGGCCAAGAAGTCCGCAAAAGCGCAAAGCCAGAGGCTGGAGACGCCGACCGATCTGTCCAACAACGCCACGCCCGTATTGGCCGAGGCGCTGAACCGGCTGGTGGCGGATAATTTCGCCCTTTATCTCAAGACCAAGAATTTCCATTGGCATGTCTCGGGACCGCATTTCCGCGACTATCATTTGCTGTTCGATGAGCAGGCCGATCAGATTTTCGCCTCGATCGACGATCTGGCGGAGCGGGTGCGCAAACTGGGTGCGCGCACCGTTCATTCCATCGGCGAAATCGCCAAGCTCAAAACCGTGGCCGACAACGACAAGAGCTATGTCGCGCCCATCGACATGATCCGCGAGCTGATGGCCGACAACAAGAAGATGATGCAGCAGATGCGCGCCGTGCACGAATTGTGCGACGAGCACAATGACGTCGCCACCGCTTCGATCCTGGAAAACTTCATCGACCAGACCGAACGGCGGAACTGGTTCCTGTTCGAAGCAAGCCGCAAAGCATAAGAGCGTCTTGGTCCCGGCGTTCTTCCCCCGCATGGCGGAGCCATAGGCGGGGGAAGATGTCTTCCGAGGGTTTATCCCGAGGAAGACAAATGAGGGTCATCCAGGCTTTCTTGGCGGCGTCACCTGGGTGAATTTGCCCAGCACGCAGATCTGCCCCGAGCGCAGGACGCGGAGCGATTGCATGTGCTCGCACACCGTCTGGTCGGGATTGCGCACCGTCCAGACAAAGCCGTCGAACCTCAAATCCGAACATTGGCCTTGCAGGTCGTTGCGCCAGACCGCTCCGTTCCGCATCCGGAAGATGATCGCCTTGCCGTCATTTTGCGGCTGAGTATCCACGACATCGCGGGTGGAAATACAGATATTGGCCGCGTTCGCCGGCAGGGCAGCCACAGTGGTTGCCGCGAACATCATGGCGGCACAGAGAAATTTTCTCATCATAACCTCAGCGTTGGGCGTGCTGTTCGGCGCGGGATGGCGTGAGCTGGGTGAACTTGCCCAAAGTGCAGATCTCCGCCGATCTCAGCACATGCAAAGTATCTTGGTTCTCGCACACTGTGCCGTCGCCGTTTCTCACCGCCCAGGCAAAGCCGGTGAACCAGAGATCGGGGCAGCTGCCGTGCAGATCGTTGCGCCATACCGAGCCGTCACGCATCTTGAAAATGATGGAGGCACCGCTTTTTTGCGGCTGGGTTTCCATCATGTCCTGGGTGCGCATACAGATCGGCGCCGCTTGGGCCGCGCCGCTGAATATCGCCGTGGCAAGGACGGCCATCCATAAGGTCTTCGTCATCACTTCCTCCTATGCCCCTCCAGGCACTTCCGAAGCAACGCGATGCTATCTCTCGCCCGAGGCAACATTGTGCTGACCCGCCGGCTGCAACTGGGTGAAGTTGCCCAGAGCGCAGACTTCGCCGGTGCGCATCAGCCTGAGTGTCTGCTCATTCGCGCACACCCGCGCCATGGGATCGGAACTCGTCCAGGAAAATCCGTCCCACTTCAGGTCCGGACAGCGACCGCGCAGATCGTTGCGCCATACCGAGCCATCGGTCATGCGAAACGTGATCGCCGTGCCATCCGGCGAAGGCGAGGTGTTGGCGATATTACGGGTGGACAGGCAAATGGGCGCCTTGGCCGGTTGGGCCATAGCCACCTGGGTGGTGATCAGCAGCGTCGTCACGCCGGTCAACAGGATCATCTTCATCGAGACCTCCGTATCTCACGCCCTCCACGCTATTGTCGCGCAAGGAGCGGTGCCCCTCAAGGCCAGGCAAGATGAAAACGGCTGTAAATCGGCCAAGTTGCTTGACGTACAGCGTCTCGCCTAGTGTCGTGGCTTCGAAGTTCGCCCCGCTGCCGATATCGGGCTCTTGGCGAACTTCGAAGCCAAAACGACACTAGGAATCAATAATTTGCTAGTGTCCTTCGATTCCGAAATTCGCCCGGAACCCGATCTAGAGGCCATGCGAATTTCGGAATCGGGACACTAGTGCCCAACAAATGCTTGGTTTTTTCCTCAGGAGCCTTCCTTGTCCGCCGCGCCCGCCCAAATCACGATCACTTTGCCTGACGGCAAGACGATGCAGTTCGCCAAGGGTACGACCGGCGCCGAGATTGCCCAGGCCATCGGTCCGGGGCTGGCCAAAGCCGCCCTGATTCTGGAAGTGGACGGCAAGGAATGGGACTTGTTCCGCCCCATCGAGGCGGACGCCCATATCCGCATCATCACCAAGAAGGACGACAAGTCCCTTGAGCTGATCCGCCACGACGCGGCGCATCTGCTGGCGATGGCGGTGCAGGAATTGTTTCCGGGCACCCAGGTCACCATCGGCCCGGCGATCGATGACGGCTTCTATTACGACTTCGCCCGCAACGAGCCCTTCACGCCCGAGGATCTGCCCAAAATCGAAGAGCGGATGCGCGAGATCGTGAAACAGGGGCGGCCCACCCGCCGTGAAGTCTGGCCACGCGACAAAGCGATCCAGCATTTCAAGGACATCGGCGAGACCTATAAGGCCGAACTGATCGAAAGCATTCCGGCGGGCGAAGATGTCTCGATCTATTGGCATGGCGATTGGCACGATCTCTGCCGCGGGCCCCATTTCCGCACCACCGCCGAGATCGGCGACGCCTTCAAGCTCACCAAGATCGCCGGCGCCTATTGGCGCGGGGACGCCAAGAACGCGCAGCTGCAGCGTATCTACGGCACCGCATGGCGCGACAAGAAGGAGCTGGACGCTTATATCGAGCGCCTGGCGGAAGCGGAAAAACGCGACCATCGCAAGCTGGGCCGCGAGCTGGAGCTGTTCACCTTCTCACCCGATGTGGGCGCGGGCCTTCCCTTGTGGATGCCCAACGGCATGGTGATCCGCCAGGAGCTGGAATTCCTGGCGCTGCAGGAAGAACGCAAGGACGGCTATCGCCGGGTGGCGACGCCGCACATCACCAAGGAAGCGTTGTTCTATCGCTCGCGCCACCTGCCCTATTACGGGGAATCGATGTATTCGCCGCTCGATATCGATGGCGAGAATTACTATCTGCGCCCGATGAACTGCCCCTATCATCACCTGATCTACGGGGCGACGCGTCATTCTTATCGCGAACTGCCGCTGCGCATCGCTGAATATGGCCAGGATTACCGCTACGAAGCGTCAGGCGGCTTGTCCGGGCTGATGCGGGTGCGCGGCTTCTGCATGAACGACGCGCATATCTATTGCCGCTTCGACCAGGCCAAGGACGAGTTCATCAAGGTGATGCGCCTGCATGCGCGCTATTACGACCTGATGGATATCAAAGAATATTACATGCGCCTGTCGCTGCCAGACCTGGACAAGCTGGACAAATATGTCGACCAGCCGGACAAATGGCTGAAGGCGCTCGACATCATCAAGGAAGCGATGAAGGAATCCGGCTATGCCTATGTCGAGGGTCCGGGCGAAGCCGCCTTCTACGGCCCCAAGATCGACTTTATGATCAAGTCGGCGATCGGCACCGAATACACAATCTCGACCAACCAGCTGGACTTTCTGGCGACCCAGACCTTCGATCTCAAATATATCGGCGAGGATGGCGCGGATCATCCAGTCTATGTGATCCATCGCGCGCCGCTCGGCACTCATGAGCGCTTCACCGCCTTCCTGATCGAGCATTATGCCGGCGCCTTCCCGGTCTGGCTGGCGCCGATCCAGGTCCGCGTGATCCCGATCAGCGAGAAGGTGGCGGACTACGCCCAGAAGGTGATGGACACCCTGTTCGCCACCCCGGTGGTCAATGGCACGGCGGGGCTCCGGGTGGACATCGACACCTCCAACGAGCGGATGCAGAAGAAGATTCGCGACGCCCAACTGCAGAAAATTCCCTACATGCTAGTGGTGGGCGAGCGCGAAGCGGCCGAGGGCAAAGTCGCCGTCCGCCTTCGCTCGGGCAAGGATCTGGGGGCCATGCCCTTGGAACAATTTACCGCCCGCATCAAACTGGAAGCCGAATCCCGCAAGGATGTGGCGGATTAGCCCTTCCCGAGAACGCCAAGACCCCCTATCTTGGCGTTTGTCCGGGTCCTTGCCGGACAGCGCCAACACCGGCGCGCCAGACGAAAGGCTCCCGTTCGCGTCCATGATCGAACTCGTTTCGCTTGGCTCCGACGGAACCTGCGAAACGCTGGCGCACGGTTATTGAAGGAGAGAGAGCCATAGTTCCCAGACGATTTCAGCAAAACGCGCCGCCCCCCGCCAAGGATGGCCCGCGCATCAACGAAGAGATCACGTCCCGCACCATCCTTTTGATCGGCGATGACGGGCACAAATACGGCGAAATCGGCACCGACGAAGGCCGCGCCCTGGCGGAGGAAAAAGGCTTCGACCTGGTCGAGGTTTCTCCCGACACCAAGCCGCCCGTGGTCAAGTTGATGGACTATGGCAAATACAAATACGAACAGCAGAAAAAGGCCGCCGAAGCCCGCAAGAAGCAGAAGGTCATCGAGATCAAAGAGATCAAGATGCGCCCGACCATCGACGATCACGATTACGACGTGAAAATGCGGGCGATGAAGCGTTTCTTCGACGAGGGCGACAAGGTCAAGGTCACCTTGCGGTTCCGCGGCCGTGAGATGGCGCATCAGCATCTGGGCATGGAACTGCTCACCCGGGTCCAGAAGGACACCGAGATCTTCGCCAAGCTCGAGCAATATCCCAAGATGGAAGGCAGACAAATGATGATGGTTTTGGCGCCCCGGTAAGCGCCAAGCCCGTCGTTATTCTCGATCTCCATCCCATATGTCGGCCGCTGTCGCGGCCGACGGGGCCAAAAGCTTGCACGCCTTGCGCGCGAGCGGGAGTGAGCGCCCCGTAGCATGGCGCAAGAAGCCCGCGGCGGCCAAGCCGCGGGCCGGGACTTGGCCCCGAACCAGGCGCGTGAACCTTCTACGCCTGAAACATCAACAGCAAAAACGCGCCGAACAGCACCACATGCACCGCGCCTTGCAGGATGTTGGTGCGGCCGCTGGAGAAGGTCACCACGCTGACCGCCAAGGTGAGCAGCAGAAGCACGTCATTGCCCCCCGAAAGACCCAGATAAACCGCGCGGCCTGTGAACCGGCTGATCACCAGCATCACCGGCACGGTAAGGCCGATGGTCGACAGTACCGAACCCAGGAAGATGTTCACGGACTGCTGAAGCTGGTTGGCCAGCGCGGCGCGCACTGCACCCACCGCTTCGGGCGTGGCCACGATCACAGCGATCACCACGCCACCCAGCGCGTCGGGCATATGGAGGGTCTCGATCATATAATCGATGGGATGCGCCAGCTCCTCGGCCAGGAGCACGATGGGAAGCATATAGGCAAGCAGAAGCACGCCATGCCGAAGCCATGAATCACGCCCGGATCGTGGGCGGACATGTCCGGTTTTGGTGGCAAAGTAATCGCGATGCGGCCCTGTCTGGATCGCCAGGAAGGCGCCGTAGAGGCCCAGGCACATCAGAGTGACGAACAATTGCTGGGGCGCCGACAAAGTCGGTCCCGCGGTGGTGACGGTGAAATTGGGCAGGGTGAGGGTCAGGACGGCGAGCGGGATGATCACACCCAGATAGGCGTTGGCGCCCTGAAGATTGTGAGTCTGCTCGCGGTGCCGCCAGCCGCCCACCAGCAGCGAGAATCCCGCCATGCCGCCCAGAATCACCATCACAACCGAGAAAAGCGTGTCGCGCACCAAGGTGGGATGATTGCTCGCGCCACCCAGCATCACAGCTGAGATGCTGGCCACTTCGATGGTGGTCACCGACAGAGTGAGAATCAGCGTGCCATAAGGCTCGCCGACGATTTCAGCGAGGCCGTCGGCATGGCGCACCACATGAAGACAGGAGCCCAGCACCACGGCGAACAGCCAGATAAAGATCAGCGTAAAGCCGACCGGATCGGGCAGGTCGGCGAACAGCGAGCGGCCCTTCAGGGAGAAAATCGCGACGGTGACGAAGCTAAGGAGGAGGAACCATTCCTCACGAAGAATGTCCGTGATCTTGGATGGCATTTTCGTGGCCGACATCCCGTCCTTGCCCGCTTCAAAACTGTAACCAAGTCTCTCATAAGGCAAATGTGAAGGAACATCCTCCCTTATCCTGCGTTTCACCATCTAGCCGCAGAGCCGCACGGGGCGCCTTCTCGCGGAAACAGAGGAATTTCCAATGAATTTCAAGACCGCCGCCATTCTCGCTGCCTTGGGCAGCGCTCTAGCCGTTTCCAGCGCGCATGCCGCCGTCACCGTCGGATTCGACCTCGGCAATGTCGCTATCGGTTACAGCGATGGCTATTACGACAACGGCCATCATTGGCATAAATGGCGCCATCATGCCGACATGGAGCAGTACCGCACCGCCCATAGCGACAACTATCATGAATGGCGCCACAACGATAAGCACCATCACTAGGCGAATCTGAGATGCACGAATGGGGCCGCGGTCACACGCGGCCCCATTTGCGTATCTGGTGGAAACTTCCTGACGCGTCGCCAAAGGGAACGGGTCGAGCGCGCATGCGCTATCTCAAAGTAGTCTTACGGGTTCGACCTATGCGGAACTTTCTGATCGGCGCCACTGCCGCTGTTTCGATGATCATTCTTTCACATAGCGCGGGCGCAGCGATGCCGGCGAGTTTGAGCGATGCGGTGTATCGCAGCGATGCGCAATTCACGCCGCAGTTGATTCAGTTCTTCTGGGAAGATCATCACTATTGCTGGTACGACGGCGGCTGGAACGGTCCCGGCTGGTACTATTGCGGTGATCCTTGGCAGCACGGCTTTGGCTGGGGCGGCGGTTTCGGTTGGCATGGCTGGGGTGGTGGCGGTCACGGCTTCCATGGCAACTTCTCACACGGCAGCAATTTCCGCGGCGGCGGCAGCGGCTTTCACGGCGGCGGTGGCGGATTCCATAGCGGTGGCCATGCCGGCGGTTTCCACGGTGGTGGCCACGGTGGTGGCGGCCATGGTGGCGGCGCCTCCCACGGGGGAGGAGGACACGGCGGCGGCGGGCATGGCGGCGGTGGACATCACCACTGACGCAAATCAGTCCGCGGAGTCTTTTTCGTAGAGACGCTGCATTTCCAGGAAGACGTCATCCAGCACGCGGCCTTGGTGGTAGGCCGAAAGATTGTCAGGCCTGGCGACGTCCGGCGGCAAACGCGGACAGGGATCGTCCCCGCCGATCACGGTCTTTACGCCGACCACACCGGCCCAGATCGGCAGCGCATAATCCTCTTCGTCATCCACCACATTCTTGGCCCGCACTTTGGCGGAGGCTTCCTCGATGCGCATGCCGATCACAGTGACGGCTTTGATTTCTTGCCGATCGTTGGGCCGCAAGGTGGCGGCGCGGCCAGGATAGAAGCGGTCCACCACGCCGGCCAGCGCCTTGGCCTTGGCCTCCGGATCGTCCACGATATGCGCGGTGCCGAAACACATGGCCGAGCGGTAATTGACCGAATGATGGAAGCCCGAGCGCGCCAGCACCAAGCCATCCAGATGCGAGACGGTGAGACAGGCCGGCATACCGCCCTTCAAGTGCCGCAACATGCGGCTGGCCGAGGAGCCGTGCCAATAGAGCATATCGTCTTCGCGCCAGAACATGGTGGGGGTGCAATAAGGCTGACCATCCATCACATAAGCGACATGGCAAAGCAGCGCCGTGTCCAGGATCGCGAACACCGCGGCACGATCATAGGAGCCGCGTTCATGCAGGCGCTTGACGCGATTGCGCTCACTGACGGCGAAAGTGGATTCGCTCACGGCGGTGTGTCCCCGGATTTTGCCCGGCCAGAATGATCGGCCCGCGGGGACCGATCAAGCGCTGGAGATGCAATGCCGCTAGGCGTGGGCTTGGACGGCGTTCGCCACGGTGGAGAAATCCGCATTGCCGCCGGAGATCACCAGGACCACCGTTTTTGCTTCCATCTTGCCGGCGAGAAAGGCCGCCAAGGCCGCCGCGCCGCCAGGCTCGACCAGCAATTTGAGCCTTGAGGCGGCAAAGGCGACAGCACGGGCCAGTTCCTCGTCGCTCACCGCCAAGCCGGGGGCGAGAAGGCCGTCGGCCACGGCAAAGACATGATGGCCGGGCGTAGGCGCCATCAAGGCGTCGGCGATGGAAAGCTTGCCGCCGGGGGCGGTAGAGCGGGCATGGACCTTGAGCGAGCGTCGCATCCCGTCAAAATCCTCCGGCTCGACGCTGTGCACGAATGCGGCAGAGCCCGCGCCCTTGAGCGCCAGCGCGATGCCGGCGATCAGGCCACCGCCCGAACAGGGCGCGGCAACCGCATCCAGTGCGATGCCCATGCGGGCGGCATCCTCGGCGATCTCGAGGCCCACGGTGCCCTGCCCGGCGATCACCTGTGGATCATCATAAGGCTTGATCAGAGTTGCGCCCCGCTCCTTGCGAATGCGTTCGGCGATCGCTTCGCGGTCGTCGCGCACCCGGTCGTAGGTGACGATCTCGGCGCCAAAGGCGCGGGTGCCCTCGATCTTGGCTTTGGGCGCGTCGGCCGGCATCACGATCAGCGCAGGGATCCCCAGAAGCTGCGCCATCGCCGCCACGGCCTGGGCATGATTGCCCGAGGAAAAGGCCACCACACCGGCGGCGCGCTGGTCCTTGGGAATCATCAGGATACGATTGGCGGCGCCGCGGAATTTGAATGAGCCGGTGCGCTGCAAGGATTCCAGCTTCAGGAATACCCGGCAGCCATGGCGGATGGAGCAGAGCACGGGACTTTCCACCATGGGGGTCCTCACCGCATAGGGGGCGATGCGGGCCGCAGCCTCCTTCACGTCGGCGAAGGTGGGAACATCAACCATGGCGCACTTTCAATTGGTCCAGCTCGGCAACGAGGCCGGTGCCGAAATAATAACCCAGCTCGCTGCGCGCGCCTTCGTAAAGGCTGGGGCCTTGTCCGGCGCAAACCAGGCTTCCGTCCGCCGCTTCGCCGGATGCGGCTAGCACGCCTTGTTCGAATGTCACGGGAAACAGCACGCTCACCATTGGTTTGTAGTCATGGTAGTCGAGCTTGTGGTCCAGGCAATAGGCGTGGATGGCGCAGCCGCGGCCGGCAGGATTGCGGAATATGCAGGCCCCATCTCTGACCGAGGTGCGCAGGTGCGCGCCGCCGGGAAATTCATGGTCCGTCACCGCTTCGCCGGAGAACCAGTCGCTAGCGGGCGCGCCGATGCGGTCGTGGAAATCCTGGGGCAGCGCCTTCAGCCGCGCGACGTTGCCGAGATCGATGTCCACGCCATGATCGCAGCAAGCATCGCGGCAGAAGCCGCATTCCAGGCAATGGGTAAAATAGCGTAAGGTGAAAATGGCCGGGTCCACGGCATTCAACACCGGACCGCCCATCACGCAGGAATAGGGACGGCTGAGCGCGATCACGCCGCCTCCACGATGGCTTCGATCAAGGCCTCATAGCTCATGCCGGCTTCGGCGGCCGCGGCGGCAAAGCCGGCATCGGGCGAGATGCAAGGATTGGTATTGATCTCCAGGATCAGCGGCACGCCCGCGTGGTCCACCCGGAAATCCACTCGCGCGAAGCCGGTGAGGCCGAACAGCGTCCATATGCTTTTGCAAGCCGAACGCAGGCCTTCCGCCAGGCGCGGCTCATTCTGCTCGACGCCGAAGGCGCGCACTGTCCCGTTCCAGCCCGTGGAGTCCTCTTCCCATTTGGCGTCATAGCCCACGATGCGGGGCTTTCCTTCGGGCCAATGCTCGAAGCGCATCTCCGCCATGGGCAGCACGCGCCTATCCAGCATGGCGATGTTGAATTCGCGGCCCTCGACATAGCGCTCGGCGAACCAGTCACCGCCGAACCGGGCGGCGCATTGATCCGCGCGCGTTTTCACCATGGCGGCCTCGACCACGCATCGATCATCCAGCCCCAGCGAAGCGTCTTCCAACGCCGCCTTGACGATCCATTTTCCGTCCGCGAGATCCTTCCACGTGGGCGGGACCGCCCAGTCGGGCGTGGCAAGGCCGGCATCGCGCAATTTCCGCTTGGTAAGCGGCTTGTCATTGGTGAGCGCCATGGCCTCTGCCGTCGCGCCCGTGAACCGCGCGCCCTTGGCCGCCAGCATGTCCGGCGCGATGGGCGCCAGCCTGCCCTGGCCATTCACGCCTTCCACCAAATTGAAGACGATCTCGGGCGCGGACCGCGCCAGCAATGACGGCAAAGTCTCCTGTCGGAATGGCGCCTGTTCCGCCGCATGACCGCGCGCCGTCAATGCTTTTGCAACGGCCTCGGCGGCGATCAGCGTGTCCAATTCCTCGGGCGGCGCGTCGGCGGCAATGTCGGAATGCAGGACAAGAATTTTCATTGAAGACCCGGATTGCGTACGAGGAACGACTCCAGGAATTTCCCGATCAAGTCGCGATAAGTCAGGTTCTGGAATTCAGCGATGAAGCAGAGATCGGAATAGCCGGGCCGAATGCCGGCCAGGGGGTTGACCTCGATGAAGCGGGGCTTGCCGTTCTTGTCCAGCCGCACATCAGCGCGCCCGCCGTCGCGACAACGCAGCACCTTCCATGCCGCCAGTGCCACCGCACCCGCCGCCTGCGCATCCGGGTCCGTCACCAGCACGATATCGAGCTTGTCTTCCCAATCCGCTTTGTTCTCGAAGCCGTACCCGTGGCCCACATATTTGTCCTTGGGCACGATCTCGCTCACGCCCAGGACCGAGGCGCCCTCACCTGTGCCGGTGATTCCCACGGTGAATTCGCGCCCGGGCAGGAATTCCTCCACCAGGACGGGCTGGCGGAAACGGATAAGAAGATCGCGCGCCACGCTTTCCAACTGGCCCCGATCCGCCACCCTTGAACGAGCGTCCACCCCTTTGCCAGAGCCTTCCGCCACCGGCTTCAGGAACAGCGGAAACAGCAGGGTGACTTTGGCGATGTCGGCTTCGCGCTCGATCACGGCGAAATCGGCGGTCGGCACGCCCGCGTCACGCACCACCCGCTTGGTCATGGCCTTGTCCAATGTGAGCGCCAAGGTCAACGGATCGGAAAAGACGTAAGGGATGTCATAGGCCTCGAGCAGCGCCGGCACCTGGGCCTCGCGCGAGACGCCCTTCAAGCCTTCGCAGATGTTGAACACCGCGTCCCAGTGGGCGCCCTTGGCCAACGCTTGGGTGAGAGGCTTGATGCCGCCGATACGCTCCGCCTGATGGCCCAACTCCGTCAAGGCCTGGCAGACCGCGGCGATGGTTTCTTCGGCGTCGAATTCGGCGGTTTCTTCTTCGCCCAGGCCCTGGGCAAGATAATCGCTGCGCAGGTCATAAGTGACCCCGATCCACATGATGAGGCTCAGCGCCCCAAAGTGCCGTTGGGATCGGGGTACCGGTAAATCTTGCCCTCGAAATTGCGCAGCAACAAATCATCGCCCTCGCGGCCCACCACCGGATCGGGCGCCAATTGAATCTTCCCGCCCCCGCCCGGGGCGTCGATCACAAACAAGGGCGTGGCATAACCGGTGGTGTGGCCACGCAGCGCCCGGATGATCTCGAGCCCCTTGTCCACCCCGGTGCGGAAATGCGCCGAGCCCCGGATCGGGTCGCATTGATATAGGTAGTAAGGCTTGACCCGATTCTTGAGCAGGCCGTGCATCAGGGTCTTCATCACCGCGGCATCGTCATTGACGCCTTTGAGCAGCACCGTCTGGCTACCTAGCGGGATGCCCGCATCGGCCAGCCGCGCGGTGGATTCGGCCACTTCGCGGGTGAGTTCGGCGGGATGGGTGAAATGCAGGCTCATCCATAGCGGGTGATGCTTCTTGAGCACCCGGATCAGCCCGCGCGTCACGCGCTGGGGCGTAACTACAGGCATCTTGGTGCCGATCCGGAGGAATTCGATATGGGGGATGGCGCGCAGGCGCGACAGCAGCCAGTCCAGCTTGTCATCAGAGAGAGTGAGCGGATCGCCCCCCGACAGCAGCACGTCGCGCACTTCGGTGTGCGCTTCCAGATAGGCGATGGCTTCGCCCCATTGGCGGGTCGAGAATTGATACTCGCCGCCCGGATTGCCCACCAGCCGTGAGCGGGTGCAATAGCGGCAATAGGTGGAGCAGGTGCCGGTGGCCAGGAACAGGACGCGGTCGGGATAGCGATGCACCAGGCCGGGCACCACCGTGTCATGGTCCTCGGACAGCGGATCGTCATCCTCACCGGGCGCCTTGAGATACTCCCCGCCGGTCATGATGTGGGTGCGGCGCAAGGGTTCGGAGGCGTCGGTAAGGCCCATCAACCCCGCATAATAAGGCGTGATGCCGACCGGCAGCGGACCCTCGTGCTTGGCCACGGCGGCGTATTCATCTTCCGAAAGCCGGAACACCCGCGCCAATTCTTCCAGGGTGCGGATGCGGGTGCGCATCTGCCAGCGCCAGTCGTTCCATTCGGCGGGACCGGTGCCGGGCCAGAAACGGCGATAAAAAGCCCGCAAGGACTGGCTGACCGGAAAGCGCAGCTCGGCCTTGGGGCCCGGCACACGAAGCTTGGCGATGGGCGCGCGCGTATCCCTGAGCGCGGCGTCATCCTGATTTTTGCGGAAGGATCGCGTGGCCGTTCTGAGTGCGCGGCCGCGCGCCATCTCCAGAGCCATTTTACTGTCTCATGTCGCGCGAGATCCGCGATCCTAACGGTCCCATCCGGCGGCGCCCCCGTGGCTCGACCATCATCGGACGGAACGACTGAGGCGATATTTAATCAGTGAGCGATATTGTCAAGGGCGCGAAGCTTTAACGTCAGTGCGTGACCCCATGCGCGGGCGGCGGCGCAGCGATCAATTTGCGCACGCGATAGACGGTGACATGCACCTTCTTGCCGCGCGAATAGTCGAAGCCCCTCGCTTCATCCACTGATAAGGCATCGGACTGAAGCTCGGCCAGGCGGGCGAGGAATTTGGGCTGTTCATAATCATCCACCAGCGCCAATCCCCCGAAATCGGCACCCTGCTTTGCCGCGCCGCTCCCGTCGGTGAGATTGACGTCCGCGCCCAACGCGAACACCAGGCTGGGCTCCTCATAGCCGGCCAAGGCAGGCGCAGGATCGCCCGGCCGCGCATCCTTGGCCACCAACGCCTTGAGCGTCTGGGTGAGCCAGAGATCGGTGAGGCGCGGACCTGCGCCCATGGTGAGGCTGGGCGCCAGGATCAGAAAGGACAGAAGCGCCAGCGACAGCGCGATCAGTCGCGCGCCGGTGAGAAACACGATCAGCGCGCCAAGACCGATCAGTCCCCCCGCCATAGCGGCATAAGCGATCAATCCGGTCGCAAGGCCACCGCCATAAAGTTGGGGCAGCCAGACCAGCGCCACCGACAGTGCGGCAAGACCGACAAGATATTGGAGAACCGCGACTGTGGATAAGGCCTTGCGCCATCCCGGCCTCGGGCCCTGATCCTCGCCTTTGGGCATGAGTACCCAGAAGGCAGTAAGAATCGCCAAGGCCGGATAGGCCGGCAGCACATAATGGGGAAGCTTGGTGGGGACGACCTCGCATACCAGCCACCAGCTCCCTGCCCAGGCCAGGAGAAAGCGGATCATCGGCTCCTTGGCTTTGGCGATGCCAAGCCCAATGCCCGGCGCCACGAACAGAATCGCCGGCCAGAAGGCGATGGTGGAGAGAACGAGATTATAGCCCGGCGGCGCGCCATGGCTTTCCTGCCCGCCCGCCAGCTTGGCGGCAAAGTCGTTGCCCAGGGATTGCTGGAAGAACGCGCCCTGGCTTTCGCGCCAGATGGCGATCAGCCACGGCGCCACGATCAGGAACGTCAAAGCCACGCCCCATGCCGGCCTGGTGGCCTTGAGCCAGGTTCGGGAGATACCGGTCTTGGCCCGCCAGTCCCAAATCAGAAGGGCGGCGATGGTGGCGGCAGCGACGCCGGCGATCACCGGTCCCTTGACCAGAATGCCCAAAGCAAAGGCGGCCCAGCCCCACATCGCCAGCCGGGTGGTGACGGGCGTGCCTTCCGCGGCGGCGCGATAGATTCGCAGCAGCACGCCCTGGACACCGATGACAGTGGCCAGCAGGACCGCATCGGTGGTGGCGATGGTGGCTTCGGCAGTGAGCAGCACCGAAAATCCCAGCAGCAACGCCGCCACCAGACCCACCTCGGCGGCGAAGATCGAGCCCAGCCAATAGGTGAGCCACACCGCGGCGATGCCGCCGATCAGGGACGGCAGGCGATAGGTCCAAATCTTGGTGTCGCTGCCGTCGGCGAGATTCTCGACATGGCCGGCGATGGCAGTGGCGGCGGCCTGCATCCAATAGATGCCCACCGGTTTCTTGTAGCGCGGCACCTGACCGAAGCGGATGTCCACGAAATTGCCGCTGTCCAGCATCTGGCGGGAGGATTGGGCGAAGCGGCTTTCGTCGCGGTCGAGCGCCGGCAGGCTCAATATGCCCGGCAACCACAGCATCATGCACAAGACCGCCAGCAGGGGATAGGCCAGCCTGGGGAGCGCCATGGAACTGATAAAGCGCGGCTTTATCGCTGGCGGGGGCGAAGCCGCAACCGCGGTGGCGTCGCTCATATTGTTGCCTAATCTCTCGGACTGTATAAGGCCCGGCCCATCGGGGCGGCGCGCCTGTCGACCGGGTCAGTCTAGCCAAGCGTCAGGATTTTGGGAAATTCGTGGAAACAATGACGGTCTCGGTAGTGGTCCCGGTCAAGGATGAGGCGGAAAATGTCGCCGCACTGGCCCGCGAGATCGCGGCCGCGCTCAAGGACCAGCCCGGTCATGAAATCATTTTCGTGGACGACGGCTCGCGTGATTCGACGCCCGAGGAACTGACGCGGCTGAAAAGCGAGATCGCGCATTTTAGGCCGCTGCGCCATGCCCGCAATCTGGGCCAGAGCCGCGCCATCCTGAGCGGCGTCCTGGCCGCAAAGGGCGAGACCATCGTCACCCTGGACGGCGACGGGCAGAACGATCCCGCCGACATTCCCAAGCTGCTCAAGCTGCTCGACAGCGATCCGAGGCTGGGCCTGGTGTCGGGGGTTCGGGTCAAGCGCCAGGACAATGCCAGCCGCAGGCTGGCCTCGCGCCTCGGCAACGGCCTGCGCAACGCGCTGCTCAAGGATGGCGCCACCGATACCGGCTGCGGGCTCAAGGCGATCCGCCGTAGCGCCTTTCTCGCCCTGCCCTATTTCGATCATATCCACCGCTATCTGATCGCCTTGGTCCAGCGCGAAGGATGGAAAGTGGCTTATGTCCCTGTGCATCATCGGCCCCGGATGGCGGGACGCTCCAAATACACCAATTTCGGCCGCCTGCTGGTGAGCGTGAACGATCTTCTGGGCGTGCGCTGGCTGATGCGGCGGCATGGCGGCACCGCCGGCACGGAGGAACTGTAATGGGTTTCATGGGGCACTGGTATGCCGCGGCGCTGGCGCATCCTTACGACGTGCTGTGGAATCTGATCGGGTTCGGCGGCCAGGCGATCTTCGGCGTGCGCATGCTGATCCAGTGGCTGAAGAGCGAGCAGGAGGGCCACAGCGTGATTCCGGTCACGTTTTGGTATTGCAGCCTGATCGGCGGTCTTTTCAGCTTCACTTATGTGATCCATCAGCAGGCCTGGGCGCTGGTGCTGGGCCAGGGCCTGCCGTTGCCAATCTATTTCCGTAATATCTGGATGATCTATCGCGATCGACGGCGCGTCACCGCCTAAGGCTTTTTCTTGGCGGGCGCGGCTTTTGTTTTCACGCTTTGCTTCAGATACTCCGCCAGCACTGCCGCATGATTGATCTTGGGATCGCGCGCACCGAACAGAAGCGTGACTTTGGGCCGTTTCAATTCCTTGCGAAAAGCGGCCAACACGGGATTCTTCGACAGCTCCAGGCGGTAATGTTTTTTGAACTCGGCGAATTTCTCCGGCTGGTGATTGAATTCCCCGCGCAATTCGGTCGAAGGCGCGATGTCCTTGGCCCATAGATCCAGCGCGGCTTTTTCCTTGGTCAGGCCGCGCGGCCAAAGCCGGTCCACCAGCACCCGAAAACCGTCCGACGGCTCCGGCGGATCATAAACGCGCTTGATCGCAATAGTCATGGACGCCCCCTTCAGCGTGTGCCGATGCGCATGCCGAGCAGGCGCGGCAGAGACGCCATGGCGCTGGCCAGCGGCGGCGGTGTCCGGTTCTGCTCTTCGGCTTCCTCGCAAGCGATGATGGCGCGGCGGATGGCGCGGCCGCCCCAGGTGCGGAACGGCTCGGGCGGAAGCGTGGGCAGATCGCGCCGACAGAGTGGCAGGTTCGACCATATGTCGTTCTCGTTCAGCACCAGCGAGGCCAGGCATTGGCCGCCGATATAAGTGGGATTGACGCCATGCCCGGAATAGCCGCAGCCGAAATGGATGCGCGTGCCGGGGATGGTCTTGAAGAATGGCAGCCGGTCGGCGGAAACGTCGATCTGCCCGCCCCAGGCCCTGGTGATCGGTACATCGCGGAATGCGGGCAGCAGGCGGCGCAGGGCCCGTTCGGCACGCCGCGCGCTGTCGGGATCTTCGCGCAAGCGCAAATCGGAGGTCAGGCCGTTGAAGGCAATAGGACCGGAGCCCGAACCCATCAGCACCCGCCCATCCGGCGTCTTGCGGAAATAATGCAGAAACATCCGCATGTCCGAGATGCCTTCCTCACCGGTCCATCCCATCGCTTCCAGCGCCGCGGGCGCGGGCTCGCTCATCACTGCATAGCTGGAAAAGACGCTCACATGCGGTTTGGTCTCCGGCAGGCTGGCAAGGTCGCAATTGGTGGCCAACACCACCTCGCGGGCGACGATCTGGCCGGCCGGGGTGCGGATGCGGTGAGGCGCACCTTTGTCCAAGTCCGTCATGGGCGTGTTCTCGTAGATCGCCACACCCGCATCCATTGCCGCCTTGCGCAGGGCGCGCGCCAGCAGGGCAGGATGAAGATTGGCGCCTTCGGGCAGGAACACGCCGCCGCGAAACACGGGCGAGCGGCAATAATGCGCGACGTCGTCTGCCGTGAGCGGTTGCGCCGCATCCGGAACGCCCAGGCGACGGGCGGTATCGACATAGCCTGCGATCTTCGCATCCTGCGCCGGGGCGCAGGAGACACGGAGATTGCCTGCCTCGCGCCACCAGACATCGCGGCCGGGCGCGGTAGCAAAGGCGCGGATGGCGTCCTGGGCCATGGTGCCGGCACGGGCCACCGCCAGCGCGCCATCGTCACCGAGGTTGCGCGCCATGCCTTGCAGGCTGGCCCAATAGCCATGGATCTTGCCGCCATTCTTGCCACTGGCGCCCGAACCGCACAGCGACGCTTCGATCAGGGCCACGGACAGGCCGGGCCTCCTCGCCTTCAAGGCCAGCGCGGTCCAAAGCCCGGTATAGCCGCCGCCCACAATGGCGACGTCCACGCTGACCTCGCCGGTCAGCGGCGGCGCAGGCGCGCCCGCTTCACGCGCCATGGCGTCGGCGAACCACCAGGACGGATCATGCGGCTTCGTCATGCGGTTCTCATGTGGCGCGCCAGGAAGGCCTTGCTGCGGGGATGCTGGGGCGCGGAGAAGAAATCCGCCGGCGCCGCATCTTCGACCACTTGCCCATCCGCCATCATGATCACGCGGTCCGCCACTTCGCGAGCGAAGGCCAACTCGTGCGTGACCAGGATCATGGTCATGCCGTCAGCGGCCAGGCGTCGCATGGTCTCCAGCACCTCGCCCACCAGTTCGGGATCGAGCGCCGAAGTGGGCTCGTCGAACAGCATCAGCCGGGGCTCCATCGCCACGGCGCGGGCAATCGCCACGCGCTGCTGCTGGCCGCCGGAAAGCTCGTGCGGATAATGACCGGCCTTGTCCTTCAAGCCCACGCGGGCGAGAAGATCACGCGCGCGCTCTTCCGCTTCCGTCTTGGCCACGCCCAGCACCTGTACCGGCGCCTCGATGACATTCTCCAGCGCCGTGAGATGGGCGAAGAGATTGAAGCGCTGGAACACCATGCCGATCCTGGCACGCTTGGCCGACGCGATGCGGTCCGGCTCTTCCTTGAGCTTGCCGTCGCGCGCGCGCGCATAACCCACCAGCTCGCCCGCGACCTTGATCTCGCCCCGGTCCACGGTCTCCAGATGATTGACACAGCGCAGCAAGGTGGTCTTGCCACTGCCGCTGGCGCCCAGCAAACAGACCACCTCACCCGCCTCGACGTCCAGGGAAACGCCTTTCAGCACGTCCTGCGCGCCGAAACGTTTGTGCACGCTACGGATTTCGACCAGCGCCATGATCAATTCTGCTCCACGGCCAGAGCGGCTTTCGCTGCGGGACGCTGGCGTACGTGAAAGCGCCGCTCGATGCCTTTCTGGACCAAGGTGAGAAGACCCGTCAGCAGCAGATACCAGATGCTCACCACCGCCAGGACTTCGAAATATTTGAAGTTGCGGCCATAAATGCCGGTGCCGGTGGCGAAAATTTCCGGCACCGCGATCGCGAACAAGAGCGATGTGGTCTTGAGCATGGCGATGAATTGATTGCCGGTGGGCGGGATGATCACCCGCAAGGCTTGAGGCATCACAATGCGGTGCATCGCCTTGGCCTTGGTCATGCCCAAGGCGCGCGCCGCCTCGCGCTGGCCGGGGTCGACCGACATCAGGCCGGAGCGGATGATCTCGGTCATATAGGCGCCTTCGTTGAGGCCCAGCGCGACGGTGCCGGCCACCAGTGCTGGAAGGTTGATGGCGTTGTTGGTGAGGACGGGCAGCGCATTGTACCAGAACACGATCTGGACCAGCACCGGCACGCCGCGGAAGAAACCCAGATAGGCCTGCACGATTCCGCGCAAGGTTTTGGAGCGCGACAAAGCCGCCAGCGCGCCGCCAAACCCCAACAGGATCGCAATCAGCATCGCCACCAAAGTGATGCCCAGCGTGGTGAGCGCGGGCAGAAAGAATTGGGTGGAAAAAAGCGTATCGAGGAACGCCTTTCTGTCGAAGACGATGGCAAACGAGCGGGTCTGGGGGGCGGCTCTCGGTTTGTCATCGGCCTGATTGCGGACATCGCCCTCTCGCAGATGCCATTTGTCCAGGAGCTCGTCGTATTCGCCGCTTTTTTCCAGCGCCTGGATCGCTTCTGTCACCGCCGCTTCCTGCGCCTTTTCGTCCTTGCGGAAGGCCAAGCCCATCAGATTGCGCGGCACTTCGGGCCGGCCCGAGATGATGGGACTGGCGGGCGCCAATTCCGGCATCAGGCGCGAGATGTAGGAAGCGAATGCCCAATCGACAAAGGCGATATCGGCGGCCTTTGTGCGCAGTTGCATCGCCGCATCATTGAAGCTGGGAAAATATTTGAGATCGATCGGCTTCTGCTTGCAGACTCCTCGGTTGGAGCGCTCCAGCGCCGATGCCTGGGTGGTGCCGGCAATGGTGGCGACGCGAAGACCGCAAAGCCCGTCCTCGTTCTGGAAGAAGAAGTGATTTTCCTTGCGGCCCACAAATTGGATACCACCCCTGAAATAGGGCACAAAATCGAAGGTTTCGCGGCGTTGCGGGGTGATGCCCAGGCCCGAGCTGACATAGTCGAACTTGCGCGCCATCAGGCCCGGGAACAGCCCCGCGAAGTTTACATTCACGAATTCCGCCTTGAGGCACATTTTCTCGGCGATGGCGCGTGACATGTCGATGTCGAAGCCGGTGGGTTGGCCCGCCTCCACGAACGTCTGGGGCGGATTGGTGAGCATGGTGCCGATGGTGAGGGTGCCTTGCGTGACAAGCCCCGGCGGCGCCTGCACCGGACAAGCCGCCAGCGCCGGCGTCGCGGCCATCACACACGCGAACAGGAGCGCGATCTGTTTCATCAGCGATTGGTCCAGGGAAAGCCGGTCGCCA
>DATBAP010000023.1:0-43961 GCA_036271455.1 Rhizomicrobium sp.
AACAAGGTCGCGGCTTACGAGCTCGGCATATCGCCGCGCACGGTCGAGATTCATCGCTCCCACATCATGGACAAACTGCACGCCTCCAGCCTGTCAGATCTGGTGCGAATCGTGCTGATGGCCGATGACGGGCAAGGACACGCGGAGTCCCCCAAGTCGGATTTTCCGCGACCGGCTTGAACGATCCTGGCTTCAGCTCAATTTCTCAATCTCCTCAACGCATCTCGATCAGGACCACGCCGCCGGTGATCAGGAGCGCGCCCATGGCCTTGCGGGCAAGATTGCCCGCGGACAAATCCTCGCGGCCGAATTTGGGAAGAAATAGCGTGAGCAGGATGCCGAAGAAGAAGACGAAAAACGTGGTGGTGGAGGAGATCGCCGACACCAACGCCACTGGCGCCAGCAGGGACGCGTAACGCACGCTCAGCCCCCCACCCAGATTGATCACTTCATTGGCGGCATTTACGCCGATCACGGCGCCTGGATTCCGGCGGAACATGTCTGCGAACTGGCGGCGATAGCCGGGCATGAGCAGAAGCAGTACGCCGAACAGGCCTTCGCCGACAAAAGTCCAGAAGGTGGTGGTCCAGAAATCATCGCGGATGGCGAAGAATTTGAACAACACGGTGGACAAGGACATCACGAAAGTGGCGCCCAGCATCAGGGCGATCAGGCTGCGCTTGAATTTCCCTGCTTTCGATCCGCGGCGGAACGACAGGCTCAAGGCCCCGCCTATGATCAGTCCCACGCCCAAGAGTTGGCCAAGCCCGAGCCTCTCGTGCAGGAAAAAATAGCCGAGCAGGAAAGTGAACAAGGTCGAAGCCTGGAACAGCGGCGCTACCACCGACGCTTCCTCGCTCTGGATGGCGCGAAGATAAAACAGGATGGCGCCCATATAGAGCACGCCCGACGCCGCCATCACCGCGATTGCCGTCAGCGATGGCTTGAGAAGACCAGGCTCGATCCACCAGATCAGAGGCAGCAGCGCCACCCCCAAAAAAGCGGTGAACAGCATCAGGACCGCGGTGTCGCTATCGTGGAAATAGCGGTCCACCAGATATTTATCGATGTGTGTGGAGACCGCCCAACAGACGGGTCCGCAGAACGCCAGGAGCAGCCACATGCGGCCGGACTTTAGCTATGCGCCACGAACTGGCAATCTTTTCCGTCTTGGTCTTTCAGCGGGCCCTACGCGGGCTTTTGAACGGAATCTCGATGCGATAGATCCGGAGCGCCAGCCAAAATTGGGGGCTCGAAATATTCCGCGCCGCCGCCTGTCGAAGATATATTGCCACCGAACCACCCCGCATAGCAGCCCACCAAAGGCAGCAGCAGGGTCACATCCCGGATTTGCCTGGAAATCCTGGCCTAAACGGGAACACCGCCAAAGAGTTGCGGCCGAAAAACTTATATATTTTGGGGTCATTGAGCGCTTGGCGAAGCCGGATTTTGTGTGGCTAAGATCGGCCATGCGAAAGCGCCAAATCACGGCAAACGCCACCGCCGGCGGGGGAAACCTGCATCTCACGCCCGACTGTCTGGAGAATGCCTATGAGTATCTGCGCACCACGCCGCCTTTTCGCGGCATGAATCTTCCGCATGCGGATAATCTTGTGTTCCGGGTGATGGGCGCGCGCGACCGCTTCGGCCATTTTCGCGGCCGCTACAAATCGATTCCCGATTTGAACGAGATCGGGGTCTCGATCAGTTCGGTCAACTCCACCGATCTGCTGATGGCGACGATGGCCCATGAGATGATCCATCTCTACCAACATGAGAATGGCAGCGCGACGCGAAGCGCCCATAATGCCGAGTTCGAGCGCATCGCCTCTCGCGTCTGCCGCATTCACGGCTTCGACCGCGAAACTTTCTGACGGGTAAGCTAGGCCACCGCCTTGACGCGGGCGGGCTGGGCCGCCGCTTCGGTGTCGCCGCGCGCATGACTCATATAGTCGCGGGTGAGAGGCAGGCTGTCCACGCGCTTGGCGATCTGGATCTGGAACACCACTTGATACTCGTGGCGGAACGCCATTTCGGCGCCGGCGAGATAGAATTCCCACATCCGGCAGAAACGCTCGTCATACAGCGCCTTGATCTCGGCGCGGTTGGCTTGAAACCGCTTCTGCCATTCCGAGAGCGTCTTGGCGTAATGCAGCCGAAGCACTTCGACATCGGTGACGATCAGTCCGGCTTTTTCGATCACCGGCACGATTTCGGACAGGGCAGGGGCGTAGCCGCCGGGAAAGATGTATTTGCGGATCCAGGCATTGGTGGCGCCCGGCCCGTCGGCGCGGCCGATCGTGTGCAGAAGCATCACGCCGTCGTCGGCCAGCATTTCACGCACCTTGGAGAAATATTGCGGGTAGTAACGCGCGCCCACATGCTCGAACATGCCGACCGAGACGATGCGGTCGAACTTCCCGGTCAGAGCGCGATAATCCCTGAGCTCGAATTTGGCGCGCTCAGCCAGGCCGTTCTGCCGGGCCAGTTCTTGAGCCACCGCCAGCTGCTCGGTGGAAAGCGTGATGCCCAGCACATTGGCGGCGCGTTCGCGCGCCAGATCCATCGCCAGGCCACCCCAGCCGCAGCCGATATCCAGCACCTTGAGGCCCGGGCGGTTGAAATTGAGCTTGGCGGCGATGTGGCGTTTTTTCTCCGCCTGCGCGATTTCCAATGTGTCGTCGTCATCGGCGAAATAGGCGCAGGAATATTGCCGGCTCACATCCAGGAACAGGTCATAGAGGCGCCCGGAAAGATCGTAGTGATGGGCCACATGGGCGCGCGAGGCCCGGGCTGGATTCCATTGTGCGAAAGCGCGCAAAGCCCGCCGGATCAGGCGGAGCGCATGGTGGGTGCCGCTGGCGCCCCCGGTGATCGCCATATTGCCCATCAGGAGGTCGAGCAGGTCGACCACGCTGCCTTCCTCGATCTCGATCCGGCCGTCCATGTAGAGCTCGCCCAGCTTGAGGTCCGGGTCCATGCCCAACGAGATCAGCGCGGCTTTGTCCTTGATTGCGATGGCGACATAGGGCACGCCCTCGCCATAAGTCCTTGTTTTCCCATTGGGAAGACGGACGGCAAAGGTTCCCCGGCGAACATAGCGGCGCAACAGAAAGTCCAGCATGCCAAGCCCCCAATCTTTCGAATGGTCCTAAGTCCGGTAAACTGTTTTTCTTCCAAAGGGTTGCCGATTTTTGGCCGGGAACGGCTCTTCTGCAAGTGGCTTTTCGGGAAGAGGGAGACCTAATGCCGTCCGAAAAGCTCGCCACCTACCGCGCCAAACGCGACTTCGACCGCACCCGCGAACCCAGTGGGGCGGGAAAAGTGGCGGCTGGCCCCCAGCTGCGCTTCGTCATTCAAAAGCATGCGGCTACCCGCCTGCATTATGACTTCCGGCTGGAGTGGAAAGGCGTGTTCCTGTCATGGGCGGTGACGCGCGGACCCTCGCTGGACCCTGCCGAGAAGCGTCTGGCGGTCGAAGTCGAGGACCATCCCCTCGATTACGGGGATTTCGAAGGCACCATTCCCAAGGGTCAGTATGGCGGCGGCACGGTGATGCTGTGGGATCGCGGCTTTTGGGCGCCGGAAGGCGATGCCGATGCGATGCTGAAGAAAGGCGATCTCAAATTCGTGCTGGAAGGCGGCAAGTTGCATGGCAGCTGGGTGCTGGTGCGGATGCGCAATGATCGCAACGCGAAATATGGCAAGAGCAAGCACACCAACTGGCTCTTGATCAAGCATCGCGACAAATATTCCAAGGATGGCGACGGTGAAGGGATATTGGACAAGGACCGATCCATCGCCTCGGGCCGCGGCTTGGATGCGATTGCTGCGGGCAAGGGCAAAAAACCCACCGCCTTCATGCGCAAGAAAAGCTTTGCTGCCGACGCGATCTGGAACAGCCGCAAGAAAAGCGATCCCGTCGAGCCCAGCGAAAGCGAAGAGGAACAACGTAGCAAGACGGTGAAATCGCTGCCGCGCTTTGTCCCGCCGCAATTGGGCCGGTCGGAAGATCGTCCGCCACCGGGCGCGGGCTGGGTGCATGAGATCAAGTTCGACGGCTATCGCATCCAGGCGCGCATCGAAAAAGGCAAGGTATTACTCCTTACGCGCAAAGGTCTGGACTGGAAGGAGCGTTTTCCGGAAGTCGCCCAGGCCCTAAAATCTCTTCCCGACGCCATCCTGGACGGCGAAGTGGTGGCGCTGGATCACAATGGCGCGCCGGATTTCTCCGGCCTTCAGGCGGCGTTGTCGGAGAAGAAGACCAAGAATTTGGTGTTCTTCGTCTTCGATCTTCTGTTCGAGGGGCGCGAGGATTTGCGCCGGCTCCCGCTCACGGAGCGGAAGGCGCGCCTGGAAAAATTCCTCTACCGCACCAAAAGCCCCTTGATCCGCTATGTGGAGCATCTCAGCGCGAGCGGCAACGCGGTCTGGGAATCCGCGTGCCGGATGAATCTGGAAGGCATTGTCTCCAAACGGGCCAGCGCGCCCTATGAATCGGGGCGCGGCGACAATTGGATCAAATCCAAATGCCGGGCCGGGCATGAAGTGGTGATCGGCGGCTGGAGCACGACGGAAGGAAAATTCCGCTCGCTGCTGGTGGGCGTCCATAAAGGCAAAGATCTGGTCTATGTGGGACGCGTCGGCACCGGTTATGGCGGCAAAACTGTGTCGCAGCTCTTGCCGCGCCTGAAACAGCAGGAAAGTCACGCCAGCCCTTTCACCGGTACCGGCGCTCCGCGCCATGAAGCGGGTGTCCATTGGGTCAAACCCGAGCTGGTGGCGGAGATCGAATTCGCCGGCTTCAGCGCCGACGGCATGGTGCGCCAGGCATCCTTCAAGGGCCTGCGCCAGGACAAGCCCGCGGACGAAGTGGAGGCCCAAATGCCCGCAAGCGCCAGGAAAACGAAATTGGCAAAACCAGCTGCCATCAAGGCAAAGGCCGGCAAAGACAGCGAGGGCATGGTGATGGGCATTGCCATCTCCAAGCCGGACAAAGCGCTCTGGCCGGATGCGGGTGACGGAAAGCCGGTGACCAAATTGGATCTTGCCCGCTATCTGGAAGCGGTGGGCACTTGGATGCTGCCCCATATCAAGGGACGGCCTTGCTCCATCGTGCGGGCGCCTGACGGCATCACCGGCGAGCATTTCTTCCAGCGCCATGCCATGCGCGGTGGCTCAAAGCTTTTCCGCGAAGTGAAAGTCTCGGGCGACCGCCAGCCTTATCTTCAATTCGATCAGGCCGAGGCCTTGATCGCGGCGGCCCAGGTGGCGGCGTTGGAATTCCATCCCTGGAATTGCCAGCCCGATGCGCCGGACGTGCCCGGCCGTTTTGTGTTCGACCTCGATCCCGCGCCCGACACGTCATTCGAGCGCGTGGTCGCCGCCGCCAGGGAAATGAAAGAGCGGGTGGAAGCCCTGGGCCTCCCCGCCTTCTGCAAGACCACCGGCGGCAAGGGCCTGCATGTGGTGGCGCCGTTCAAGGTGAAGGGCAAGGATCGCATCGGCTGGCCCGAAGCCAAGACCTTCGCCCGCGCGATTTGCGAAGCCATGGCCGCCGACAGTCCCGGCGACTATCTTGTCAACATGTCCAAGGCCAAGCGCACGGGGAAAATCTTTCTCGACTATTTGCGCAACGACCGCATGTCCACCGCGGTCGCGCTACTCTCGCCCCGCGCGCGCGACGGCGCCACGGTGTCGATGCCGCTCAATTGGAGCCAGGTGAAAAAGGGATTGGATCCGAAAGCTTTCACCATCCGCACCGCGCCCGCATTGCTCAAGCGTCACAAGCCCTGGACCGACTGGTGTGACAGCGAACCATCGCTGAAGGACGCGATCCTGCGCTTCACCAAGAGAAGGTGATTCGCATTCTGTTTCGGACTCGCGATAACGGTCATGGGCATTTTTGCGCCAAGTCGCCTGCTTTATAGGCGACCTGCTGAAACAAGCATCAGAACGACGAGAGGTGCCGACTCAAAGCTGCCGGACGAGATGGAACTTGGCCCGCCGCTGCAGGCCGAGGAAGCACCACCTCCGGATCGTAAGCATCAACAGGATCAATAGGATAAATACTACACGCGAGTCCGATTGCGCGCCCAAAATTGGTTCACAGGTGCGTCATGGGGGGGCCCCTGCTCATTGTCTTGTCACGTGACCGACCGCGCGCCAGTCTCCGCTCGAAACGCGGTCAGTCAACCGCGGCGATAATGGGGCGAGGAAAGTGATAAACGGAGCTGATACCGCGTGGCTGATGATGGCCACCGTGCTGGTGCTGTTGATGACGTTGCCGGCGCTGGCGCTGTTCTATGGTGGCCTGGTCCAAGCCAAGAACATCCTCTCGGTCCTGGTGCAATGCTGCGCCGTGGCCTGCCTGGTTTCGGTTCTCTGGTTCGCATTGGGTTACAGCCTCACTTATTCCGGCGGCGGTGACCTTCTGGGCAATCTCAAGGCGGCGTTCCTGCAGAATGGCGACCGCACCATGCTGCATCCGGGGACCAATCTTCCCGAAAGCGTCTTTGTGATGTTCCAGATGACGTTCGCCATCATCACCCCGGCCTTGATCATCGGCGCCTATGTGGAACGCATCCGTTTTGCGGCGGTGCTGTTGATCTCGGGCCTCTGGCTTCTGATCGTCTATGTGCCGGTGGCCCATTGGGTATGGGGCGGCGGTTGGCTGGCCAAGCGGGGCGTGATCGATTTCGCGGGCGGTATCGTGGTGCATGTCACCGCCGGTGTTTCCGCCCTCGTGGTCGCCTGGATGCTGAAGCCGCGCACGGATTTTCCCAAATCCATCCGTCCGCCGCACGCGCCCTGGATGGTAATGGTGGGCGCCTCGCTGCTTTGGGTGGGCTGGTTCGGCTTCAATGCCGGAAGCGCGCTCGCCTCGAATGCCGATGCCGGCATGGCAATGCTCACCACGCATCTTTCAGCAGCGACCGCGACCTTGGTGTGGATGGCGATCGAATGGGTGTCGTTCGGCAAGCCCAGCCTGGTGGGCGCGGTGACGGGCACGATTGCGGGGCTCGCCACCATCACGCCGGCGGCAGGCAGCGTGGGACCGTTGGGTGCGGTGGTGTTGGGCGCAGCCGCCAGCATCGTCTGTTACATGGCGGTGCATTTCGTCAAACGCATTCTGGTGGTGGACGATGCGCTGGATGTGCTGGGTGTTCACGGCGTGGGCGGTGCGCTGGGCACCTTGACCCTGCCATTCCTGGCGGGGCTGGGAGTGGGCGGATCGGCGCTGCATCATGCGGTTGGCGCGCAGTTCGTGGTGCAGCTGGAAGGCGTGGCGGCGGCCATTCTCTGGTCCGCCATCGCCACCTTCCTGATCACCAAATTCGCCGGCTTGGTCGTGGGTCTGCGCGTGGACCGCGAGCATGAGATCCAGGGTCTGGATTTTGCCACCCATGGAGAAAGCGCGTATCACGGCAATCGATAGGCCAACCAACAGGACAGGCCCATGAAGCTGATCATCGCCGTCATTCAACCGCATCGCCTGGACGCGGTGCGCGAGGCTCTGACCGCCATCGGGGTGGAAGGGATGACGGTTTCAGAAGTGCGCGGCTATGGCCGCCAGAAAGGCCATACCGAAATCTATCGCGGCGCCGAATACGCGATTTCCTTTCTGCCCAAACTCAGACTCGAGATCGCGCTTCCTTCCGCCCGCGTGGACGATGCGATCGCCGCGATCACCCGAGCGGCGCGCACCGGTAAAATCGGCGATGGTAAGATTTTCACCCTCGACCTGGACTCCGCGCTGCGCGTGCGCACTGGCGAGACCGGCGAAAGCGCTCTTTAGCCACGCGGGTCTTTTGCCCTCCGAGTTCGTCGCTCGTCGCTCGTCGCTTATGGGCGTCTTGCCCGTCCATAGCGGCAGCGTATGGACGCTCCTCGCTCCTGCTCGGCGGCCAAAATCCCTCGCGTTGCGGATATCAGTCTTCCTCGGCGTGATGATGGGCATGAAGCTTCGAGGCTTCGGCGCTGTGATGGATAGCATGAGCGCCATGACCTGACGCGGTGTGAGCATGATGCGCGGCCGCTTCGGCCCGTTCGTCTTCATAATGTTTGGCGGCCATGCGGTGGTGATGCGCCGCTTTCTCATGGTGTTCGGCAGCGGCGTGATGATGGGTGCTGGCGGGATGCTTGTGCGACATGGGAAGCTCCTGGTGGCTCAGATTCAAGTTCACCGCAGTCCCGCGAAATAAACATGTCGGGGCGCGCTATTTTTCGCGAACTTCGCGGCGCGGCAAGCGCAGTCATCAAACCGTCGCACGCCCCGCCTTTAATCCCCGCGGGTCGTGGGGAACAAGGAAATGGCGGATATCGCGGTTCAAACGGAAGCCTATCACGGGCGGCGCGCGCCCAGGCTTGATCACAAGACGGGACCGGTTACCGCAGTGGTCTTTTTCTGCCTTCTGGCGGCGGGCATCGGTTATGGCGTTCACGGCCTTTTGGACGACATCCAGAGCGTGCATGAGCCGCTCGCATTCGGCGTCTTCGCCTTGCTTGGCCTCGCGCTGCTGATCGCGCTGGGCTTCGAATTCGTCAACGGCTTCCATGACACCGCCAATGCCGTCGCCACGGTGATTTACACCCATTCCATGCAACCCGTGGCGGCCGTGGTCTGGTCCGGTTGCTGGAATCTGTTGGGTGTGCTGGTCTCGACCGGCGCGGTCGCTTACAGCGTGATCACGCTGCTGCCGGTCGAACTGATCCTGCAAGTGGGCAGCGGCGCCGGCTACGCCATGATCTTCTCGCTCCTGATCGCGGCGATCGTGTGGAATCTTTCCACCTGGGCGCTGGGCATTCCCAATTCCTCCAGCCATGCTTTGATCGGCTCGATCATGGGCGTGGGCCTCGCCAATCAATTGATGGCGCCCGCCGGCCAGGCGACCTCCGGCGTGGATTGGAGCCAGGCGGCCAGCGTCTTCTCCGCCCTGTTCTGGAGTCCCTTGATGGGCTTCGTCTTTTCTGCGGCGCTGTTGCTGGTGATGAAAATGTTCATTCGCGTGCCCAAACTCTACGAGGCGCCCAAAAGCCAGCAGCCACCGCCGCCTTGGATTCGCGCCCTGTTGATCCTCACTTGCACGGGTGTCTCTTTTGCCCATGGCGGCAATGACGGCCAGAAAGGCATGGGCCTGATCATGCTGATCCTGATCGGCGCCGCGCCCACCGCCTATGCGCTGAACCGCACCATGCCGATGAATGATACACCCGCCTTCGTCGCCAGCGCGGCTTCCGCAGGCCAAGTGTTCCAGGCACACGCCGGAAGCGCTGCGATACCGTCGCCCAGCCGGGCCAGGACGATTGTGGGCGATGCCTTGCGCGACAAGACGCTGAACCGGCCCGAAGTCTTCGCCAGCCTATCGGTTCTCTCCAATGACATCGTCACCAACCTCAAGAGCTATGGCGCCATCAGCCATGTGCCGGCGGCGGCCACGCCCAACCTACGCAATGAAATGTATCTGGCGGGCGATGCTATCCGTCTTCTGCCCAAATCCGGTGCCACCTTTACCGCCGGCGAAACCACCGCGCTCAAAGGCCTCAGCGGCAGCTTGGAAAAAGGCACACGTTTCATTCCGCTTTGGGTAAAAGTGTGCGTGGCGATCGCGCTCGGCCTTGGCACCATGGTGGGCTGGAAGCGCATCGTGGTGACGGTGGGCGAACGCATCGGCAAGACCCACCTCACCTACGCGCAGGGCGCATCGGCCGAGCTGGTCGCGGCGGCCACCATCATGGGGGCGCAATATATCGGCCTGCCGGTATCCACCACTCATATCCTGTCGAGCGGCGTGGCGGGCACCATGGCGGCCAATGGTTCCGGCCTGCAATGGAGCACAGTGCGTTCCATCGCGCTGGCCTGGGTGATCACCCTGCCGGCGGCCATGGCCCTGGCAGGAGGGCTTTATTTCCTCTTTCGCCAATTCATCTGAGGAACCGGTAACCGCGAGGCAGCGGCGGCGAATTAAGGGATGAAACCGGCTATACTGGTTTCATTCCTCGAGGAACCGCCATGAAACTTACCGCCTTTCTCGCCGCGACCGCTCTTGTGGCCTTTTCCGCGGCCGCGCATGCCGACGATCTGGACAAAGTCATCCCCGCGCCTGGGCTCGACCCCGCCAATGATGCGGCGCGCGAGACTATCGTGTTGGCGGGTGGCTGCTTCTGGGGCCAGCAGGCCGTGTTCGAGCATGTGAAAGGCGTCACCAAAGTCGTGGCCGGCTATTCCGGCGGCGCGGCCGCGACCGCGAATTATCCCCTGGTCACCACCGAAACCACCGGTCACGCGGAATCCGTCGAAATCACCTTCGATCCCAAGCTCGTATCGTTCGGCCGTCTGCTGCAGGTCTATTTTTCGGTGGCGCATGATCCCACCGAGCTGAATTTCCAGGGCCCGGACGAGGGAAGCAGCTATCGCTCGGAGATTTTCTTCTCTTCGCCCGCTCAGGAAAAAGCCGCGCGGGCCTATGTCGCCCAATTGGACGGGGCTCATATTTTCGCAAAACCCATCGTCACCAAGATCGAATCGCTCAAAGGCTTCTATGCGGCCGAGGGCTATCATCAGGACTATCTGATCCATAACCCCACCCAGCCCTATATCGTGTTTAATGATCTGCCCAAGCTGGCGGCCCTGAAGCAGGTATGGCCCGGCTATTACCGCCCCGACCCGGTGCGCCTAGCCAGCCGTTGAGCGCGAGCCGCTAAGAACTCTGTTTTGGCGGCGGCCAGATTGCCGCGTGGGCCTGAATTGCCTTACAACCCCGTCATGAACGCCGCCTCCGTTCACCAATTCCGCAGGGGGCGGACGGAAACCCGGTCGCCGCCCGTTTCCTTTGCGGATGTGATCTGCTAACCACTCCGCCGGTTTTGAGGCTTTAAACCGGTTTTTTCCCGGTTTTCCCAACTGAGACGAGACTTTCATGACAAATTTGACCCAGAAGCTGGTCATCGGCGCGCTGGCATTGCTGGTGGGCCTATTGGTCGGCTGGGCCGTGCGCGGCGTGACGAGCTACAATACCTCCACCCAGGCCGTGACCACCTATGGCTCTTGGCGCGTGGCCTGTCCCTCGGCCAAACAAGCCAATGTGAATTGCGAGATCGTCCAGGACATCCTGGACAGCCAGAGCCATGAGGAGATCGTGCGCATCGCCGTGGGCAAGCTGCCCAACGGCAAGTCTGCCCTCGATCTGGTGATGCCACTGGGTGTCGCGCTGGAGCCCGGCGTGGGTCTGGTGCTGGGCACCAATCCCATGGTCACCGCCAAGTACCGCACCTGCACCCAGCAGGGCTGCATCGTCGATATCCCCATCGACCAGAAGCTGCAGTCGGCGCTCGACGCCGGCAAGGATGGCCGCGTCGTCTTCGCGGGCGCCAACGACAACAAGCCCATCGCGATTCCGGTTTCACTCACCGGATACAATGACGCGCAGCGCGCCTATCGCCGCGATGAAGCCAAGCGCGCGTCCTGGTACTGGAGAATGCTCTGATGAAAACCCTGTCTTTGTTGTCCGGCGTCTTTTTGGCCGCGCTCGTTTCGGGCGCGGCTCTCGCCCAGGTTCCTGCCGCCGCTCCGGCCGCGCCGCCACCGCCGCCCGAAGTGAAAAATATCGGCGACTGGCTGGTGCGCTGCTATCCGGCGCAGACCCAATCACCTTGCGACATGTATCAGCAGCAGAATGACGCCAAGAGCCAACAGCGCGTGCTGGCGGTCTCGATCGCCTATATTCCCCGCCTTGATAAGCACGCCATCCAGATTTCCGTGCCGCTGGGTGTTTCCGTTACTCGCGGCGTGGTGCTGCAGGCGGGAAGCTATAGCTCGCCCCCCATGCCTTATCGCCGCTGCGACCGGGGTGGTTGCTATGTGGAAATGCTGCTCGACAATCCCGTCATCGATCAATTGAACCATGCCGGCGACACTGCGCTGCTCAAGGTTACCGCCGATGACGGCAAGAATTATCAGCTCAAAATCTCGCTGAACGGCTTTACCGCCGCGCATGATTCCATGGCCGAGCAGGCCCGCGCCAAGGTCAAGCCCGAGGCCGGCGCCCCCGCCAAGAAGTAACGGCGCGGTTCTCTCAAAGCAGCAAAGCCGCCGATTAAAACCGGCGGCTTTGCTTTTTGTCTCGGTCTGCGCGCCTAGGCGGCCTGGAAATGCAGCGCCACGCCGTTCATGCAATAGCGCAAGCCCGTGGGCCGTGGGCCGTCCTCGAAGACATGGCCGAGATGGCCGCCGCAACCCACGCAATGTACTTCGGTGCGCTCCATGTCGAGCGAACGGTCATCACCGGTGAGAATGGCGTTCGCCAGCGGTTTCCAGAAACTGGGCCAGCCGGTGTGGCTGTCGTATTTGGTGTCCGAGGAATAGACCGCCTGATTGCAGCCGGCGCAGAGATAGGTGCCCTTCTTGTAATTCATGTCCAGGGGACTGGAGTAAGGCATTTCGGTGCCCTGATGGCGCAGCACATCGTAAGCGGCGGGCGACAGCGCTGTTTTCCATTCCGCGTCGCTCTTGGTCACGCGATAGGTGGCAGCGAAAGCAGACACATTGCCGGCCATCACGCTGACCGTTGCGCTGGCACCGCCCATCAACAACAAACCGATAAAGTTCCGTCTCCGCATGGACTTCTCCTTGCCGTCACAGCATCTGCTACTTCGTCCAGGTGGGGAAAAGGTTACGGAACCAGGCCGTGAAGGGCAAGATGCAGATCGGTCATGCCAGGGACACGCTGCGCGACGCGTCGCGCCAATGAAATTCAAGCACACGCCCGAGCTCGGCGCCAATATGGGCCGACCTTTTGCTGTCCGGCGGGCTGTCTTGGGTTGGGGCGGCGCGGTATAACAAGATCCCCCAAGTCGCTCCCAAGGATTTCCACATGACACGCTTTCTGGGTTGGCTCCGCTCGATCATGGCGGCGGTGCTGAATGGCGTCGCCAAATTCATTTTCCTGATCATCCTGATTTTCGTCGTTCTGCTGGTGATCGGGCTGGCGCGGGGTGACGGTTTGCCCGGCAACATGGTGCTGACATTGGATCTACGCCAGTCGGTGCCCGATTCGGCGGCGACGGGTTTTTCGCTCAGCGGGCCGCAGCAGACCATGATGAACTATGTGTTCGCGCTGGATGCGGCCTCGCGTGATCCCAGAATCAAGGGCGTGGTGATGCGGTTGGGCGATGGCGCGCTGTCGCTCGCCCAGGCTGAGGAATTGTCCGCCAGCCTTCATCGCTTCCGCGGTCACGGAAAATTCGTGATCGCCCAGGCCACGGGTTTCCTCACGCCCGGCCTGGGGGACTATGCGGCGGCCAGCGCTGCCAATGAGATCTGGGTGCAGCCCAGAAGCGATTTCAAAGTGTCGGGCGGTGGGGTGGGCGAGATTTTCCTCAAAGGCCTGTTCGACAAGATTCAAGCCGTGCCGCAGATGGCCAAGCGCGCCGAATATAAGAGCGCCGCCGATATGTACATGGAAAAGACCATGATCGACGCGGACAAGGAGCAGCTTACCGAGTTGACGAAATCCTGGCGCGACCAGGCGGTGGCCGAGGTGGCAGCCGAGCGCCATCTTGATCCCGCCAAAGTGAGCGCCGATTTCGATTCAAGTCCGCAATTCGCCGAGGATGCCAAGGGCGAGGGTCTGCTGGACCGTATCGGCTATGACGATGATGCGATGAACGCGGGGCTGGGACGCGCGGGCGCCGGCGCCAAGCTCACCAAGATCACCGATTACATCAAGACCAAGAATTTCAGCTCTGCGTTCGGCGCCAATCTTGCGGTGATCGAGGCGGCGGGCGACATCGTCGATGGCACCGCGCAGGGCAATCTCTTCAGCAGCAATGCTGGCATCGCCAGCGACGATCTTTCCGAGGCCATCCGTCAGGCGGCGCGCGAGCCCGGCATCAAGGCCATCCTGCTTCGGGTGGACTCGCCGGGCGGCTCGGTGACCGCGTCGGATCAGATTCTTGACGCGGTGAAGAAGGCGCAAGCCAAAGGCAAACCGGTGGTGGTTAGCATGGGCGGCCTGGGCGCTTCGGGTGGATATTTCATCTCGGCCAGCGCCAACAAGATCATCGCCGAACCCGCGACCCTGACCGGCTCGATCGGCGTCTTGACCGGCAAGGTGGCGGTGGGCAAATCGCTGGCACTGGTGGGCGCCGAGATGGACGAAGTGGCGTCGGGCAAGAACACGCTGATGGATTCGGCGATCCAGCCTTACACGCCGGAGCAATGGACCGCACTCAATCATGAAGCCGACGTGATCTATGACGATTTCCTGCACAAGGTGGCAGCCGGCCGTCATCTGCCGCTCGATCAGGTGAAAGACGTGGCCAGGGGGCGGGTCTGGACCGGCGCCGACGCCAAGGCCCGAGGGCTGGTGGATGGCCTGGGGGGCTTCTGGACGGCCGCCGACGAGGCGGCGGAGCTGGGAAAAATTCCCCAGGGCCATATCGTGATCCGCATCTATCCCCGCCATCGCGGCCTGTTGGAGAGCGTGAGCACCATGCTGGGCCAGAGCGAGGCCAGCCTGAAAACTCTGCAGGGGCTGAGCACGCTCGCCGCGCTTCCCGGGATTAAAAATCTGATAGGTGCGCTGGCCGAAACACCCCATGGCGGCGTGGAGTTGAAAGCTCCCGATATCGCCCGCTAAAAGCTTCCCTTACGGAATGGTAAAGTCTTTGTCCTGACAGGCCCAAGACATATAGTTTTCGCTCGATTCCCGTTGGCGTGTGTTTGCCAAAACTGCAAAATTGCCTGGCCGAACTTCCATGCGGGGGCACTGGACAGAGGCTCGGAAGTCACTTGGAGAAACTGTCATTCCTACCCCCCTGAAAACGTCGGACGCGGTCAGGCCGGTCGGCGAAATGAATTTCGAAGCGGCGCTCAAAGAGCTTGAGACCATCGTCGCGCGCCTGGAGCAGGGCGAAGTCGATCTGGAGGATTCCATCGCGCTGTACGAACGCGGCCAAGCGCTCAAGGTCCATTGCGAGGCCAAGCTCAAGGCGGCGGAAGGTCGGCTGGAAAAAATCGTCCAGGGAGCGGGCGGTCCCGCTATCGGCGAAAGGCTGGATGTGGCATGAGCCCGATCCCCGCTTTCCGCGTTTCGAATTATGCCGGTCACGCCGTTTTCGGGGAAACGGCGTGGTACATTATTTTCCCCATTGCGGTCATCATATTATGACATCGCCCAGCAAGACTCCGCTTCTCGACCAGGTTCAGGTGCCAGCCGATCTGCGCAAGCTGCCCAAACGGGCGCTTCGCCAATTCGCATCCGAGTTGCGCACCGATCTGATCGACATCGTCTCGGTCACAGGCGGCCATTTTGGCGCCGGCCTTGGCGTGGTCGAGCTCACCGTGGCGCTGCACTATGTGTTCAACACGCCCGAAGACAAGTTGATCTGGGACGTGGGCCATCAGGCCTATCCGCACAAGATCATCACAGGACGGCGCGCGCGTATGCGCAGCTTGCGCCAGGGCGGCGGCCTGTCCGGCTTCACCAAGCGCGCCGAAAGCGTCTATGACCCGTTCGGCGCGGCTCATTCCTCGACGTCTATCTCGGCCGGCCTGGGCATGGCGGCGGCGCGCGACCTCAAGGGCGGCAACAACAATGTGATCGCCGTGATCGGCGATGGCGCGATGAGCGCGGGCATGGCCTATGAGGCGATGAACAATGCCGGCGCCAACAAGAACCGGCTGATCGTCATTCTCAACGACAACGACATGTCGATCGCCCCGCCGGTAGGCGCGATGAGCGCCTATCTGGCGCGCCTGGTCTCCAGCCAGCCCTATACGGGCTTCCGCAATCTGGGCAAATGGCTGGCCAAGCGCTTTCTGCCGCGTGCGCTGTTCAACATGGCGCGCCGCACCGAGGAATATGCGCGTGGGCTCGCGATGGGCGGCACGTTGTTCGAGGAGTTGGGCTTTTTCTATGTGGGCCCCATCGACGGCCACAATCTCGATCATTTGATTCCGGTGCTGGAGAATGTGCGCGATCGTATGAAAGGTCCGGTCCTGATCCATGTGGTGACCAAGAAGGGTCACGGCTATGCCCCGGCCGAAGCCAGCGCTGACAAATATCACGCCGTGTCGAAATTCACCGTGCTCACCGGCGAACAGAAGAAAACGGTGGCCAAGGCGCCCACTTATCAAAAAGTCTTCGCCGAGAGCCTGATCGCGGAAGCGAAAAAGGATGACCGTATCGTGGCGATCACCGCGGCGATGCCCTCGGGCACCAGCCTGGATCTATTCCAGGAGGCATTCCCCGAGCGCAGCTTCGATGTGGGCATCGCCGAGCAGCATGCGGTGACCTTCGCCGCCGGCCTGGCGGCGGAAGGCATGAAGCCCTTCTGCGCCATCTATTCCACGTTCCTGCAGCGCGCCTATGACCAAGTAGTGCATGACGTGGCGATCCAGTCACTGCCGGTGCGCTTCGCCATGGACCGGGCGGGATTGGTGGGCGCTGACGGCCCCACCCATGCCGGCAGCTTCGATCTCGCCTATCTCGCCGCTCTGCCCAATTTTGTGCTGATGGCGCCGGCGGACGAGGTGGAGCTTACCCATATGGTCGCCACCGCGGTAGGGATCAACGACCGGCCCAGCGCCGTCCGCTATCCGCGTGGCGAGGGCACCGGCGTGGCCCGCCCGGCGGCGGGCGTGCCACTTCCCGTCGGCAAGGGCCGCATTATCCGCGAAGGCTCTTCGATCGCCATCCTGTCCTTGGGCGCGCGCCTGGGCGAAGTGCTGCTGGCGGCCGAGAAATTGTCCGGCTACGGACTTTCTCCCACCATCGCCGATGCACGCTTCGCCAAGCCGCTCGACACCGACCTGATCGCCAAGCTGGCGCGCGAGCATGAAGTCCTGATCACCATCGAGGAGGGCGCCACCGGTGGCTTTGCCAGCCATGTGATGCAGTTCCTGGCCTGGGAAGGGCTTCTGGAGAAGGGCCTGAAGGTGAGGCCCATGACGTTACCGGATGTCTTCCAGGACCAAGACACGCCCGAGCGCATGTACGCCCAGGCGGGGCTGGATGCGGATGGCATCGTCAAGGTGGCGTTGTCAGCTTTGGGACGTTCAAACGAAGTTCCAACCGCCGTAGGCAAGATCGCCTAGGCGCGGAATGCGCGCCGACGTCTTTCTGGTCGAACAGGGTTACGCCAAGAGCCGCAGCGAAGCCCAGGCCGCCATCAAGGCCGGCTTGGTGAAAGCTGGCGGCGCACGCTTGTCCAAGCCGTCTCAGAGCGTCGCCGCGGACGCCCCCATCGAATACCGCAAGCCGCATCCCTTTGTTTCCCGCGCGGGAGGCAAGCTCGCCGCGGCGCTGGATCATTTCGGCCTATCGCCCCTGGACCGGGTTTGCCTCGATCTGGGCGCCTCCACGGGCGGCTTCACCCAGGTGCTGCTGGAAAGGGGCGCGGCGCGGGTTTATGCCCTGGATGTGGGCCATGGCCAGATGAACGCAGACTTGGCGTGCAATCCCCGCGTACATGTGCGCGAAAGGGTGAATGCCCGCGATCTGACCAGATCTGATTTTCCCGAACCCATCACCGCGCTGACCGCCGACATGAGCTTCATCAGCCTGAAGCTGGCGCTTCCGCCCGCGCTTGCGCTGATGGCGTCAGGCGCCTGGGCCGTCATTTTGGTCAAGCCCCAATTCGAGGTGGGCAAGGCCGCAATCGGCAAGGGCGGCATTGTGCGCGATGCGAAAGCGCGTGGGTGCGCGCTGGCCGGCATCGTGGATTTCATCGCCGCGACGCCGGGTTGGAGGGTGCTGGGGACGATGGAAAGCCCGCTGGCCGGAGGCGGCGGAAATATCGAATATCTGCTGGCGACATCGAAAGCATGATCCTTTGCCGCCATTTCGGCCTCTGCGGTGGCTGCACCCTGCAGGATATGCCCGCCGACGCCTATCGCCGCCACAAGCAGGTCCTGGTGGAAAAAGCGTTGGCGCGCGCAGGGTTCACGGAAATCGTGGTGAACGACCCTGTGTTGTCCCAGCAAAAAAGCCGCCGCCGCGCCATGTTCAAATTGAGCAAGGAAAAGGGCCAGGTTGTGGTTGGGTTCCACGCCGCGCGCAGCCATGTGATCGTGGACATGCAGGAATGCCTGGTTCTCACCAAGGCGCTGCGGGATTTCACCGCGACGTTGCGCCAGGGCCTGGCGCCGATCCTGGCCGAGGGCGAGAAGGCCGAAATCCATGTGAGCGAAACCGACGCCGGACTCGATCTCGCTTTTCACTGGTCGCGCAAGCTCAGGCCGTCGCTCACTGCCGAAATCGCCAAAACCTTCGCCGGCGCCGATATCGCCCGGATCATTTTCAACGGCGAGATATTGCTGGAACGGACAAAACCGGCAATCGCTTTTGACGGCATTGCCGTGACGCCGCCACCGCGGGCATTTCTGCAAGCCACGCGTGACGGCGAAAGGGCGATTCAGGCACGGGTCGCCGGCCTGACGAAGAACGCAAAAACGATTGTGGATCTGTTCGCCGGCATCGGCACGTTCAGCCTGCCCCTGGCGCGTCATGCCAAGGTCCATGCGGTGGAACAGGATAGCGACGCGTTGGCGGCTCTGATGGAAGCGGCGCGAAAGGCAAAGGGGCTCAAGCCAGTCACGGTGGAGATTCGTGATCTGTTCAAAATTCCGCTGACGGTGCTGGAGCTCAATCGTTTCGATGCCGCGGTGCTGGATCCGCCGCGTGCGGGCGCGGAAGCGCAGGTCAAGCTGCTGGCCGCCTCAAAGATCCCCCGTATCGCTTATGTGTCCTGCGACGCGTCCAGCTTCGCCCGCGATGCGGCGATCCTGGTGAAGGCGGGCTTCATCATGGGCGAGGTGACGCCGGTGGACCAATTTCTGTATTCGGATCACATCGAGTTGGTAGCGGGCTTTTCCCGCTAACCAATTTGCGCCCGGTGCCTGAGTGCCTGATCTCCCAACACCAGCGCCATCATCGCTTCGCCCACGGGCACGGCGCGGATGCCCACACAGGGATCGTGGCGGCCCTTGGTGACGATCTCAGTTTCCGCGCCGGAACGGTCGATGGTGCGCCGGGGTGACAGAATGGACGAGGTGGGCTTTACCGCGAAGCGCGCCACGATCGGTTGTCCGGTCGAGATGCCGCCCAGTATGCCGCCGGCATGATTGGAGAGGAACACGGGCTTGCCATCGTTACCCATGCGCATCTCATCGGCATTCTCTTCACCGGTCATGGCGGCAGTGGCGAAGCCGTCACCGATCTCCACGCCTTTGACGGCGTTGATGCTCATCATGGCGCTGGCCAGGTCGTTGTCCAGCTTGGCGTAGATGGGGGCACCCAGGCCGGCGGGAATGCCTTCCGCCACCACTTCGATCACAGCGCCTACTGATGAACCACGCTTGCGCACGCCTTCGAGATACTCTGTCCACAGAGCAACAGCGGACGCGTCGGGGCAGAAGAAGGGATTGTTCACGGTCTCGGTCCAATTCCAGTTGGCGCGATTGATGTTTTGCGTGCCCATCGCCACCAGCGCGCCGCGGATGGTTACTTTGCCATAGAGCTTGTCCAGCAGCTTGCGGGCGATCGCGCCGGCCGCCACGCGCATCGCCGTCTCGCGCGCCGATTGGCGGCCGCCGCCGCGATAATCGCGAAAGCCATATTTGGCGTCATAGGTATAGTCGGCATGGCCGGGACGGTATTTGTCGCGGATCTCGGAATAATCCTTGGAGCGTTGATCCATATTCTCGATCAACAGTCCGATCGGCGTGCCGGTGGTGAGCTGCTCGGCCATGTGCTCGTCCTGGAAGACGCCGGAGAGTATTTTCACCGCATCCGCTTCCTGGCGCTGGGTGACGAATTTCGACTGGCCGGGACGCCGGCGCTCCAGATCGCGCTGGATGTCGGCCTCGGTCAAGGCAATGCCGGGCGGGCAGCCATCCACCACGCAGCCGATCGCCGGCCCATGGCTTTCGCCAAAGGTGGTGACGCGGAAAAGATGGCCAAAACTGTTGTGCGACATGGCTCGGTCTTAGCCTATCGGCTTCGGATTCGACAAGGCATCGCCCACGCCTGGGAGCTGAACCACGTCGCTGCCCTGGACCCGGAAAACCACGCCCTGCGGCTCGTCCAGGGCTGACATTTCGGCGGGGCTGAGGCCCAGGAACAACCCTCTCAGGATGCGGGTATAGGCGCCGTGGCTGACCGCGAAGGTGTCGCGGCCAAGGCTTGCCACCCAGTCCTCGGCCCGTGCCGCCACTTCGGCGTAGTTCTCTCCGCCCGGCACATGCACGTTCCACTTGTCGGCGGCGCGAGCGGCGAACAATTGGGGATCGCGGGCGCGGGCTTCATCTGCGGTCAATTGGTCCCATTTACCCAGATTGATCTCTTCGATACGTGCATCGGTCGTATAGCCTTCGCGCGGCAGGCCCAGCACTTCGCGCGCGATCTCCATGGTGATGCGCGCGCGTTCCAGCGGGCTTGCGACAAAGCCAATTTCGGGCGCGGATCCCAGCTCATTCTTGAGTGCCAGACCGATAGCCTTGGCCTGTTCACGGCCGCGAGCGGTCAAAGGCGTGTTCTTCCGCCCGGAAAAAAGGTGCCGGCAATTGGCCTCGGTCTCGCCATGGCGGGCGAAGTAAAGCGTAACGCCCGGTTTAAGGCTTAGTCTTTCCGGCATTTCTTCCGCGAGACCTATTCCGGCTTGCCCACCGCGATGTCGGGCGCATCTTCCGCTTTCATGCCCACGATGTGATAGCCGCCATCGACATGAAGATTTTCACCCGTCACCGCGCTTCCCAGGTCAGAGAGAAGGAAAAGCGCGGAATTGCCCACTTCGTCCTGGCGGACGTTGCGGCGGAGCGGCGAATTATATTCGCTCCATTTGAGGATATAGCGGAAATCGCCGATGCCGCTGGCAGCCAGCGTCTTGATCGGACCAGCCGAGATGGCATTGACGCGGATGGCGCGCTTGCCCAGATCCTCGGCCATGTAGCGGACACTGGCTTCCAGCGCCGCCTTGGCCACACCCATCACGTTATAATGCGGCATCACTTTTTCACTGCCGTAATAGGTGAGGGTGACCAGGCTGCCACCCTTGTTCATCATTTTTTCGGCGCGCTGCACCACGGCAGTGAACGAGTAGCAGGAGATGTCCATGGTCATGCGGAAATTCTCGGGCGTGGTGTCGACATAACGGCCCTTGAGTTGCTCCTTATCGGAGAAGCCGATCGCATGCACCAGGAAATCGAGATTGTCCCAATGCTTGCGCAGTTCGGCGAAGGCGGAATCGATCGAGGCCTGGTCCGAGACGTCGCAATCGATCAGCGCCACGGGTTTCACGGTTTCAACCAGGGGCGCGACCCGCTTCTTGAAGACGTCACCTTGATAGGTAAATGCCAGTTCTGCACCCGCGGCGTGAAGCACTTTGGCCACACCCCAGGCGATGGAACGGTCGTTGGCGACCCCCATGATAAGGCCTTTTTTGCCCTTCATCAGGCCGTCGAATGTCATGAAAACTCCCCGATTTTGCTGAGCCGAGTCTAGTCATTTGGACCGGATACACCAGCCTGGACATGTGGCGACCGAGCAACGCCGGGGGGTACTATTTCATACGCGCGCGCGGATCAAAATCCGATTGCCAGTGCTCGGCGAAACTCTTGAGCTCGGCGTCGGGCCGGTCCGGCAGGGCCACGACCAGGCGCACATAAAGATCGCCCACCGCTTCGCCGCCATGGGCGGGAACACCTTTGCCTTTGAGCCTGAGCACCGCGCCCGAATTGGAGCTGGCGGGAATGGAAAGATTGACCGTTCCGCCGAGCGTGGGAACGGGCACTTTGGCCCCCAGGACTGCTTCCTTCAAGGTCACCGGCAGGTCCATGCGCAAATCGTTGCCGTCGCGCGTGAGATAGGGATGGGACGCGACCGTCACCTGGATCAGCACATCGCCACTGGGTCCGCCATTGCGGCCCGCACCGCCACGGCCCTTGACGCGAATCTGCTGCCCGTCTTTCAGGCCCAAGGGAATCTTGACGTCGATCTGTTCGCCGTTGGTGAGGACGATCCGTCGCGTGCCGCCCACCACGCTTTCGGCGAAACTGGCGGTGATGGCGACGGCGAAATCCTCACCGCGCGCGGGACGATTGGCGCGCCCACCGCGCCCGCGTCCGCCCATGAATTCGGCGAAGATGTCTTCCGCGGAAAAGCCCTGCTCGTTCCCGCCGCCCTGGTCGTTCCAGCTGAAATGGAATTCACGGTCGGCATTTTCCTGGCCACCGCCGAACGGATTGCCGCGAAAGCCTCCGGCGCGCGGATCGAAGCCGCGAGGATTGCCATTGGCGTCGATCTCGCCGCCGTCGAACTTGGCGCGCTTGTCCTTGTCGCCGACGATGTCGTAGGCAGCCGAGATTTCCTGGAAGCGCTTCTTCGCCGTCTCGTCGCCCGGATGGGTGTCGGGATGATGCTTCTTGGCGAGGTTACGGAACGCCTTCTTGATTTCGGCTTCGCTGGCGGTCTTGGCCACGCCCAGGACTTGATAAGGATCGCGCATCACTTCCGGCTCAAAATTCGCTACCCAATATAGGGTGCTTCACGGCGGGTGCTAGGGCGAAGGCCCCAGCTGGGCAAGCCGGTCCTGGGCTTCTTTCATGCCATGGCTGGCGGCGGCGGCGTAAAGATTGCGCGCGGTGGTCATGTCCCGGGGGACCAGCTCGCCCGCCTCGTAGAATTGCGCCAGTTCATATTGCGCGATGGGGTGATTGGCGGCGGCGGCCGACACCAAAAGCGGCAGGGCTCGCTTGGGATCGGGCGGCCCCGCTTCGCCCTTGATCAGCATGTCGGCAAGGTCGGCCTGAGCGGTGGGAAGACCGGCGTCGGCGGCGCGCTGATATATCTCTTCTGCGCCTTTGGGATCCTTTGGGGTGCCCAGCCCCTGGCGGCGCATCATCGCGACATTGCGCATGGCGGCGAGATCCTGGTCATCGAGCGACGACCAGATCTGATAGGCCTTGGCATAGTCATGCGCGTCATAGGCCACGACCCCGGAGTCGAAACTGTTTTTAATGCTGGCGCTGGTTTCGGTGGCGCAGCCGCCTGCTGCGAGCCCGATAAGGACCGCAATCATTGGAATGAATTTGCGCATGGCATCCCTTCGGTTCACAGGCTAGCTTGCCCGGGGCCGGGGTGCTACGCCAGCGGATCATGAGCGAAATCGGCGGACCTTTGGATGACAGCGGCATCGCGCCCGGGCGCGATCCCATCGGCTTGTTCTCCGTATGGCTGAAGGAAGCCGAAGCAGTCGAACCCAACGATCCCAGCGCCATGGCGCTGGCCACGGTGGATGCCAAGGGCCGGCCCAACGTGCGTATGGTACTGCTCAAGGGCGTGGACCATGACGGTTTTGTTTTTTACTCGAATCGGGAAAGCGCCAAGGGTGATGAACTTGCCGCCCATGCCCATGCCGCGCTCAATTTCCATTGGAAGCATCTTCGCCGCGCGGTTCGGGTGCGCGGCACGGTGAGCGAAGTGAGCGGCGCGGAGGCCGACGCCTATTTCGCCACCCGCGCCAAGGACAGTCAGATCGGCGCCTGGGCATCGGCGCAATCGCGTCCCATGGAAGGACGCTGGGCGTTCGAGAAAGAGATCGCCAAATACGCCGCCAAATACGCGCTCGGTAAAGTGCCCCGGCCAGATTACTGGACCGGCTTTCGGCTCAAGCCGTTCGAGATCGAATTCTGGCGCGACCGGCCCTTCCGTCTGCATGACCGGCTGGTCTATCGCCGCGAAGGCGCGGGCCCTTGGCGCACCGAACGGCTTTTTCCGTGAGTGATTTAGCCGAGCAGGGCAGGTATATGCGCCGGGCCGCGAAAGCCTCAGTTGGCGTTTCGCTATTCCTGGTAGCGATCAAGACCTATGCCTATTTCGCTTCGCATTCGGTGGCGATGCTGGCCAGCATGGCGGATTCCGCGCTCGATCTTTTCACCGCCGGACTCAATTTGTTCGCCATTCACGAGGCGCTGGCGCCGGCCGACAAAGAGCATCGCTTCGGCCATGGCAAAGCCGAGCCGCTGGCGGGCTTGGCGCAAGGCGCTTTCATCACGGCGTCGGCAATGTTCCTGGTGATCCAGGCGGTGCAGCGGCTGCTCAACCCCCAACCCATCGATCACGGACTGGAGGCGCTGCTGGTGATGCTGATCGCGATCGCGATGGCGATCGGGCTGATCCTCTATGAGCGCAGCGTGATCAAGCGCACAGGATCGCTGGCGGTGTCAGCGGACCAGACCCATTATCTGGGCGATCTCGTCACCAATATCGGCGTGGTGATCGCCATCCTTCTGGCGACCGTGCTGGGCTGGCAATCGGCCGATCCTATCATCGCCCTGTTGGTCGCTGCCGTGCTGGTGGGAAGCGCCTGGCTCGTCTTCCGCAAATGCCTGGACCAACTGATGGACCATGAATTGCCGGATGCCGACCGCGCGAAGATCGTCTCTATCGTGCGCGCCCATCCCCAGGTGAAAAATCTACACGATTTGAAGACCCGCGCAGCCGGGCTTTATACCTTCATCCAGTGCCATATCGAGCTCGATCCCGACATGCCCCTGGCCGAAGCGCATGCGGTGAGCGACGAAGTCGAGCATGAACTCTGCGCCGCTTTCGACAAAGCGGAAGTGATCATTCACCAGGACCCGGCCGGACTGGAAGCGGTGCTAGAGCGGTCCGCCACAGCCGGAAATTCCTGAGGTCCAACCCCGTGATCCGCGCCGCCTGATTTTGAATGATGGCGTGGACGATGCGGGCTGAGAGAAACCAGAGGGGACTCACCAGCAGCGACATGGCGATCACGGCGATGGCGAGCTTGTGACCGGCTTCGGTGAGCACGCCGACGGTAAAACCGGCGCTGGCAATCACGAACGAGAATTCCCCCACCGGTGAAAGAAACAGCGAGGCTTCCAGCGCGGTGCCAAAACTTTCTCCTGCCAGCATCAAGAGCAGCCAATTGAGGAAGGTCTTGCCGCCCGTCACCACCACCAAAGCGGCAAGGATCACCCAGGCCTGGGCGATCAAATAGTGAAGATCGATCAGAAGACCCACCGACAGGAAAAAAACGAACAGAAGGATGCTTTGCACCGGCTGCGCCAAGGTCAGCGCCCCGCGGCGCAAGGTCGAATGGCCGACTGCCAACCCGCCCAGGAAGGCGCCCAGTGCCGGCGACAGGCCCAGAACGCCGGACGCGGCGGCGGCGGCAAAGCAGATGCCCAGAACGCCCAAGGTGCCGACGTCGAAATCGCTGAGCAGATATTCCGAACCGGGAAAACGGAAGCTTTTGATCTTGCCCAGGATGGCGATGAAGCCGCCCAACAGTATCAGCGCCAATGCCAATTTGAGAGCGATCAGCGCAATTCCCCAGCGCGTGGGCGCCGCACCCAGCCCATTGGTGATCAGAAGCAGCGGCACGACTGCCAGATCCTGCGCCACCAGGATGGCCAGCGCCAGGCGGCCGGCTGCGGTGTCCTTCTCGCCGGCATCTTCCATCATCTTCATTGCCACCGCGGTCGAGGAAATGGCCAGCATCGCGCCGATCACTGCGCCGCCCAGGACTTCGCCATGCACGAACAAGGTGAAGAGCGTCACCGACGAGACGATGATGACGATGGTGAGGGCGGTAATACCGAGCGCCAGGGGCAGGGATTTGCGGAAGGATTGCAGCCGCATCTCCATGCCGATGATGAACAGCAGCATCAGCACGCCCAGATCGGCCAAGGTCTCGATCGATGCCGAAGTCTGGATCAATCCCAGTCCTGACGGTCCCAGCGCCACGCCCACCAGGATGAAACCGGCGGCGGCGGGCATGCGCACCCGGCTCATGCCAAAGCCCAGCGCCACGGCAGCGGCCAAGACCAGGGCAATGGCGGTGATGCTTTCGATGTGCATTTCAGCCGGGGACAGGAAACCCGGTCCGATGATAGGCTCAAGCCATGACCGATCCCAAATCCCAAAATGAGGGCAGACATTCGGAAGAGGGGCGCACGCTCATTCTCACTGGCGCTTCGCGCGGCATCGGCCACGCCACAGTGAAACGCTTTTCCAGCGCCGGCTGGCGGGTGATCACCTGTTCGCGCCACGCGTTCCCGGAGAATTGCCCCTGGGCGGCGGGGCCGGAAGATCACATCCAGGTGGATCTGTCCGATCCGGCGGATACGGCGCGCGCGACCTCCGAAATGAAAGCGCGCCTCAAGGACGGTATGCTGCATGCCCTGGTCAACAATGCCGCCATCTCGCCCAAGAGCACCGACGGCAAAAGGCTAGGCGTGCTCGAGACCGGAACGGAAACCTGGCGGCATATTTTCGAGGTCAATCTCTTTTCCACCATCTGGCTAGCGCAAGGATTGAAGGACGCCCTGGCCAAGGCGCATGGCGCGATCGTTAACGTCACCTCCATCGCCGGATCGCGGGTGCATCCTTTCGCGGGCGCGGCCTATTCCACCTCGAAAGCGGCGCTGGCCGCGCTTACCCGCGAGATGGCGGCGGATTTCGGGCCGCTCGGCGTACGCGTCAACGCCATCGCGCCGGGCGAGATCAATACCGCGATCCTGTCGCCGGGAACCGAGAAGCTGGTGGAGGCGATCCCCATGCGGCGGCTGGGCGAGCCGGCGGAAGTGGCCAAGGCGATCTATTATCTGTGTACGGACCAGTCATCCTATGTGACGGGCGCCGAGCTCCACATTAATGGCGGCCAGCACGTCTAACCAGACACGTCAGACTACCAGCGCAGCGCCCAGCGGCTGATGCCCGCGCCGATCAAGGCCGCCGCGGCGATGCCGGTGGTGTACCAGATGAGAATGAAAGGCGCGGTATATTCCACGCAGTGGAAGGCATAGACGCTGGCGCCTGCCGCGCCCGCAAGCAAGCCAGCGCCCGCGCCGGCCAGCGCAAGCCGTGTGGGCGCCAATTTCCTCAGCGCCCAGAAGACCGTGACGAAGACCGGCACCGACAAAGTGAGAATATCGAGGGCGCAGACCCGCCAGGAATCGCCCATCAACAAGTGATGACGGTTCACGCCCGGCGCCATGAATTGCACGACGGCAACGACGAGAAGCAGGATCACCGGCACCAGCAGAAGCAGCGTGGGCTTCCGGGCGCTGGCGTCAGAACGTCCCAGCCGCTCCACCAGCCACAATCCCAGCGCGGCAAAGCTGATCGTATAAGCAAGCTTCATCCAGAAAGCGCTGCCTGCCATCGCTGATGCCAGATCGGGACGCGGTCCCATCGCCACCAGCATCACGATGGCGGAAAGCAAAAAGCCCAGGCCCAGTCCCACTGCCAGCACGCGACCCACATAATGCGGCGGCGTGGGCACCAAATCGTCGCCGAGATGGACGATCAACTCATCCGTTTTCACTGTGTTCCCCCAATTCCTGACCCAGCGATTTCACTGCGCGGTGCACGGTGACCTTGACCACGGTTTCCGAAAGGCCCCTGGCTTTGGCTTCTTCGGCGATGGAGCGGCCTTCCAGTTTCACCGCCCGCACCAGATCGCGCTTCTGCGGCGGCAGCTTGGCCAGGAGCTTCTCCACATCGCGCTTGGCGCTGGCCGCTTCGGCTTCGTCATGGGCAAAGAGTTCGGGCGCGTCTTCCAGCGGCACGGTCGCGTGGCGCTTGTTGCGCCGGAAGGCATCGATCAGCTTGTAGCGCGCGATGCCATGGACCCAGGCCGTGAAGGGCAGGGCGGGATCATAGGTGGCGCGCTTTGTGTGTATGGCGATCAATGTCTCTTGCACCAAATCCTCGGCATCGGCTCCGACCCGCCTGACGAAATATGCGCGCAGATGGCCGCTTAGTTGGGCCAGAAGACGGGAATAGGCGGTGCGGTCGCCGCCAAGACCCGCCAGCATCCAGTCGCGATATTGAGCTTCGGCGGCAATCAAGTGAGCCACTTCCCTGGTATTCGCAGCGCAGCCGGGTTGGTTACACCGAAGGATTCATTCTGGCGCTGGCACTGTCTCAAACGAATATTAGCCTGCCCAGGCTTCAGAGGAAATAAACCTTCCCGGCCCAGAAGCCCTTATCCGGCCTCTGTTATTTTGCCTGATAAGAATCCAGGATTTCCGCGACCGTTTCCTTGCCTTCGGCGCTATGAAGCCAGGCCTCGGCCTCATTCAGGCTCTGGAATTGGAGCGGCACCTTGTGAGGCTTATTGCGGTCAGGCACCGGCACCAGGACCTCAAAGGTCCCCGCCAAACGGACATCCTTGGTTTCGGCGGCATAGGCGGGCGGCAGCTTGGGTTTCTTGTTTTTCATGGGCTCCGGCCGGTCTTGGGTCGGCGGCTTCTATCAGCTTCTTTTGGCTTTTGGGAAGGCGATTTTCCCGGCTTCTTTTTGTCTTCCCACGGCGCGTCATGGTGATCGCGCTTTTTTCGGCCGATGCCCAGTTGCTCGCGCCAGAGCCGGGTGGGAATTTCCTCGACCTGGCCTTCCGCCAATTGGCCCAGCTGGAACGGGCCATAGGCGATACGGATCAGGCGCGCCACTTTCAGGCCCAGACTCTCCATCACCCGTTTGACTTCGCGGTTCTTACCTTCCTTGAGCGACACGGTGGCCCAGGAATGGATCCCCTTGCTGCGCTCCAGGTCCGCGACGATGGGCCCATAGGCGACGCCGGCAATGGTGATGCCGGTGGCCAGCTTGTCGAGATCAGCCTGGGTCACTTTGCCGAACAGGCGCGCCCGGTATTTGCGCACCCAGCCCGCTGCGGGAAGCTCCAGCCGCCGGGCGATCTCGCCGTCATTGGTGAGAAGCAGCAGCCCCTCGGAGTTGAAATCCAGCCGCCCCACCGACACCACTCGCCCCAGCGATGAGGGCAGGCCAGCGAACACGGTGGGCCGGCCTTTCTCGTCCTTATGGGTGGTCACCAGCCCCGTCGGCTTGTGAAAGCGCCAGAGCCGCGCCGGCGGGCGTTCATCCAGCGGTTTGCCGTCCACCTGGATCACATTGTTCTCGGTGACGTTGCGGGCAGGGCTGATCACGATCTCGCCATCCAGCAAGACCCGGCCTTCGGCGATCAACTGCTCGGCGTCGCGGCGCGAGCAAACGCCCGCGCGTGCGATCACTTTTGCTATGCGTTCGCCTTCCGGCTTATTCTCCGACAAATGGATCTCCATGACCGATGAAGAAGCCATAGCATTGGCGCTTGCCGAAGCGAAATCATGCGTTGCCCGCGGCGAAGTGCCGGTGGGCGCGGTGCTGTTGTCTGCCGAGGGCGAATTGCTGGCCCGCGACGGCAACCGCATCCTGGAGCGGAAGGATCCCACCGCCCATGCCGAGATGCTGATCCTGAGGGCCGCGGCGGAAAAGCTGGGCAGTGAGCGGCTTGGTGGCACCAGCCTGTTCGTGTCGCTGGAGCCTTGCGCCATGTGCGCGGGCGCGATGTCGCTGGCGCGGGTGGCGCGCTTGGTCTTCGCGGCGGAAGACGCCAAGGGCGGCGCCATTCTGCATGGTCCGCGCTTTTTCGAGCAGGCGACTTGCCATCATCGTCCCCAGGTCACGCGCGCAGGTGATGCCATGGCGGCTGGGAGCGTGCTGAAAGAATTCTTCAAAGCCAGGCGTTAGAACCAACTAGGCACGGACCCGGGAAAGCCCAGCAGCAACACCTCGCGCGCCGCGATCAAGCCGATGCCCGCGCCGATCAGCACATCGCTGAGGAAATGGGCGGTGAGCAACGCGCGCGTCACCGCCAGAAGAGCGGCGATAGCGAACCAGAGCGGCCAAAGCATCGGCCAGACGCAGGTGAAGATCACCGCCACGCAGCAGATGGTCAGCGCATGGCCGGACGGGAAGGAATTATAGTCCAGATTGAAGGAGAGCGGCATGAAGCCGTAAAGCCCCATCTCCATATCGTCACGGGGGCGCCTGCGGCCCAAGACCAGCTTGATGGCATGCAGCACCGCGCTGCCCAAAGTGAGACTGGCGATGAAGGCCAGGCTGTAGGTGATCATCAGTTCGATATCGGGACTCTGGACACCGAAATGACGCGCCAGCGCCGCGCCCACCAGCGCGATGATCGCCACCGCCAGCCAATGGCCGGCCTTGGCGTAGTGGGTGATGCCGTCCAGGAATTTGTGCATCCGGGCATCGACATGGTCATAAATGAAATGTGCAGCCGCGCGATCAATCAGAAGGGCGAAAAGCCCCAGAACGATCAGGACGAACCCGGTGATAGCCAGCATGGGTCGTTGGTTGCTATGGTGGCGCGGCCAAGTCAAGCATGCTCAACGTTTCAGCGCGCGCCAGCCGATATCGCTGCGGAAGAAGCTGCCCTGCCAATGGATGCGGGAGACCGCTTCATAGGCGCGGGCTCGCGCCTCAGCCACATTCTTCCCTGTAGCAGTGATGTCCAGCACCCGGCCGCCCACGGCCAGGATCTTGCCGTCGCGTCGCTCCGTGCCGGCATGAAAGATCGTCACGCCGGGAAGCGAGGCGGCTTCGTCCAAGCCGAAAATCTCGTGGCCTTTTTCGTAAGCTTCCGGATAGCCCTGGGAAGCCATCACGACAGTCAACGCTACGTCCTCGCGCCAGCGCAAATCGAAATCCGAGAGCACGCCATCGCGTGCCGCGATCAACGCGGTCAGAAGATCGCTTTTGAGGCGCGGCATCAGCACCTGCGCCTCGGGATCGCCGAAGCGGCAATTATATTCAACCAGCTTGGGCCCGTCCCTGGTGATCATCAGGCCCAGATAGAGCACGCCCATATAAGAGAGCCCGCGCTTGGCGAATGCCGCCACAGTGGGACGGATGAAGATGTCCATCGCCTGATTTTCCAGCGCTTGTGTAAGCACCGGCGCCGGCGAATAGGCGCCCATGCCGCCCGTGTTGGGGCCGGTGTCGCCATCGCCCACGCGTTTGTGATCCTGTGCGCCGGCGAGGGGAATGACGTTTTCGCCGTCGCTGAGAGCGAAGAAGCTGGCTTCCTCGCCTTCCATGAATTCCTCAACCACAATTTCGTGACCGCTGTCGCCGAAGCCGCCTTTGAACATGAAATCGATTGCGCGGTCGCTTTCGGCTTGCGAACCGGCAACGACCACGCCTTTGCCCGCCGCCAGTCCGTCCGCCTTGATCACCACGGGAAATCCCAGGCCCGCGGCGAAGCATTTGGCCTGGTCTGCTGCGTGGAATCGCTGATACCGCGCGGTGGGAATGCCGATCTCGGCACAAAGGTCTTTGACAAAACCCTTAGAGCCTTCCAGCACGGCTGCGGCCTTGGACGGGCCCAGGGCGCGAATCCCAGCCGCCTCGAACTGGTCCCAGAGCCCCGCCACCAATTGGGCGTCCGCGGCGATCACAGCGAAATCGATGCGCTTGGCACGGGCGAACTGCACCAGCGCGGGAAAGTCGGTCGCGGGAATCGGCGCGCATTCGGCAATTTGCGCGATTCCCGCATTGCCGGGCGCGCAATAAAGCTTGCCCAGCAGGGGACTGGCCGCCAGGGCCCAAGCCAGCGCGTGTTCGCGGCCGCCCGATCCCACCAGAAGAATGTTCACTTAAAGCCTCATCCAAAATCTGGCCCAAAAATCTGGCAAAGTCTGTATCATCACCCATTCATGAGCGAAACCGCCGAATCTCCGCCCTCCACACTGGCCAATCTGCCGGAATATTCCGTCAGCGAATTGTCAGCCGCCCTGAAGCGGGCGGTGGAGGAGCGATTCCCTCTGGTGCGGGTGCGGGGCGAGATTTCCGGGCTGAAAGCGGCGACCTCCGGCCACACCTACTTCGATCTCAAAGACGACAAGGCGTTGTTGAACGCCATCGTCTGGAAGCAATCCGCGCGATATCTTAAAATCCGACCCGAGCCTGGGCTGGACGTGATCTGCACCGGGCGCGTCACCACCTATCCCGGATCGTCGCGCTATCAGCTGATCGTCGAGCAGATCGAACTGGCGGGGCTGGGCGCCCTGATGGCGATGCTGGAAGAGCGCAAGAAGCGGTTGGCCGCCGAGGGCCTGTTCGACGCGGCGCGCAAGAAGAAACTGCCCTTCCTGCCCGAGGTGATCGGCGTGATCACTTCACCCACCGGCGCGGTGATCCGCGACATCATGCACCGGCTGAATGCGCGCTTCCCTCGCCGAGTGCTGATCTGGCCGGTGGCGGTGCAGGGCGAGCGTGCCGCCGCTGAGATCGCCGCCGCCATCGCGGGCTTCAATGGCCTGGCGCAGAATTTTCCCCGTCCCGATCTTTTGATCGTGGCGCGGGGCGGTGGCTCGATCGAAGATTTAATGGCCTTCAACGAGGAAGCGGTGGTGCGGGCCGCGGCCTCCAGCCTGATTCCGCTGATCTCGGCGGTGGGTCATGAGACCGATACGACCCTGATCGATTTCGCCAGCGACATGCGCGCGCCCACGCCCACGGCCGCTGCCGAACTGGCGGTACCGGTGCTGGCGGACCTCGATGCTCAGCTGGCCGATTTTGGCCGCCGTGCCCGCAATTGTTTCGACAAGGGATTGTCGGATCGCCGGCGGCATCTCACGCAATTGGCGCGGGTGCTGCCCAGGCCGGAGCAATTGTTCGCATCGTCGCGTCAGCGGCTGGACCAGGCGAGCGAGCGTTTGGGCTTGGCGTTGGGCCGCAATCTGCAAGTCCATCGCACGCAATTGGCCAGGAGCGCTTCCTTACTCAGGCCCCGTCCCATTGCCAACCGCATCGCCCATGCCCGCGAAAGGCTGGCCAATCTGGAAGCACGGGCATTGCGCAGCGGGCGCGTTCATCTCACCCGCGATCGCGGCCGGCTGGAGTCATTGACGCGCATATTGGAAAGCATTTCCTATCGCGCCGTGTTGGAACGGGGCTTTGCGCTGGTCACCGGTGCGGACGGCAAGCTTCGCCGCCGGGCAAGCCAGATTAAAGCCGGGGAACATTTGCATCTCACCTTTGCCGACGGCGAAACTGGCGCGCTGGCGGAAGGCACGGCCAAATCTCGCGTCAAAAAGACCCCTGGCGATCAGGGCAGTCTGTTCTAAGCTGGCGCCATCAAAGGACCGCATCATGAATCGGATGGAACGCGAAAAAGGTGAAGCGAAGCTGCGCTTCCTGGACGGCGACTTCGAAGTGCTGCAACCCGGCGCCTATGTGGTGTGCGCGGTCACCGGCGCGCATATTCCGCTGGACGCGCTGCGTTACTGGAGCGTGGATCTTCAGGAGGCTTATGCCAGTCCTGCAGTCGCCACCAAGCGGATGCAGGAAAAGGGCATGGTCCCTTGATTCCCCGGCGCCGCTTCCTGGCGACCGGATTGGCGCTCGTTGCCGCGCCCGCCTCGGCCGCAGGCAACCGGTTGGTGATCAAAGGCGCGATGGAGCAGGGCAGCCTCGCGCTGGGTTATGCCGAGCCCGGCGCTTCGGCCAGCGTGGATGGGGAAAAACTGCGGATGTCGCCGGAAGGCGTCTTTGCTTTCGGCTTCGCGTATGACCAGACCAAGCCCAGCATCGTCGCCGTCACCTGGAAGGACGGTAGTATTGAAACGCAATCTTATACGCCCGCGGCGAGGCAATATGAGATTCAACGCGTCAACGGCCTGCCGCAGGAAACCGTGACGCCGCCGCCCGAGGTGCTGGCGCGGATCAAGAAGGAAGCGGAGAATATCTATATCGCCCGTCAGCGCGACACGGTGGGCGACGATGATTTTCTTTCCGGTTTCGACTGGCCTGCGCCGGGGATCGAAAGTGGCGTGTTCGGCAGCCAGCGGATCGACAATGGCGTTCCCATGGCGCCGCATTTCGGTGTGGATATGGCCGCGCCCACCGGCACGCCCATCCATGCGCCTGCCAATGGCATCGTCACCATCTCCGGCGATTATTATCTGGATGGCGGCTTCACCCTGATCGATCACGGTCAGGGCGTCTCGACCTGTTATCTGCATCAATCCAAGCGGGTGGTGGCAGTGGGTGATCGGGTGAAACGCGGACAATTGATCGGCCATATCGGTCAGACCGGCCGCGCCACTGGCCCGCATCTTCATTGGGCGATGAACTGGTTTGAAGTGAAGCTGGATCCGTCGCGCTCGACTCGCAAACCTAAGCCGGACTCGCTCTAAGCGACCCCTCCGGGACTAGAACCGGCCCTTATCTTGTCCTTTTCTGTCGGCCAGCGCCGGTGAATCCACAGCCATTGCGAAGGATCGGCGCGCACCATTTCCTCCAGCCTCAGATTGATCGCTGCCGTCATCGCCTGGATATCGGCGTGCACATCGCTGCTGGGCGTGAATTCCAGGGGCGGATGCAGGGTGACACGGAAATGCGCGCCGCCCAGCCTTTTGTTGGAAGCAAACACCACCGGGACATTCAGCTTGAGCGCCAGCATGGCAGGCGCGGGCGTGGTCATGGCATCCCGGCCGAAAAAAGGCGCGGCCACGCCCTCATTGGTCTTCTGATCGGCAAGAAGCAGGATGGCCTTCCCGGCCCGCAGCACCGAGAGGATGCGCTTGACGCCGTTATGCTTGCCGATCTGTTCGGTATAGCCTTTTTTCGCCCGCGCCCGCGCGATATAGCGATCCACATACGGATTGTTGGGCGGCCGGTAAACGATGGCGCCGTCCAGCCCAAAGCGCGCGGCCGCGATCCCCAGGATCTCCCAATTGGCGAAATGCCCGGATAGCATGAGCACGGCGTTGCCGCGGATTTTTTCCGCCACTTCGACATTCTCCGTCACGATGCGCGGGTTGGCGCCATGAAGATCGAATTTGTCGAGATGGGCATACTCCGCAACGGTGCGGCCCAGATTGTCCCACATGCTTTTGAGAATGGCGTTGATCTCAGCCTGGGGTTTTTCCGGAAACGCGCGAGCGAGGTTTTCCCGCGCCCGCGCGGTTACGCGCGTGCGGGCGAAGATGTTGCGGCCGATGAAGCCGCCCAGCGCCGATGCGGCGTCGACGCCCATGATGCGGAAAAGCCCCATGAAGGCGAGAAACAGCGCCGCTTCCGCGCCATAACGCAGCTTCAGGGATAGAGGCAGGGATGGTTCAGCCATGACTTGGTTCGCGCTACCCGGAGACTCTGGGCCTGTCAAGCAATACGGTCCAGCAATGCATCCAGCACCTCCGGATCGTCGAACCGGGCTTGGACCTTCAGCACCGCCATGCCGGCACGGTCTCGTTCCTTAAGGCGCACGAAATCCTTTTCCGTCGTCACCAGTTGAACGCCACCGGCGCGCGCCCTGAGAGCGGCGATCTCGCCGGGCTGGAAAGGGTGGTGGTCGGCGAAAAATTGTGTGGCCATCACCAGGGCACCGGCCGCTTTCAGTGTGGCCACGAATTTCTCCGGCCGTCCGATGCCGGCGAACGCAAAGACCCGCTTGCCCTGGAGGAAATCGCCTTCCGGCACCAACCGCGCGTTCAACAGGGCCCCTTGATAGCCTTCGAGATCGGGATTGCCGCGGCCCATCATGATCACAGCGTCGGCGCGCTTCAATCCTTGGCGCACGCTTTCGCGCAAAGGCCCCGCGGGGATCATACGGCCATTGCCGAAGCCGCTTTCGCCATCCACCACCACAAGCGAAAGATCTTTGGCGACCGCGAAGTTTTGATGTCCATCATCCATCACGATGATATCGGCGCCGCGCGCGCCGGCAAGCGCCGCGCCCAAAGCGCGGTCGCGCGCCACGATAGTGGGCGCCGCTTGTGACAGCAGCAGTGCTTCATCGCCCATTTGCTCCGCGCGGTCGCCCGGCTTGACCTCGGCCGGTCCCGCCTCGCTGCCGCCATAACCGCGCGTCAGGAAAAAAACTTTTTGGCCTTTTGCCCGAAGGATGCCAGCGATGGCCAGCGCCACGGGGGTTTTTCCGCTGCCGCCGGCGGTGAGGTTGCCCACGCAGATGACCTTTGCCTGGGCGCGATAGGGCTTCGCATGCTGGGCTTTCCAGGCGACGCTCAGGCCATGGAGCGCGCCCAGCGGAGCCAACAGCGTGGCCGCCGCGCCGCCGCGATTCCAGAATTCAGGCGCGCGCATCTTGACCCAGCAGCGTGTCGAGGGCGGCGATGGTTTTCTCCACCGCGCCGGAAAGCGTGGCTGCGCCTCTGGCGGCAGCGTCACCCGCGGCGCGGGCACTCTCCGGATCGGAGAGAAGCCGCCTGGTTTCGCGGGCAATGTCACCGGCGCTGCGAACACCGCCGAAGCCTTGCGCGTCCAGCACGGCCGCGAAGGCTGTGGCGGAATTGGCGCGCGACGGCCCCGCCAGGATCGCGCAATGAAGCGCGGCGGGTTCCAGGGGATTGTGACCGCCCATCGGCACCAAAGTGCCGCCCAGGAAGCAGAACGGCGCCAGCCGGTAGAACAGGCCCAGCTCGTTCATGGTGTCGGCAATATAAATCGCGGTCTGGTCCGTGACAGGTTCCTCGGCGGCGCGGCGCGCCACGGACCGGCTGCCGCACAGCATGGCGATGTTGCGCCCGCGCTCCACATGGCGGGGCACGATAATAGTGAGAAGGTCGGGAAAATCGCCCCGCAGCAGATCATGGGCGGGAAGGATGGTTTCGTCCTCGCCCATATGGGTCTGCGCGGCCAGCAGCACGGGGCGTGTCCCGATCGCACTTTTCATCGCCGCAAGCCCGGCGGAATCGCAGGCGAGCGGCGGCGCGTCAGCCTTGAGGCTTCCCACATTCGTCACTTTGGCCGCGCCCAGCGCGCGGAAACGGGCCGCGAAATCCTCGTCCTGGGCCAGCACCACGTCGAAGGCGCCCAACAGCGTGCGCGCCATGTTCGGCACCCATTGCCAACGCGCCGCCGAACGCTGGGAAATACGCGCATTGATCAAAGCCAGCTTGATGCCGCGCGCCTTGGCTTCCAAGAGCAAGGTGGGCCAGAGGTCGGATTCTATGAACAGGCCGGCGGCCGGCCGCCAATGACCGAGAAACCGCGAAACGGCGCGGGGCATATCCAGCGGCACATATTGATGGATGGCGCCTTTGGGCAGACGCGCTTGCATCATGGCGGCGCTGGTGACGGTGCCGCTGGTCACCAGCACGGCATTGCCCCGGTCCAACAATTTCGTGATCAGGGGCAGGGCGGAGACGCTTTCTCCCACACTCGCCCCGTGGACCCAGATCAGGCGTCCTTCGGGCCTGGGCCGGCTGGCGGCACCAAGCCGCTCATGCATCCGCGTCCGTTCTTCCTTGCCGCGTGCCGCGCGCTCGCCCAGAAGCAGCGGCGCCAGCGGCGTCGCCGCCATGCCTAGCCAGCGCCAGGCGCGAAGCCCCAAAGGCAACGGCGCCATCAGCTCACGCCTTCGTCAGCGAGATTATGGCGATAGAGCATGGCGTAGAGCCCGCCCTTGGTCAGCAACGCCTGATGCCGTCCCGACTCCACCACCCGGCCCTTTTCGAGCACGAAAATCTGGTCGGCGTCGCGCACCGTGGACAGCCGGTGGGCGATCACGATGGTGGTGCGCCCCTTGGAGAGCCGGGCCAACGCCTCCTGCACCTGGCGCTCGCTTTCCGCATCCAGCGCCGAGGTGGCTTCATCCAAAAGCAGGATAGGAGCATTGCGCAGCATGGCGCGGGCGATGGCGATGCGCTGGCGCTGGCCGCCGGACAATTTGAGCCCGCCTTCGCCCACACGAGTCCGGTAGCCCTCAGGCAACTCCATAATGAAATCATGCGCGGCGGCGTCGCGTGCGGCTTGTTCGATCTCAGCGTGGCTTGCACCGGGACGGCCCAGCGCGATATTGTCCATCACGCTTTCGTCGAACAGCATCGCTTCCTGTGTCACCACGCCGATGGCGGCGCGCAAAGATTCCAAGGTCACGTCCTGGATATCCTGGTTGTCGATGGCGATGCGTCCACCATCGCGGTCGTAGAAGCGCAAAAGAAGATTGAAGATGGTGGTCTTGCCCGCGCCCGAAGGCCCTACCAGTGCAACCTTGCTGCCGGCGGGAATGTGGAATGTGACGCTATCCAGGATGGCGGCATCGCCGTCATAGCCGAATCGCACATCCTCGAACGCCACCTGTCCGCCATTGCGCGGAACATGAAGACTGGCAGCCCCAGGGCGGTCGACGATAGCGGGCCTGGCGTCAATGGCGGCGAACATGCGATGGGCCGCGGCGATGCCGGCCGAGGCGGTGGGCCAGAGCTGGCTCAAATTTCGCACTGGCTGCTGGGCCAGCAAAAGCGCGGTCATGAATCCCACGAAAGTGTTCAGGGTGAGCTGGCCATGCAGGATCTGCCAGCCGGCATAGAAGATGACAAAGGCGATCACCACGCCTGCGAAGATGTCGGTCAGGGGCGCCGCCGCGGCGCGAAGTCTCACCGCTTTCAACAAGGTCTTGAGCCGCGCTCTGAGACGCGCATCGACGCGCCCGACGCTGTGCGCCTCCAGGCCATAGGCCTTGATGATCCGCCGCCCGTCCATGGCTTCCGATAACGCGATGGAAAGATCGCCGGTTTCGGTCATGCCGCGCGTGGCGGCGCGCCGCATCGAACCGCCCAACCGCTCCATCGCCCAGGCCACTGCCGGCAGCGCCAGCAGCGAGATCAGCCCCAATTGCCAGTCGCTGACCATCACATAGGCGAGGAAGGCTACTAGCTGCACGAATTCCATGAAGATGGCGGCGACGCCTTGGGTGAAGGCGTCGCGCATCAAAGTGGCGTCGTAAAGGAAACTGGAGACGAATTGGCCCGAATGCACGGCATTGAGGTCAGCCAGATCGCGCCTTATCAGCCGGCCGAACATGTCGCTTTGGGCTTTGGCCACGATTTTTTCGCCCAGCGAGTCGATCAGCATGCGGCCGAAGAACAGGGCGGCAGCCCGGGCCGTCATGATGCCGAACGCCAACAGCGACAAGGGCAAAAGCAGCGATGCCTGGTGGCGCATGAAGACTTGTTTGGTGACCGTGTTCACCAGCCAGGGAATGCCGACATACATCGCCGAGGCGAACAGCATGCAGAAGATGGCGAGCAGCAGGAGGCCCCATTGGCCGCCCACATAGTCCGCCAGCAGGCGGCGGAGGGCGGCGATGGTACCGGCTTCTCGCGGGACGGGACGGTTCATAAGCCGCCCTTTAGCACGGGTTCCACGCTCCGGCGAGGGTCAAATGCCTGATCCGTCAAAGACTTAATTGCCGTCCTCAGAGTCCGGCTCCATCAACCGGTGAATATGAACCACGAAATAGCGCATCTGGGCATTGTCCACGGTTCCTTGCGCCTTGGCGGCCCAAGCGCGGCGCGCCTCGGCGAAATTGGGAAAGATGCCCACAATGTCCAGCTTGGAGAGATCCTTGAACTCGATCGCATCGGTCGAAGTCAGCTCGCCGCCAAACACCAGGTGGAGCAATTGCTTGGGCGTGGACGTGGTCATGGCTGCTCCTGGTTTGAACGGCCGTCCTTTAGAGGGATTTGATCGCGGGTTTAAGCGAATTCTTTGCCGCAAGCTGGACGAGCAGGGGGGCGATCAGTTCCGGACCCGCGGCGATGGTCGCGCCTTGGATCGCTTCGGCTCGGTTGTAGTGCAGAATTGCGCCATCGGCCCCCGCCAGCCGGCCGCCGGCCTCGGCCAGGATGATGTCTGCCGCCGCCAGGTCCCAGTCGCGCTTCGCCGTGAGGCTGATCATGGCGTCGAAGCGGGCGGCAGCCACCAGAACGATCCGATACGCGATGGAACTGAAGCTTTCGATCTGCATGGGCGGCCATTCGGCAAAGAGCTTCCGGTCGCCCAGAAGGCGCAAGCCTTCGATCTCGCTGGCATGTCCCACATGAATGATTTCACCATTGAGACGCGCGCCCCGGCCGGACGCGGCGGTGAAACATTCATCCCGCGCCGGGTTGAACACCACCCCGGCAATCGGCCGGCCTTTTTCGACGACAGCGGCGCAGATGGTGAAATGCGGCCGGCCCTTCATGAAGGCGACTGTGCCGTCGATGGGATCCACCACGAAAGTGCGTGACCTTTCCAGGCGGCCCGGATCGTCCACGCTTTCCTCCGACAGCCAGCCATATTGGGGCCGGGCCTGGCACAATTCGGTCTTGAGGAAGGCGTCGATCGCCAGATCGGCTTCGGTGACGGGGCTGCCGCCTTCCTTGTTCCAGCGTTTGTAGGTGCCACCGAAATAATTGAGCGCAATCTTGCCCGCCGCGCGCACGCGGTCTTCAAGAAGGCTCAACTCCTCGTCAGGATCCTGCAATCGTCATGCCTTCGATGCGGCACGTGGGCGCGTTGGTGCCATAGCGGAATTCCAGATTATCGGCAGGCGTAAGATGGAGGAAGATATCCTTGAGATTGCCCGCAATAGTGACTTCCGAGACCGGAAACGCGATCTCGCCATTCTCGATCCAGAAACCGGCGGCGCCGCGGCTGTAATCGCCGGTGACGCCGTTCACACCCATACCCATCAGTTCGGTGACATAGAAACCTTGCTTGATATCGGCGATCAGGGCTTTGGGCGTGAGTGTTCCGGCTTCCATGTAAAGATTGGTGGCGGACGGCATGGGCGGTCCGCCGGTGCCGCGCGCCGCGTGACCGGTGGTGGTGAGGCCCAATTGCCTGGCGCTGGCGCAATCCAGAAGCCAGGAAGTGAGCACACCCTTGTCGATCAGCGCGCGCCGGGCATTGGCGACGCCTTCGCCGTCGAAAGGCTTGGAACGCAAGCCGCGCTGGCGGTGGGGATCGTCGATCACGCGGATATGGGGCGAGAAAATCTCAGCTCCCATCCGGTCCTTGAGGAACGAGGTGCCCCGCGCCACGCTGGCGCCGGAAATGGCTCCCGCGAAATGACCGAGCAGCCCGCCTGCCTCGCGCGGATCGAACACCACCGGCACGCTCTGGGATTTCACCTTGCGGGGATTGAGACGGCGCACGGCCTTTTCGCCGGCGCTTCGGCCGATCGCCTCGGCGGCGAGCAAATCCTTCGCATGGCGGGCGCTGGCATGGTCATAGTCGCGCTCCATGCCGGTGCCTTCGCCAGCCAAGACCGCGACGCCGATATTATGGCTGGTTCCCGCATAGTGGCCGAAGAAACCTTCGCTGGTGGCGAGCGCGACGCCCATGCGCGAGAAACCCGCGCCGCCGCCTTCGGAATTGGTGACACCGGGAACGGCAAGCCCCGCCTGCTCGGCGGTTTTGGCGCGCTCGACCAGAATCTCCGCCGCCGGCTCTTCCTTGTCTTCCAGATCGAGGCCCGGAATGGCGCGTGCCAGAAGCTCGCGGGGAGCGAGGCCCGCGAAACGGTCTTCGGGCGCCAGCCGCGCCATGGCGATGGCGCGCTCGGGCAAAGCGGAGATGGCTTCGTCCGCGAAATCACTGGATGAGATCATCGCCACGCGATTGCCGACAAAGACGCGCAAGCCCAGATCGCTGCTTTCGCTGCGTTCCACATCCTCCAGTTTCCCCAAGCGATAGGAGACGCTGGCGGAGATATTTTCCACAAAAAGCGCATCGGCGGCGTCGGCGCCGTGGCGCTTGGCGGCGGCGATGACGGCGTCGAGGATTTTCTGGGGATCGCGGGGCTGAGGCATGGCCTTCGATGCCGCAAAGGGGTCGAGGCGTCAAGCCAGAGCCGTCAAACCGGGACCGTCAAGCCAGGCGCGCTATTCCTTGTAACGAAACAGGGCGGATTCGCCTGATACGGCATCGGTAATATAGAGCCGCTTTTCCTTGGCGGCGAAATAGACGTGCAGATGACGCAGCACGTCCATGCCGATGATCACGTCCGGTATGGAAACCCGCCCCGGTTCCGGCTGGCTCATGTCCGTCGGGTCGAGCACCCGGTTGCCCGCCAGCGGGATATGCGACGGGCCCAGCAGGAACAGCGAGCGCGGCCGATCATGCACCGCCACCTGGTTGGGCAGGAGATAGACCTGCAAATTCGAGACCTCGACACCTTCGAAAGTGAGCTTGTCGAAGAGATGGCGGTAAAGCGTGATGCTCTTCTCGCCATTGGCCTCGGTCAAGGGCGTCATGTCCGGCGACGCCGAACTGAGGCCGAACAATTGGTTCGCCACCGCCATGTTCATCACTGTGTATTGCGAGCCGGTGTCCAGAACCGCGTTCAGGGGATGGCCGGCGACCATCACCGGAATGATGATGAGATTGTGGTTCTCGGTGATCGGCACCACAGCGATGCGGTCTGCGGGCCAATAGACTACCCGGCCTGTGCAGTGATCAGGCGAAAAAGTGGTGAGGCGCCGGGCGCCGAAATCCATGTCGATATCGTCGCCGGGAAAAAGATCGGTCGCCAGCAATCCGTCATAGGGCAGGGCGGTGCCCAGATCGGGATTGGGCGCGACTGCCATCGGCACTTCGTTTTGGCTCTGATTGCCCAAGGTCAGCTTGGGCACGGTGGCCTGGGCGTTGGAACTGTTGCCGGCCAGGTCGAACAGGCGCTGTTCGCGATAGCGCTCGGGCAGATCCAGTCCGTTCGCGGTCGCGCGCGAAATCTGGCTGACCAGGCCGCCGGTGTCGAGCAAGAGCTTCTTGTCGATATTGTCGATCTTCACCGGCACCACCATCACGGTGCGGTCGGTGGTGGCCTGCATCTGCACGGAATTGAGGATGCGTAGATTCGATGAGCATTCGGCGGCAGAGCCATCGGCGCGAGCGCCCGTAGTCCCCAGGGCAAGAGCCATCAGGGACAGGGAAATCAGGACTCTGGGCGCGCTCCTCACAGTGCCATCATAGGCGCGGGCGTCGGCTCACGCAAAGCCGGTACACCGTAAGCTATTGCGCGGTTGGTCAGGAAACCGGGAGGCCCATCAATGCGCGGCTGGGGCTTTGAACAGCACCGATTCGCCGGTGCCAGCCTCGGTGATATAAAGCTTCTCCTCATCTGTCGCGAGATAGAGATGTAGGCGCCTGAGCACATCCATGCCGACGATCATGTCCGGACTGAGGCGGTTGGTTTCGTCATCCATATGCTCTGCCCGGCTGCCGAGGGCAGCCCGGTTATCGCTCCCACCGGATTGAAGCGGTTGGACTATGATGACGGGGTTCGCGACTGTTACCCCCTCGAAGGAAAGCGCGCCGAAGCGGCGAGGGTAGATTTGTGCATTCGGGGCATCCTTGAATGCTCCAGGCGGCGATGATGAATTCGGCGAAAAGTCCAATTTTTCCACCGCGCGGGTAAGATTGAGCGTGGTGCGGGTGGCGCCTGTGTCGATCAGCGCATGCAATGGGTGACCATCCAGCGTCACCGGCAGGTCGATATGACCTTGCTCCAATTTCACCGATACGACCGACAGGACTTGATGCGGCCAATAGACGACCTTTCCTTCGCAGTGATCGGTGGAAAAGAAATTCACCCGTTCGGCGCCGAAATCGAGATCGACATCGTCGTGATTGAAATAGCCGGTGGCGAGGATGCCGTCGAACGGGGCATTGCCGTCTTTGAAACCGAAATTGCCCATAACCTGAAGCTGGACGCCGCTGGTCTTGGCCGCACCGAACGCCACTTCGTGAACCTGCACGAAAGTATCGGAATCCTCGCCATAGAGATCCGAGGCCCGGACATTGCTGTGATATTCCGGCAGTTTCAATTCCTGCACGGTCGCGCGCGAGATGGAATTGAGCCCACCACCGGTATCGAACAGGAATTTCTTTTCCACGCCATTGAGCGTGATCGGCACCACCATCAATCCGTAGCGCGCGATCGGCGCCATCTTGACGGTATTGCGGATCTGAAGCGCCGAGCAATCCGCCGCGTGTGCCACGCCCGAAATTCCAACGCCGACGGCCAACGCAACCGATGCGAGAAATGTGCGCATGCAAGCCCCCATCCGGCCAACGGGGAATCTAACCGCAGAATTGTCGTAAATCTATCGCGGCCAGACCGGCTTGCCACTGCCGGGAAGCCCAAGTCTGGGCCATTTCTCGGTGACGGTGCGGATGACATCTTCGTTCATGTTGATCTTGCGGCCCCATTCGCGGTGGGTCTCGGGCGGCAGTTTGTTGGTGGCGTCCAGCCCGATCTTCGAGCCCAGGCCCGATTCCGGCGAAGCGAAATCCAGATAGTCGATCGGGGTGTGCTCGATCACGGTGATG
>DATBAP010000024.1:0-29245 GCA_036271455.1 Rhizomicrobium sp.
CGAGGGGATTCGTGCGGGCGCATGATTCCGGTTTCGCCCGGGCCTGGAAAGGGGCAACGCAAGCCACGGGATTTGCTGACTATTTCTTTTGGGCGGGGGCGGGCTTGGGTTTGGGCTGCATTGCAGCGTCCAACGCCGCCAGATTGCGCTGGACCTCTTCACGGGTCGCGGCGGAGGGATTCATGGTCAGGGCCGCCTGATAATCAGTCCGCGCGCCTTTCAGGTCGCCGCTGTCGCGCTTGATGCTGCCGCGCCCCATGATGGCCTCGGGATTTTTCGGCGACAGTTGAAGGGCGGCCTCAATATCGGTGCGCGCCTCGATGAACCGGTTCTGGGTGGAGCGGGCGCTGGCTCTGAGCACCAGAAGATCGGCGCGCCGCGGCTGGAGAGCGAGCGCGGCATTCAGATCAGATTCCACTTCTGGCCAATCATCCTGCATCGCCTGGGCGCGGGCGAGATCGGCATAAAGATCGGCGTCATTGGCCGACAAGGTGAGCGCATTAGAAAAACTCGCCACCGCGCGGTCGGCATCGCCCGCCAGCATCCAGGCATTGCCGGCCTGGTCGAAAATCTCGGGCCGCAGATTGCCCATGTCGGGGGCGCGGCCCAGCGCGTCCAGCCGCGTCGCTGCTTCGGGATAGCGTTTCAGTTCCACCAGCGACACGGCGGCGCAATGTTCGGCGGGCGCGCCGCCCTTGGCCTTGCTCCATTCCGTCGCCAGCACCAGCGCCCGGCCGGGATCGAGATTAGCGGTGCGCAGGCAGCTCGCATAGCGCTGCCCCGCGCTTTCGGCGGCGAGGCCAGGGGAAGCCAGCGCTGCAAGTGTCAAGCCCGACAAAAGACACAATCGGTGGATGATCATGGCCTCGTCTTAGAGCAAACTTGCGCGGGGGGCGAGAACCGCGCCATGTTTCGGGCTGGTATCTGGAGAGAAATTCATGCGCCGCTTGCTGTTCCCTGTGCTGGCGTTTCTTGCCCTGGTGGCAATCCCCGCATTGGCGCAAGACCAGATACAGGGCCAGCCGCCCCGCGCCGCGCCCACCGCGCATGTCCAGGTCCAGCAACTGGCGGTGGTGGATGCCACGCCCAATTTCGACGCCGCCCGCGCGACCGCCGCCTATCTGGCGCAAGTGAACGGCGCGGCGCGCGCGAAATCCGACGCCTATTTCGAAGGCGGCTATTGGCTGATGGCGGTGGATCTGCTGTGGACCCTGGTGGTGACGGGGCTGCTGCTGTGGCTGGGCATCTCCAGCGCCATCCGCGACTGGGCGGCGGAAAGGACGCACAGCCGCGTCACCCAGGCGATGATCTACGGCGTCGCCTATGTGGCGATTATGGCCGTCGCGCAATTTCCTCTCTCGGTCTATGAGGGTTTTTTCCGCGAACATTCCTATGGCTTGTCGAACCAGACTTTCCTGGCCTGGTTGGGCGACCAAGGCACCAGCCTGGCGCTGTCCCTGGTGGCGGCGCTGATCTTCGTGCCCCTGCTCTATGGCGCGATACGGCGCGCGCGCGAAAGCTGGTGGCTGTGGGGCGCGGGCCTGGTGATCCTGTTCCAGATCGTGACCGCGGTGATCTTTCCCCTCTTCATCGCGCCCTTGTTCAATCATTATTCGCCGCTGCCGGACAGCCCGCTCAAGGCGCAGATCCTTTCCGTGGCGCGCGCCAATGACATTCCCGCCGACAATGTCTGGCTGGTGGATGCATCGCGGCAGTCCAACCGCATCTCGGCCAATGTCTCGGGCTTTCTGGGCACCACGCGCATCAGCCTCAACGACAATCTGTTGCACCAGGGCACGCATGACGAAGTGCTGGCGGTGCTGGGCCATGAGATGGGTCATTATGTGATGGGCCACATGACGCGGCTGATCCTTCTGACCGGACTGGTCATCATCGTCGCCTTCGCCTTCATGCATTGGGGATTCATCTTCGCCACCGAGCTGTTCGGCGGCCAATGGCAGGTCAGGCGGGTGGAAGACATTGCGGGCCTGCCGCTATTGGTGGCGCTCTTCAGCGTCTTCTTTTTCCTGGCGACGCCCATCACCAACACCATCAGCCGCACCACCGAACATCAGGCCGATGTTTTCGGATTGGATGCGGTAAGAAAGCCCGATGCCTTCGCCACCATCGCGCTCAAGCTTTCCACCTATCGCAAGCTCGAGCCCGGCAAATGGGAAGAGATCATCTTCTATGACCATCCATCCGGGCGCACCCGCATCATGGATTCGATGGTGTGGAAGAAGGAGCATATCCGCGACGTGGATATTCGCGATACTGTGAGCCCGCAGTAGAATCCACGAGGGGAACGATGCAGAGATATTCCAGCTTCGCGGAATTCTATCCCTTCTATCTCAGCGAACATGCCAACCGCACCACGCGGCGGCTGCATTTCGTGGGCTCCAGCCTGGCCTTGTTGTGCTTTCTGGCGCTGCTGCTCACTGGCAATGTCTGGTGGCTGGTGGGCGCGGCGCTGGCCGGTTACGGCTTCGCCTGGGTCTCGCACCTGACGGTCGAGAAGAACCGGCCGGCCACATTCCGTTTCCCGCTCTACAGCTTCATGGGCGACTGGGTGATGTTCTGGCAGATGCTGACCGGCGAGATCGCGTTTTAACGGCAACGCACGGACCCGCCTCTAGCAGCGCTTGCGATGCGAAGGCCGGAGGGGGAAATAAAAGAATCCCTAAAGCGGCACGTCCGGCGTGCTCATCGCGCGGAACATATGCGCGGAGGGGCTGTTGTCGTTGCCCAGCCCTTCTTCCGGACTCTTGAAGTGGCGGCCCACGATGTCCAGGAACGGATCGATTTTCATGACCTTGCTGGAATCGAAGGCATAGAGGTCGTTCACCGTGACCGCGCGCGCCGCACCATACCATTTATGCTTGCGCGCATATTTATACGCCGCATCGATGTGGGGTGGCGGCACATAATCGACGCCGAACAAATGCCGGTAGAGGTCGGGATATTCGTAGCCCGCGTCCTTGTCGGTATAGAAACGCAGAGCCTGGTGATAGCGCATGGCAAAGGCGGTGCGTTCCGACACATAGGGCGCATACATTTGCGCGCCCCACCAGCCATGATCCGTCTTGACCAGGGCATGCACCGTATCGTGCAGGAAGCAGGCGAGGATGATCTCCTCGTCGGCCCCGGACTGCAGCGCCTTGTTCGCGCTTTGCAGGCAGTGCTGGCTGGTCCCGAACCTGTTCTGGTGAAAATCGATGATGGTGGCCTTTGCCGGCAGCGGCTTCAGGCGCTCCACTTTCGCGCCCGGCTTGGTGGCCACGAACAATCCACCAGCGCCGCGGCGGTAAGACCGCGTCGTGATCTGCGCATCCAGCTCGGCGACGGTTGGCGGCGCCACATCTTTCATGCTGTCCGGCTCCGCGTGCATCGCGGTGTCCTGCATGGGCGCGGCCAACGCATCTTCCATGGCATCGGCTCGCGCCTCATGCGTCATGGCGGCAACCGCGGCGACTCCGCCGAGGCTATTGATGAATGTCCTGCGGTCCAGTGATGGAAGCATCGCGATCTCCCCGAGTGCGCTTTTAATTTATGTGCATGTCGCGAAAAACTGATGGGACAAGGCTAATCCCGAATCGTCAGGAGTGTCCACATTGCACTGCACACCGGCCCCGGCATAAACCGGCCAAGGTCTTGTCAGATCAGGGCGAACCGGTCCCGGCGCTCATTGGCGGCTCGCCTTTTTGATCGCGCTGGCGATGGCGTCCCGAAAGACATAGCTGGTGTCGGTCGCCGAAGAGACGATGTCCACCTTGGCCTGCTGAGTCTTGATCACTTCGCTGCCCAGAAGCGGGCTCGCCATCTGGCTGATCTGGAGCGACTCCGCGCGGTGATCGGGATACTGCACCATCTGTACCCCGGTGATCTGTCCGCCATGAACGGAGATTTTCACCTGGAGGTTGCCCCACTCATATTGCCGCGTGTCGCTGAGATAGTCGCCGTCTTCGAGGCCGGCGGGGATCGGCGCGGTGGCGCCGGGCGATGGCGTTCCGGTGACCAGAGGGAGCGGCGTTTGAACCGGCGGCGGCTGATACATCTGAAGCGACGCCAGCGCGCTGAGCGGGGCTGGCAAACGCACCGGGTGCTGCGGCGGCGCGGCGGCCGCCAAGGGCTGTAGCGCTGATGGCGCGGTCATCGCCGGATTTGCCAGATTGGCCGTCGCGTGCGTCACCGGTGGCTGAGGCACTTCAGCCGCTGCTATGTGCGGGGCTGCTTCGGTGTGCCTGTGCCACCAGGCATAAGACAGAGACACGGCCACCAGCGCGGAGGACAAGAGCAGCCTGGCGGCAAGATTTTCGTGTTTCCTGCCGGGCATGGCGATTACTTCTCCGCTCCAATGCGCGGGCCGCCCGCCATCCGCTGGCGCCAAAACGCAATCTCCTTCTCGGCGACCTGGGGCGACTTAATCTCATAGGTGCGATAGCCGCCCTCCTCCCATTCCTGGTTGAGAATGCGGCCATCCAGGCTGAACCTGATGAGCCAGGAATCGTCCTTGTCCGGTTCGACATGAAACATCGTCATGCAGGGACCATCCGCCAGCTTGAACGCGGTGATGCCGCGCTGGTCGCGATCGGTTTCGGTGACGATGATTTCCTTTCCCGGAATATCGGAAGCCGGCACGCCCAACTTCAGTCTCGCAAGGATTTTTGCCGGGATTGTTACGGATTGGCCTTTGGTTTGGAGAGCATCATAGAGGTCATGCAAATCCGCGCCCGCATATGCAGGACTTGCGGCAAAGACGAATGCCGCGATCAAGGCGGTTCGCGCGAACATGAAATACTCCCGCTCCAAGCGCCGATCATGCAAACCGCGCCTGCAAACCGCAACCGGCTTAAGGGGCGGGCGCTATTTCGGCATGGGAAGCGACCAGACCTTGCCCACGCCGCGCTCGGTCAGCCACAGCGTGTCGCCCGAAGGCTCGATCCCGGTAGGCGTGTCCAGCCCGTCCTTCAGCACCGTGACATGGGCGGTGTCGCCCGTGATGGTGAGCGCATCCACCTGGCCCGAACCGTTGGCGGCGACGAACAGCTTGTGGTTCGCGGCGCGCATGCCGTCGGGGCCCCTGACCGGCGCGTCCATCCAGATATCCACGGGACGACCGGGCTTGCCGGACGCGTCGAACGGGATGCGATAGACTTTGCTGAAGATCACATTGTTCACATAGAGCACGCCGTCCAGGAAGGTCAGGCCGTCGATACCATCCAACGCCTTGTTCTGCATAAAGAGGTCGGCGGACGTCGCCCCCGGCGCCAGCCGATAGATCTTGGCGTTCGAAGTGTCCGAGATATAAAGCGCCTTGTCCGGCCCAATGACGAAATCATTGCAGGTGGTAGTGTCGCCCGGCAGATTCCAGCGCAATTTTTCCTTGCCCGTGGCCAGGTCGAAGCCGCGCAAGCTGGAATGGCGCGCGGGCGGCGTGGTCCCGGGCACCGGCGTCAACTGGCAGGTCCAAAGCGTATTGGTGGCGGGATCGGCCAGCTGGCCCAGGAAGAAAGTGCCGGGGCCTTCGCCGCTGGCATCGACAAAGATGTCGGCCGTCGTCGCCCCCTTCTTCACCCGATAGACGTAAGGCGAACTGGCGCTGCCCGCGATCACGCTGCCGTCCGGCGCGATGGCCATGCTTTCCGGCTGGGACTTGGCGTCATGGATCAGGATTTCGGCGGCCATCGCCCCCGATGCTGAAAACGCGAACATTGTAAAAACAAAAGCCGCAGCCCGGATCGTCATCGCCACCCCCCGTGATATCCTGCTAAACATAACGCAACGCGTGCTATGATGATAGCAGCCACAAGAATTGTGAGGGAGAGTTTCACGTGAAAAATTGGATGATGGGTGTTGGCGCTTTGGCTTTGGCCGCTGTGGCGACGGGGGCGAATGCGCAGATCAACGCCGGCACCTTGCCGCCCGACACCAACCTGCCCTTCACCCTCACCCCGGTGGCGACCTTCGATTACCCCTGGCGGCTGGCCTTCCTGCCCGACGGCCGCATGCTGGTGACCGAAAAGGTCGGCCATCTGCAGCTGGTGACGCAAGCCGGCGCCAAGATGGAAGTGGGCGGCGTTCCCCCCGTCTATTACCAGGGCCAGAACGGATTGCTGGGCGTGTTTCTCTCGCCCCATTACGCCACCGACCACAATATCTATCTCACCTATGTCGAGCCCGGCGATTATGGCGGCGGCTTTGCGATGGGGCGCGGGCAGTTGAACTTCACCGGCGACCGCGCGCGGCTGCAGAATTTCGAAGTGCTGTGGCGTCAGATGCCGCGCGGCAAGGGCGGCCAGCCGGGCGGACCGATCGCATTCGCGCCCGACGGCAATAGCCTTTTCCTCGCCGTGGGCGAACGCCAGCGCATGACCCCGGCGCAAGACATCAACCAGCCGGAAGGCAAGATTTTGCATCTCACGCTGGACGGCAAGCCCGCGCCGGGCAATCCGTTTGCCGGACAAACCGGCGCGCAGACCATTCCCCTGATCGATCCACCCGCCAATACCGAAGCGGCCAAGACCGCGCCGGTGGTGAGCACTTATACCTTTCCGGGTCCGAACCTGACGCCGGCCGAGACCTGGAGCACCGGCCATCGCACGCCGTACGGGCTGGCGTTCGGGCCCGATGGACGCCTGTGGGAAGCCGAGCATGGCCCCAAAGGCGGCGACGAGTTGAACCTGATCGAAAAGGGCAAGAATTATGGTTGGCCGCTGGCGTCATACGCCACCAACTATGACGGCGTGCCGATCGCCAGTCCCGACACGCGCCCCGACCTGGCCAAGCCAGTGATCTATTGGACACCCATCATCGCGCCGGGAAATTTGATCTTTTACAAGGGCGCGATGTTCCCGCAATGGAATGGTTCGGCGCTGATGAGCGGATTGCAGACCATGACGCTCAACCGCATCGTCTTCGACGGCAAGGGCGGGGCCAAACCGGCCGAGCGTTGGGCCGTGGGCCATCGCATCCGTGATGTGGAAGAAGGCCCGGACGGCGCGCTGTGGATGCTGGAAGACAATTATCCCGGCGCCTTGTTCAAAGTGACGCCGAAGTAGTGTCAGTTTCCGCGAATAAAAAAAGGCCCCGGGTCAAACCGGGGCCTTTTTGATTCAGGCTTTTGATTTTGGCGCGAAATTATTTCGATGCGTCGCGGATGGCGTCTTTCACACCGCCGACGGCATTTTGTACTTTGCCTTCGGTCTTCTGCGCGGAACCTTCGGCCTTCAACTTGGCGTCGCCGGTCACTTTGCCGGCGGCTTCCTTGATTGTACCGCCGGCCTGCTTGGCCGAACCGGCAATGCGGTCCTTATCCATTGGTGTTCTCCGTTATGGGGCGTGGTGAAAACTACCGGGCTGGCGGTCGGTTCCGAACCTGCCGCCGCGACGCGTCGCCTCGCGCGATAACGCCATGGAATCCGGGAACATCCTGGTGCCGGGTGAGTTACGCGTAGGTCTTTCATCAAGGAAATAATCATATGCGCGTTATCGTACTGACTGCCGCGGCGTTGGGATTGTTTGCGTCCATCGCATCCGCGCAAAACATGCCGGCACAACAGGGCCCGCAGAATCCCGCCGTCAAGGACATGCATCAGAACAATTCGTCGATGCCGGTCGCCGGATCGAACAGTTTCACCCAGGCGCAAGCCAAATCGCAGATCGAAGCCAAGGGCTACACCCATGTCGTCAGATTGCGCAAAGACGAACAAGGCGTCTGGCGCGGCAGAGCGATGAAGGACGGCCATACCGGTCCCGTGAGCGTCGACTACCAGGGCAACGTCAACTGAAGATTCGCCATCCCCTTCCCCGATTCAAAGGATCACACCATGACGAAAACACTCACGCGCGTTTATAATGACTATGCCTCGGCCGAGCTCACGGTTCGCGAACTCAAGACCGCGGGTCTGGGCGACAGCCATATCGGCATCGTCGCCAGCAACGCCGATGGCTGGCACAAGCCGGGCGGCAACGATGTCGATCCCAAGCATGACAAGGACCGTGACGGCAAGGATGACCGCGCCGAGGGCGCCGTCACCGGCGGCGGCATGGGCGCGATCGTCGGCGGCGCTGCCGGTGCCGCAGCGGGTCTTGGCATGCTGGCGATTCCCGGGATCGGCCCGGTCGTGGCGGCTGGCTGGCTGGCCGCATTGGCGTCGGGCGCGGTTGCTGTCGGCGCGGCGGGCGGCATCATCGGCGCCTTGGTCGAATCCGGCGCCAGCAAGGAAAACGCCGAACTTTATGCCGAAGCGCTGCGCCGCGGCGGCGCCATCGTGACGGCCAAAGTGCCGGACGCTGACGAGGCCAAATATGCGGCCATCATGGACGAAACGGCCTTCGACATCGCCGCGCGCGAAGCCGATTACCGCAAAACCGGCTGGACCGGGTACGACCCGGCCGCGCCGGCCTATGACCTCGATCAGATCCGCAAGGAACGCGACACCTATCGGATGTAATGCCTGAATTCTTAAAGGAGCCCGCCGGCGAAATCCGGTGGGCTTTTTGTTGCCAGGACCCTGCCTGAGAGAGAAGATGGCGGGTCGTTTAGAGCTGTCGGGGAAAATCCATGCGCACCATTATGTTCGGCTTGTTTGGCTTGTTGGCGATAACGCCGGCTATGGCGCAGTCATCTGATCCGCAACCCAGCTGCATCATGTGCCAGGGCACTTACATCCCCGCCGAAGAAATCCAGGCCTATAGCAAAAAGGCGGTGGCCGAACATCGGATCGATCAACAGGTCCGCGACATCGATATCGGCAAGGTGCACATCGCCCTGGGTGTGGAGCATCGCGGCAAGCTGGACACGCCCGGCGCGCATGCGGTGGCCGAGCATGATCTGGTCAGCGAGGTTTATCACATCATCGACGGTACGGCGACTTTGAAGCTGGGGCCGGAGCTGGTGAACAAGAAGCGCCGCCCCGCCGATGAGGAAACCGTGCGGCTGTATAACGGCCCCGGCAACAACGCCGACGATATCAAGGACGGCGTGAGCTATGACCTCAAGCCCGGCGATGTCGTGGTCATTCCGGCGGGCACCGGCCACCAATTCACCCACATTGACGACCACATCGATTACATCATGGTGAGGATCGATCCGGACAAGATCACGCCACTCAAGGATGAGGCGGCGTCCAAGGCCACCCTGGGCGATTATTTGAAGAAGTAACGGCCGGCATCGAAGACGCCTCCCGCACCCACTTCCGCGCGACACGAAATAGAGCCGGGATTCCGGCTGCGCATAGACAGCACGCAGGCGGCGAACCGTTCAAAGACTTAAGCAGCGCTATTTTTGCCCAGCCAGTTGCCGGTAATTTTCCGCAACCTTGAGCCACGCGGTGCGTTGCTCGGCGTTTTTTACCTTGGCGGCTTCTTGTTCGGCCTCCTTGGCTTTCTCGAGATAGCTTTGCCTCCTCTCTATCTGGTCCATGTCCAGCGCTCCCACGCAATTTGTTCGCCAACCGGAATGCCGGATCGGCTTCTCAATTCAGGGTTTCGGAAAAATTCAGGCCGATGCTGGCGAGCACCGTGCCGTCGCGGTCGGATATCTCCACGCGCCAGGCACGGACCGCGCTGTGGTTGCGGATGTCTTCAATCGCGAGATCGCCGACGCTGGCAATGGCCTCGGCGCGCGCCGCATCCAGGGTTGCGAACTCGCTGCCTTCTTCGTCGGGAATGACGGCTGCACCGTCCCTGATATGGAAGTGATACCGCATGGCGATCCTATCTCCGTACGAAACGAACAATTATTTCGTACAAAACATACGCGCTCATTCCCAACTCTGATAGTCAAATAACCGCCTATTCAGCCCTTTTCTGGAGACGGAAAAGCCCGAAATGATTGACTGCCTTCACTTAAATGCAGCACGAACAGCCGGTTCCAGCCCTTTATTGGCTATTTCCGCTGGTACGTTTTTGGCGCCATTTACGCACCGGGTTTGCTGTTGCAATCGCGCGGCCTAAGCCTAGGTTCCCTGACGCATCCTGCACTTGAAGGAGCATTGGCAGACGCGACACGCGCGCCGGCCCATAAAGGGAAACGTCGTGCACGCGCCGTCAAAGACCGGCAGCCAGTTACTGGCGTCCCTTGCGCTTGCCGATCTCGCGCTACTGAAGCCCGATCTTGAAAGCGTTGACCTACCGCTGCGCCGTCAGCTCGAACTGCGCGGCCGCTCCATCGAGAACATCTACTTCTTTGACAGCGGTCTTGGCTCGATGGTGGTCAGCGCCGGCGCCAATCACAACATCGAAGTGGGGATCATCGGCAGGGAAGGCATGACCGGCCTGCCCATCCTGCTGGGCGTCGAACATGCCGCCCACGAGACCTTCATCCAGACTGCCGGCAAGGGTTGGCGCATCCCCACGGAAAAGTTGCGCGCGGCGATGGCGCAGAGCCCCGATCTGCATCGCAGCCTTTTGCGCTATGCGCATACTCTGGTCACGCAGATGGCTTATACCGTCCTCGCCAATGGCCGTTACAAGATCGAGGAACGGCTGGCCCGCTGGCTGCTGATGGCGGATGACCGCGCCGATGGCGGCGTCATTGAGCTGACCCATGAGTTTCTTGCCCTGATGCTGGGGGCGCGGCGCGCCAGCGTCACCCTGGCGCTCAGCGAGCTTCAGAAGCGCAAGGTTCTGCGCGTGGTGCGCCGCCGCATCACCATCCTCGATCGCCCCACGCTGGAAGAAGCCGCCAATGGCAGCTATGGCGTCCCGGAAGCGGAATACCGCAGGCTGATCAGCGGTTAAACGCGTTCAGACGCGTTGCTTTTTGAAGCCCATCCCAATTCTGCTAGGTTCGAACCGAATTGCCGGGCGGGGTGATGCGGTGGGCGACGAGGTTAAAAGGCACAAAACCAGACGGATCGGGTTGGCGTGCGTGGTTGGCGCGTCGGTCCTGAGTCTTGCCGCCGCCAGCGCGGCCGACAAGCCGCCGGTCCGAAGCGAATGGGATGCTCCGGCGGCGGAACGCTATCTCGATAGCCGCGAAGTCTGGTGGCAATCCTGGGATCGCTCGCAAAAAGATCATCGCACGATGTGCGTCTCCTGCCACACCCAGGGGTCTTATGGGTTGGCGCGCCCGGGCCTCAGTCAGCAATTGGGCGAACAGACTCCATCGGCGGCGGAACAGGTGATGCTGGCCAGCATCCAGAAGCGGGTGATGAACTGGACGCAGATGCAGCCGGTTTACAGCGACGTTCTTTCCGGCGCGGGCAAGGAAGTCGAATCCCGCAACACCGAGTCGGTGCTGAATGCAGTGATCCTCAGCAGCTTTGATGCGCGCACGGGCCATATGAGCCCGACCACGCACACGGCATTCGACAATGCCTGGGCGCTGCAGTCGCCTAGCGGCTCCGATGCCGGGTCATGGGTGTGGCAGAATTTTCATTTCGCGCCATGGGAGTCGAATGAATCGCAATATCACTGGGCCGCGCTGATGGCGATGGCGGTGGGCAAGGCGCCCGACCATTACCGCGACGATCCCAAGATCGCGGCGAATTTGGCCGCCCTCACCTCTTACCTGCAAAGCCATTACGCGGCGCAGCCCTTGCTGAACCAGATCGTGGCGCTGTGGGCATCGGACTCGTTCCCCGCTGTGATCGGCACGGCGGAGCGCGCGAAACTGGTGGATGCGTTGACCCATCTGCAACATGCCGATGGCGGCTGGAGCGCGACTGACCTGGGCCCCTGGAAGCGGGTGGACGGCACGCCGCTGGAAACACGGTCCGACGGCTATGCCACGGCGCTGATCGTGCTGGTGATGGAGGAAAGCGGCGTCACCGCGCGTACCAATCCGCACATTGCGCGCGGCATCGCCTGGCTGCTCGCGAACCAGAACAAAGAAACCGGAGCCTGGACCGCATGGTCGCTGAACAAGGACCGCGATCCCAAGTCCGACCCCGGCCCGTTCATGAGCGACGCCGCCACCAGCTATGCCGTGATGGCGCTGGAAGCGCGGCGCTAGGCTGTCGCATTGCCGAGGGGCCGGGTCCGCCGCTAGGTTGCGGTCTTAACGGGAGCGCACATGGCCGAACAATTCATGCAAGAGCTTGTCTGCAGCGGTTGCGGCCGCGAGGCGCATATCACCTGGGAAGGCGCGGGCGCGGCCAAGCGGGTGGTCAATATGTCCGAGAGCCTTGAACAGCATCCCGGCACCCCACCGACATTCACCTGCACCGATTGCGGCACCGTACAGGCATCGCTCTAGCGGTCAGCGGCGGCGACAATCCGGCATCATCCCCGTTTCTTAGATCCCCTTTTGTGAGGCGTACGCATAAATGTCTTCGTTTGGGTCGGTTTGGCGATGCGCAAGCTCGCACCTTCGCTGGCCACCCAAATGTCATTCACTCCTGCCGCAATTGCTCGGCGGAGTTCTTTTGGGGTCACTCCCTTCATGAAGAAGACACCTTCAGGAACCTCATTCACCTGCGCTTTCGTGTTCTGAACTGAAAATAAGGGCATATGAATTTCAGTTACATAAGGGATCACAAAATCAGAAAGAAATTGATATTGAAGTTCAAACATATCGCTATCGAAATTTCCCCGCTTCTGGCGGTGCCCTTCAATATCTACGAATAGTAATCGCCTACGGTTCGGAACATGCTTTTGTGACCCATGCACCAATCTTATAATATCGGATGCGGCAGTGGCGAAGTCGTCCGTTGAAAAAATCCTATGATAGAGAACAGCCCTTGATCGTCTTAAGCCTCCTTCGGCGTGACGATCTTCTAGAATTTCAAACGGCGGTTCTGTTTCCGAGACATCAGTTATACGCTTGTTACGCTCCGCGATCAGTTCCCACCAATTGTCTCGCATTTGGCGAAGCGTTTTCCTTTTTTCATGATTGCCGCCGTACAGGTCGTGGCAAGACGCACAAAGGGGCGCAGCATTCGAAAGAGAGTCTCTACCTCTATGGGCTTGGGGGATGAGGTGATGAACCTCAACAAATGGCTTATGACAGACGCAACATCGAAACGCTGACTTAGCCTTAGCTAGATGCTTTGTACGTTCCGAGAAAGCCACAGCTCAAATCTCCAAGCGATAGACGTTCGCCAGTTGATGGGGCGCGTCTGACGGCAATGTGATCGTCAGCCCTTCCGCGTTTTGCGAAAAGGACAGCGGCGCATCCCGGCCCAGCAGGGTCACGGCTTTGACGGGCCGGTCGGTTCGCAAAGAAGCAATGATCGCCTTGCCGTTCTCGGGCTCGGCCATCTGGATGGCGTAAAGGCGGCCTTTCGCGGTGGTGAAGCGGAAATCGCGCGCGGTATAGGGCTTGGCCTTTGTTTCTGAAAAGCTGCCATTGGCGGTTTTGGTCGGGCCTTCGCCGAACCTTTCCCACGGCCTTGAGCCATAGATGGCTTCGCCATTGGTCTTGAGCCAGCCGCCCACCGCCAGCAGCGTGCCCCGCGCCGCGTCGGGAATGCTGCCGTCGCCGCGCGGCCCGACATTCAGCAGCAGATTGCCGTTCTTCGAGACGATGTCGGCCAGAAGATGGACGATCTGCGCCGCGCTCTTATAGGTATCGTTCTCGATATAGCCCCAGGATTTGTCGCTGATCGAGGTGCAGGTCTGCCAGGTATCGGCGCGAATGCCCGGCGCCTGGCCGCGCTCGATATCCAGCACGCCGGCGCCGTCGGCGAACTCGCCCAGCTTGTAATTGACCACCGACGAGCGCCCCCCGCGCGCGGCGCGGTTGTAATAAAAGGCCAGGAATTTCGGCAATGTGCTGCGGAACGAAGGCTGGCCGATCCACCAGTCGAAATAGATCAGCTCGGGCTCATAATTCATCACCAGCTCGGCCTGGCGCGCCAGCCAATCGTCCAGCCATGCTTGCGACACATAAGTATAATCGCTGAACAGATCGTCGCTGTTGGCGCCCGTGATGCGCGCCTGGGCCGGACCGTAAAGCCCCGCGTTGGCGGGATCGGCCACGTCGGAGGGGAATTTGCGCCCTTCATCGAAGAACCAGTCGTGTTCGGCGCGGTGCGATGAAAGGCAGAAATGCAGATCGTGCGCCTGGGCCGCCGCTTTCACCGCGCCCAATATGTCGCGTTTCGGACCCATCTTACCCACGCTGAAATCGGACAGGCGGGTGCCATACATCGAGAAGCCGTCATGATGCTCGGCCACCGGCACGACATAGCGGGCGCCCGCAGCGCGGAACAGCGCCATCCAGGCCGAGGGATCGAAGCGTTCGGCGGTGAAGCGGGGAATGAAATCCTTGTAGCCGAATTTGCTTTGCGGGCCATAGGTCGCGACATGATGGGCGAATTCCGGGCTGCCCTGCACATACATGTCGCGCGAATACCATTCGCTGCCGAAAGCGGGAATGGAATAAAGCCCCCAATGGATGAAGATGCCGAACTTGGCGCCGCGGTACCATGCGGGCGTGGCGTGGGATTGCAGCGATGCCCAATCGGGACGGAATGGCCCGCTTTGTGTTTCCTGTTCCACCGCTGTGAGGAGGCGCGCGCGTTCCGGCGCATAGGCCCTGGTCGCCTTCAGCCAGTCGCGGTCGAGTTCGGTTGGCGTGCGAGAGTCAAAGGACTGTGCCTGCGCGCCGCGCGCCAGCAGCAGATCAAGGGCCGTGGCCCCGGTCACGGCAAGCCAGTCCCTTCGCGAAAGATGGCTCATCTCATTCTCGCTCGCGCTTCAAGAAATGCGCGCGCATCTTGTTTCACCTGGTCGGGCGGCAGTTGCGCCAGCCAGATCAGTGGATGATCGCGGCCCAGCTCGCTGGCCATCAGATAGCCCATGTAATAGCCCGCTCGCGGCGGCAGACCGCCGGGGGCGGCATCGCCACTGCTGAACCAGATGCCGCCCGTCTTGTCGAAATCGGTCAGTATCAGTTTTGCGGCGCGCGCGGTGGCGCCCGGCGCCTGCATCCGTTGGACGATGTCTTGCGGAAACCACAAGACCTGCTGCGCATCGAGTCCGGGGGTCAGCCGCTGGCTCACATAGGTCGCCAGTCCCTCTTCCCACATCGCCCACCAGGTCACGTTGTCGGGATCTGGCACGCGCGCGCCCATCACTTGGCGATGATAAATGTGGAACAGCTCATGGGCGAAAAATCCCGGCATGTCGTCCGGGCCATGCAAGCTCGCGATCGTATCGATGCCGAACAGCATGTGGCCGCGGCCAGCCGCGTCCTTATACCCATGGCCGTCGAAGCGCAGGAAAGACGGACCAAATTCCACGCTGTCCTGGCAGCGAAAATCGGGAAAGGTCTTGAGAAATTTTGCCTGGGCGGCGGCGAAATCATTTGTCACCGTCGCGGCCACGGCATGAAGCCGCGCTTCCGTTAATGGCGGAAAGCCAGGATAGGTTTCCGGTTGACGGGGATCGAGCAACCTCAGCGAATCCTTTTGAGCCCTTGCAGGCCAGCCGAGATCCTTGTCGCCATAGAAGACAGGATGTTTGGCGGCGAACTCTTTCATGAACCGCGCCGCGCGAATGTCGGGGGCCAGATTTTTCGTGGCGGCCTCGAAGGTGAAGAATTCCGGCATCAGGTTCCGGTATTGGCAGACGTCCGCCACGGCAGGAGCCGGACGGAAGGCGAGCGCGACACCCAGCGCGAAAAGCGCCCTTCGCGCCCAGTTGCGTTTGTTCGATGACCCCATGCGCCAAAGATAGCGGAGCGGCCCGTCATGGCAACATTCCGCGCCGTGACCGGGTCAAGGCCCCGGATTCCCACGGAAAAGCCGGTTTGGCGGGCCCGCCGCGCGCCGGAATTTAGCAGTTCCTTAGGGAGCAAAAACTAGAATTCCCCGCGGAATTGATCCTGTCAGACCAGAGCGAGAACCCGCCATGAAATCTTCGCAGTCAGGTTCAGACATTTCGACCATGCCGCCGCGCAATCCGGCAGTCGACATGCTGCCCGGGCATGGCCGCCAGACCGTGCTCATCGTCGAGGATGTCGCGCCGTTGCGTGACAGTTATTGGGCGGCGCTGCAGGAGGTGGGTCATCGCGGCGTCGCGGCCGCGAATGGCAACGCGATCCTTGATCTGATGTATGCCGAGAATGTCTCGGTGATCCTGCTGGATCTGTTCAAGCCGGGCATGGACGGCATCGAGACCTTGAAATCGATCAAGCGCGTTTCACCCGAGACCCTGGTCATCGCCATGGGCGAAGACGGCGGCCTGATCGATTGCGTGGCGGTGGCGACGCAGCTGGGCGCCGACGCCTTTGTCAAAAAGCCCGCGTCGCCCGCCGACATCGTGGCTGCCGTGAAGGCCCTGACGACGCGCGACGTTCCCGCCAGCCAGGCGGACCGGCGCCGCTACACCCGCCTGCATGTCGATCAGCGCGGCTATCTGTACAATGCGGCGCAGGGTCAGCCGCTGGAATGCCGGATCGTCGATCTGAGCGCCGGCGGCGCGTTGATCAAATCCGACGCCGATTTCCCGCGCGACCGCCCGGTGGTCCTGCAGGTCGAGGGCTTTGGCAGTTTCGAAGGCATCGTGGTGCGCAGCGGCGGGGGATCGGCGGGTTTCAAATTCCTGATGGGAGAATTGAAGCGCGATCGCCTGAAGCACGCCTTGGCCAGCTTCGCCAAAACCGGCGTCGCGCCCATCGGCACCTATGGCGTGCACCCGAACTTCAAGCCCGGTGCGACCCGTCCCGAACGGCGGTCCGATCCGGAGCGGAAGGAAATATTCCCCTTCTCGTAGGGCGCCCCGGGTGAGACGTCAGGCGTTCTGTCGATAGATCTGCACGGTTCGCCGTAAGTTCCATTCCCGCCCCTTTCGCTCAGGCCCCCACATTTCTATCCTCTGGCTGCTGCCAGAGGACATGCCGCCATGCTCGATCGCCGAACCGTCTTGAAATCCGGAGCCGCCGCCTTCGCCGTTGCCGCTGCTGCACCCGCCCTGGCGGCCGACGCCAAGCTCAATGCCCTGTTCGACCAGTTCGTGGAGCAAGACCTCGATCTGTCGCCCACCACCGCCACCAGCTATGGCCTCGATACCGGCAAGCGGGCACGCCTGCGCGGCGAAATCGACGACGGCTCGCTGGCGGGGATTGCCAAGGCCAAGGCGGTGAACGCCAGTCAGCGCCGCCGCCTCGGCCAGATCAATCGCGCCGGCCTGACCGGCAGCGATCAGCTCAACTATGACATCGTGATGTACGGCCTCACCACAGCGGACGATGCCGGCAAGGAGTTCGACTATGGCGGCGCGGGGGCGGGCGCGCCCTATATCCTCTCACAGCTCACCGGCAGTTATTGCCAATTGCCGTCCTTCCTGGACAGCCAGCATCCGGTGGAAACCAAGGCCGATGCCGATGCCTATCTGGCGCGGCTGGAAGGCTTCGCCGTTGCCATGGATCAGGAAATCGACGTCACCCGCCATGACATGGCTGAGAAAGTCGTCGCGCCCGACTTCGCCCTGGCCAAGACGCTGTTGCAGATGAACCAGCTGCGCGCCGAAAAAGCCGCAAGCTCCAACCTGGTGATGTCACTGGTGAACCGTGCCAAGGCCAAGAAGATCGCCGGCGACTTTGCCACGCCGGGGGCGAAGATCGTGGCGGAGAAAGTCTATCCCGCCCTGGACCGCCAGATCGCGCTGGTGAAGGAATTGCAGAAGAACACCCGCCACGACGCCGGCGTCTGGGCGCTGCCCAAGGGCAGCGAGTATTACCGCGCCTCGCTGACGCAATGGGCCACGACCGACAAGACGCCGGAAGAGATTCACAAATTGGGCCTGGAAGTGGTCGCCGACCATACCGCCAGGCTGGACGCGCTGATGAAGAAGCAGGGCCTGACCAAAGGAACGGTCGGCGAGCGCCTGCGCGCCATGTACAAGGATCCGCGCTACCTCTATCCCAACACCGACGCGGCCAAGGAACAGTTGATCGCCGACCTCAATGCCCGCGTGCAGAAGGTACGCGCCGACCTGCCGAAATATTTCGGCGCTTTGCCCAAGGCGAATCTGGAAATCCGCCGCGTGCCGAAAAACATCGAGGCGGCGCAGCCCGGCGGCTATTACTTCAATCCCTCGCTGGACGGAAAGCGTCCCGGCATCTACTGGATCAATCTGCGCAACACGGCCGAGATTCCCAAATGGACGCTGGGCACGCTGACCTACCATGAAGGCATCCCCGGCCATCACCTGCAGCTTTCCATTCAGCAGGAAGCCAGCCTGCCCCTGATCCGCAAGCTTTCTTTCTTCTCCGCCTATATTGAAGGCTGGGCGCTCTATTCCGAGCAGCTGGCGGTGGAGATGAACGAATATGCCGACGATCCTCTGGGCCAGATCGGCCAATTGCACGATTCCATGTTCCGGGGCGTGCGCCTGGTGGTGGATAGCGGCATGCATGCCATGAAGTGGAGCCGCGAGCAGGCGGTGAAATATTACGTCGATACGCTGGGCGATTTGGAAGCTTCGGCAATTACCGAGATCGAACGCTATTGCGTCTGGCCAGGCCAGGCCTGCACCTACATGCTGGGCAAGCTGACGTTCCTGGAAGCGCGTGCGCGAGCCCAGAAGGCGCTGGGCGCCAAGTTCGATATCCGCAAATTCCACGATGCGGTCCTGCTCAACGGCGCCATGCCGCTGAAGCTGATCGACAGCGTGGTGGACAAGTATATCGGAGCCGCCAAGGCTTGACCGCGAAACATATTTGGGGCGGTCAGGCCTTGCTCCACTTGCCTGTCTTGATGTCGAACTTCACTTTTCCGGCTGTGCGCATGCGCATCAAAAGATCCTGGAGCGCCTCGGTGCTCTTGTTGCTGGGATCGACACGCTGTTGCACCGCATAGAGAGCGCGGGGCTTGTCCAAAGCTTCCAGCACGGCTTCTTCGGTTGTCATAGATGCGCTCCTTATGCGATTGCTTCGACCCAGCGCTGGATACGCCGCTTGTTGGACAAGAAGACAAAGAGGTTGCCGCAAAGAATGGCGACCTCGGGGGTGAAATAATAGCTCCCGACATGCGTATAGGGCGAGAATAACAGCCCCACAAACGCGCCATAGGCGACCTGCCGCCAGCTTCCCACTGGCGCGGTTCTTGGCTCGGTCAGCATCACCAGGCCAAAAAAGCCGAACATGGAATGGATGGCCATCGCCGATAAGGATCGCTCCACCCCCGCCAGGCTGGAAAGATCGCCATAGGCGATGGCGATGCTTAAGACCACCACCGCATACGCCGCCACCATCCCATAATAGCGCAAGCGGCTGAGCATCAGCGCGCCGCCCAGCACGATCACGGGCAACAAGGCCGCATAATCGCCCACCCACCAGCTTACGGTGCGGTGCAAGCCGATCCCGATCAGGGCGGCGCCGAACGCGGCGGGATTGAAGAGATGCCGCTTCCTGGTCGCGACCATGTATTTCGAGGCCATCGCCCAGGCCGAGACCAGAACCAGGAACGCGTCACCGGCAAAATCGGTGGGCGCTATGGGAGTGATGATCAGGGCGATGATCAGGGCGCTGATCGCGACCGATTCCCAGTTGCTCGCCGCGCCAAAGGCCCGCGCGAAAGCCCAGTTGACACAAAGGCACACCAGCAGCGCCAGCGCCGTGGAGAAGCCCAGATTCACCGCGGACTGATGCACGACGCCGACCACCGACAGCACCAGCGCCGCCAGCATGATGGCCGACAGATAATAAAACGCCAATCGATAGGTGAGGATACGCCGGAAGAACATCATTCGCGGGTGGCTTTGATGAGGACGTCGGCGATCACGTCTTGAAAGGCATAAGAGGTGTCGGTGGCCGAAGAGACGGCGTCCACCTGGGCGTGCTGGGTCTTGATCACTTCAGTTTCCAGGATCGGGCCCGCCATTTCACTGAGATCGAGCGAATGCGAACGGTGATCGGGATATTGCAGGATCTGCACGCCGGTTATCAGTCCGCCATGGACGGAAATTCTAACCCGAAGATCGCCCCACTCGAGTTGATGCCGGTCACTGACAAAGTCGCCGTCCAGCAGATGAGTGCCGGCGGGGATGGCCGGGACGACTCCGGGGGCCGGCGTGCCCATCGCAGCGGGAAGCGCCGGAGACACATCATTGGAGGGAACAGTCGGCAGCGGCGACGCAGGCGGCGATACATAAATCGCCGCCTCCTGTTGTGGTGGGGCTTGGGGCGCGGCGGACGCGTTCGGCGGTGCAACGGCATTGGATTTCGGCGCGACGGACGCGGCGCTGCGCGGAAGAGTTGCAATGCTGGTGTCCGGTGCCGTAGCCGTGGTGGGAGGCGGCGCCACGGATGTCGTGACGGAAGGCGTGGACGCGGGTGCTGATGCTTGAGGCGCGGGTGCCTGGGGCACCGGCGCTGTCATTGCGATGTGTGGGCGGGGCGTATTCTCTCTTTGCCACCAGCCATAGGCCAGCGACACCGCCACCAGCGCGGATGACAAGAGCAATTTGCCGGCAAGGCTTTCATGCGTCCCGTGCGGCTTCAGCATGGCAAAAATTTCTCAAGCCCGCTGGTCATGCGCGCCACGCCGTTTCTGTCGATCTCATAGCCTTCCAAGCCCGGAATATTCTCGATGAAATGGATGCCATCACGCCCCATGGCGAATGAAGCGGTGGCATAACGATCGGCCTCCATCACATCGGCGCCGATGATGGTGAGGCTGACGATATCGTCCGATCCATACCGCCCGGTGTGCGGGTCATAGATATGGTCGCCGCGCAGATAATTGCCCGAGGTGGCGACGCCGCAGCCCTTGGGCACCAGCACCTTGACGATCTCATCGGGCTGGAAGGGATTGCGGACGCCCACCGTCCAGTCCTTGCCCTGGTCATTGACGCCATGACATTGGATGTCGCCGCCGGCGGCGATGCAGAAATTCGCGAAGCCCATGCCCTTAAGCTGGCGGGCGGCGTTCCGGATCGCCCAGCCCTTGACCATGCCGCAGGGATCGATCGTGCCATCGGGACGGACGATGTTGAAATAGCCGGCCGTTTCCTGCTTGGTCTGTTCGCACAAAGCGAAAACCTCGCGCACGCGCGGGGTGAGATCACTCTCCGCGATCTCGCCGCGATTGAGCCGGGAAATTTCGCTGTCGTCCTTGAAGGGGCTGAATTGCCGGTCCGCGGCCTCGAATTCCGCGAACACCGCATCCAGGTCGTGCTGGCAGGCCCCCTCGTCCAGCACAGCCATGCTGATGGGCATGCCCATGATGACGCGCGTCTCACGCATTGGCCGATGTCTCCCCAGGCCAGTTTCGGCCTTTATTCCGTACAGTTTCCATGGCCTCCGGGCGACGGTCAATGGTGGCGAATCCGGGCAAAGCCGCGTAAGGTTTCCCCAATAACGGGACGGGGGAAACAATGAAACGGCATTTTCTGGCCAAACATTTTCTGGCAAGTCTGGCGCTGGCGCCTCTTTTGCTGTTGGCGAGCCCCGGCTGGGCCCAGTCCGACGCGGGCGACAAACAGGCGTTCCACGACTTTCTGACCCAGGCAAAAGCCAACGGCAGCGCCGACAAGGACAAGGTGACGGCTTTCTACAAAACCACCGGGGCGTATTGGCGCGCGCACTGGCTCGATTATACGCAGCATCCCGAGAATTACGCCGATGTGATGGCGCTGTACCGCGCGGACCAAGCAGTTTATCCGCGCCCGTTCGCCGTGCCGGACCCGCAGCGCTACGAAAAGGACATCCAGGCGTTCCGGAATTTCGACGCCAGAAATGCGTTGCCCAAGAACCCGGCTTTGTTTGTCGGCAGTTCGACCATCGTGAAATGGCAGACCGCGGACGCATTTCCCGGCTTCAGCGTGATCAACCGGGGCTTCGGCGGCAATGTCATCGAGGATGTGCTGTATTACTACAAGGACGTGATCGGGAAATATCATCCCTCCGCCATCCTGTTCTATTGCGACAATGACGTCACGGGCGGGGACAGCGGCGACAGCGCCTTCCAGAAGACCATGCAGGTTTACGCCCGCGTACGGTCGGACTTTCCCAAGGTGCCGTTTGTTTTCCTCAGCATGAAGCACGCGCCCAATTCTGCCTTCGCCAATCCGGGCGAAGCTGCCGCGATCGACCGCTTCAACGAGCTCGCCAAAGCGCAAGCCAAAAAGGATTCCGGCTTCAAATATTTCGACATGGATGCGCCGGTGCGCGATGCCAATGGCAAAGTGCCGGGCGATCTGTTCCTGGATGGCGAGCATTTCAACGACAAAGGCTACGCCTTGATAAATCCGGCGATGGAGAAAGAGCTGATTTCTCTGCACGTACCGCATTCAAAGTGAGGAAGGCTTTCATGAAAAAACTCATCTGCGCCACGGCAGCGCTTTGCCTGAGTGCCGCGCCCGCGTTCGCCGCGACCAAAATCCTGTTCGTCGGCAACAGCTTCACCTTCGCGGCCCATTCCGCCGCGATGCATTATGAGACCGACCAGGTGCACGATCTTAATCCACCGGATGCGCTGGGCCGCACCATCGGCGGCGTGCCGGCCCTGTTCAAGGAATTCACCAAGGAAGCGGGCCTGGATTACGACGTCTCGCTGGAGACGGTGGGCGGCAAAGGCTTCGACTTCCACATGGCCGAGAAGCGCGCCCTGCTGGACAAGCCCTGGGACGTGGTGGTGGGTCACGGCTTTTCCACCCTGGATCAGGCCCATCCCGGCGACCCTGCCCTGTTCATCAAGTCCACCAAAGAAATGGCGGACATGTTTCACGCCCAGAATCCACGCGTGAAATTCTATCTGCTGGCGACATGGAGCCGGGCCGACCTCGTTTTAGGCCCCACCGCGCCGGCACCATGGAAAGGCACGCCGATCGCGCAAATGGGCGCGGATATCGAGAAAGGCTACGAAGCCGCCGCCAGGAATGCGGGCAGCGAAGTGGCGGGCGTGATCCCGTTGGGGCTGGCCTGGAACAGCGCGATCGATCAGGGCATCGCCGACGGCAATCCGTATGACGATCTGGGCGCGTCAAAGATGAATCTCTGGGCCTATGATTCCTATCATGCCAGTTCCTATGGCTATTACCTGGAGGCGGCGCTGGATTTCGGCAAAGTCACCGGCCAGGACCCGATGATCCTGAGCGCAAAAGGCAAGGATCATGTCGCCGAGGATCTGGGCATTTCGCCCACCCAGCAGCGGCAATTGCTCAAATTGGCGCATGACACGCTGGCCATGAGTGGCCAAACCTTCGTGGCGGCGAACCAATAACGCAGGTCACCCGGTTCGAGTTGTCGCCATGCATCTGCGGCTGTCACGCTTTATCCACCTGCTGCCGATAGGCGACAATCGCGTATTGCTCGTTGACGCGATCGGTCATGCCAGAACGCCTGTCAGCACGGAGCTTGCCGCGATCATCAATGGGTTTTCCGGCGGCAGGGATGTGCCGGACCAGGACACCAAAGAAGGTGTCCTGGCCACCCTGATCGAGCGTGGAATCCTCATGCGCAAAACCGCCGAGGAAGAACTTCAGAATGTCGCGCAGGTTTTGCGTCCCTATCATGGCCGCGATCCGGTGGAAATGCTGGATCGCTTCCGGCGTGCAGCCAAGGAAGGCGTTGCGCCCTATTTTTCCGCGAGCGTGGCGCTGACGCCTGAGGATTTAAGTGAAAAGAAATACCGGATCGATGTGTTGCTGTTCGGCGCCTGCGACGTGCAGATGGAAGCCGACTTTTTGCGCCGTGCCGCGGCCGAGCGCGACATCGATGTAAGAATCGCCGCGAGTTTTCCCCACGATCTGCGCCTGGCAGGCGAGCGCAAGCATGACGCTATCCTTGTCGGCGCCCTGAATGAACGCCGCGACCTACCCGTCAGCGCTGACCATCCCCCGCATCAATCCTTCATTGCGGCCATCAGGAAAGTATTGGATGGCCTGAGGGCGCAAACCGCAAAACCGATCCTGGTGGACAATCTGCCCGAACCGACCGTCCAGCCGCTGGGATTGGCCGAGCATGGCGCGGAAGGCCATCGCAACCGATTCCGGGCGGCCAATATCGCCTTGGCGGAATTGGTCGAGGAATATTCCGACGTTACTGTTGTCGATATCGCGGCGGCGATAAACGCGGCGGGCGCGGAACAATTGATCGACGACGGGCTGGTGGATTTCGCCCATCTGGGATCGCCCGGCTGGATGCTGCAGCGCGCGGAAAGCGAGAAAGCCGCCGTGCACAATGTTTTCCCGGATCTGGGTCCATTGGCCGGATTGCTGGACGGCAACCCCTATCTTCGTGAACCCATAACAGCGCAGGCACACCTCGATGCATTGACCACTGTGCTGGGCCTGGACCAGAAAAAATGCGTGATCGTGGACCTTGATGGCCTGTTATGGCCGGGCGTGCTGGCCGAAACCGGGGCGCCGTTCGCATGGCGCGAGGATGTCAGCGGCCCCTATTCCTATGTGGGGCTTTATTTCGGCATCCACCAGGCACTGGTCGCGCTCAAGCAGCGGGGAATTCTTCTCGCCTGCGTGAGCAAGAATGACGAGCAGACCGTCAGGGAGTTGTGGAAATACCAGCCGCACTATGCCGGGCTTAAACTGTTGACGCCGGATGATTTTGTTACCTGGCGCGTGAATTGGGACGATAAAGTCAGCAACATTCAGTCGATCGCCAAAGAGTTGGGCTTTGCCCCCGAGGCCTTCATCTTCATCGACGACAGTCCTGTGGAGCGGGAACGCGTGCAACAGCGCCTGCCCGAGATCGAAGTCTGGGGCGATAATCTTTTCGAACTTCGCCGAAGATTGCTGAACGATCCCAGGCTGCAAATCGCCAAGATCACCAAGGCGTCTGAGACTCGAACGCAGTCGATGCGCGCGCAATTGCAGCGGGAAGAGGCGCAGGCGCAAAGCCTCAGCGAAGAGGATTTCATCGCCGCATTGAATATCGAGACGCGCTTCGAGCGGATCACGCAAGGCACCGATCTGGCACGCGTTGCCGAGCTTTTTCAGCGCACCACCCAGTTCAATACGACCGGGATCAAATTCAGTGTCGCGGAACTCGAAAAGTTGCTGGGCGACAAAGACTCCCGTATTTTCGTGGCGCATATAAAGGATCGCCTCAGCGACCATGGTCTGGTTGGCGCGGCGGTCATCCGGGGTGAAGAGATACTCGCTCTGGCGCTAAGTTGCCGGGTCTTGGGAATGGGCGTGGAGCACAAGTTTCTTCAACATATCCTGCAGACCATGTCTTCGGATCGGACGCGCGTTTCCGGACGCATCATCGAAACGCCGCGGAATATCCCGGTCCGCAACCTTTATCACGACAATGGCTTTGCCCTGGACGGCGACACATGGCAGCGTTCACTTAAGGAATTAAGCCGCACCGGATAGGGGCAACGCTTGGCGAAATTGCTTTCCGATTACATCAAGCTTTATGACCGCACGCTTTCGCCGGAGCGGTGCCAGGCCCTGATCGACCGGTTCGAAGCGGCGCCCGAATTGCATGAGCGCAAGGCCGAGGACGGGTCTTACAGCTTCATGCAGCTGAGTGTCAGCCGCCACTGGAAAGACGTGGAGGCCGAAGTCGGCCAGATCATCATCGGTTGCATCCGGCAGTACTGGAAGTCGCTTGAGATCGGCCCCTATTGGCCCGCCAAGCCGGTGAGCGAGGAGCTTCGCCTCAAACGCTATCTGCCGGACGGGCGCGATTCCTTTCCCCCGCACGTCGATGTGATGGATGACAGCAATGCCCGGCGGCTGGTCACCGCGATCCTTTATCTCAACGATCCGGGCGGCGGCGAGACCATATTTCCCGGTCTGGATATCAGTGTGCCGCCCGCGCCCGGCCGGCTGGCGGTATTTCCGCCCTTGTGGCTTTTTCCCCATGCCGGGATGCCGCCGCGCGACCGCGCGAAATACATCTTGCATGCCTATCTTTGGTATCCGCCGGGGGAAAGGAGCGCCTGATGCGCTTAACCGATTTCAAGGCGCTGACATTCGATTGCTATGGCACATTGATCGACTGGGAAACCGGCATGATGCGCGCGCTGGGCGGGCTGGCCGGGAAGAGCGAACGGGAACTGACGCGGGACTTGATCCTGGAAGCGCACGCCCGGCACGAAGCCGCGCAGCAACGCCAAACGCCCGCCATGCGCTACTGCGATCTTCTGGCGATCGTCTACAAACGATTGGCCGAGGAGTGGGGCGTCGCGGCAAGCATCGACGAATGCCAGGAATATGGACAATCAATCCGCGCATGGCCGGCTTTCGCGGATTCGCCGGGCGCGCTGCGATATCTGAAACGCCACTACAAGCTCATCATCCTGTCCAATGTCGATAACCGCAGTTTCAGCTTCAGCAATGCGGCGCTGGGCGTGGAATTCGACGCAATCTATACCGCCGAAGACATCGGCTCCTACAAACCCGACGATCGCAATTTCACATACCTGCTGGAGCATGTGGGTGACCTGGGCCTTGCAAAGGGCGACATCCTTCACACCGCCGAAAGCCTGTTTCACGATCACGTCCCGGCCCGGCGGCACGGCATCGCCAATTGCTGGATTCACCGCCGCCATGCGCAAGAGGGATTCGGCGCCACGATGGACCCCGGCGCCGCGCCTAAAACTGACTTTACCTTCCACTCGCTTGGAGAGCTGGCGGAGGCGCACCAGAGAGAGGTTCGCAATGGCTAAACGAGGCCGATTGCGCTAAATTCCCCGGGCTTGTCGCCGCGCCAGCTCATAAAAATAATTGGGAGGGACAGTTGGAAACAACCCGCAGAGAAACATTGAAGATCATGGGCGCGGCCGCAGTGGCAGGCGCGGCCGGCATCAGCGCTGCGACAGCAGCACCCTCTTCCAAAATGAAGTTCTGGGCCGCCGCCACCACGCCCTGCGACAAGAATCTCAAACTCGATCTTGGCGCGATGCGCGAACAGGTCGAATGGTACAAGAGCCATGGCGCCGACGGCCTGACCTTTCTGGGCTCGACCGGCGAATTCACCGCCTTTACGGTGGCCGAGCACAAGGCATTGATGGAAGTAGTGGGCAGCGCCAAGGGCAATATGAACGTGCTCTGCACCGCCTCGACCGCCAATGTTTCCGACACGATCGAGCTTTGCAAACATGCCAACGATCATGGCGCCGATGGCGTGATCGTGTCCCCGCCCTATTACGTCAAGGGCATCTCGAATGAAGGCATCGTGCGCTATTACACCATGGTGCTGGACGGACTGCCCAAGAACGTGAATTTCTATCTCTACCATGTGCCGCGCTGGAGCGCGGTGCCCATTCCGGTGGAGGTGGTCAAGCAGCTTCGGCGCTATGGCAATGTGGTGGGGCTGAAGGATTCCACCACCGACGCCAAGAACTACGCCAACTTCATCGCCAACTTCCCGGACATGAACGTCATCACCGGCACCTATGAGAATTTGGAGATCGCGCTCAATCATGGCATGGGCGGCATCATCCAGGAGGCCGGTCCTTACTGCCGCGACCTGGCCGATCTGTTCGCGGTGGCCCGTTCGGGCAAGGAGATTCACCCAGCCTACGCGGCGCTGCAGGCAAAGATCGCCCAGCTCTATGGCCCCCAGGATGGCATCGACCAGTACGGCATCATGCAATATGCGATGACCTTCGAGATGGGAAAGCCAGCCAGCTTTCAACGGCCGCCCTTTGTCGATCTGTCCGGCGCGCGCAAAGCCGCGATCGAAAAGACGCTGCGAGATCAGAAGATGAAGATTGGATGACCGGTGGCTTGTCACCGGCTGCGGGCGATAATTTTGGGGAGCCGAATCATGCCGAAGATCAAAACAATTCTTGGCTTTTCTCTTTGGGCTGTTTTGCTGACGGCTCCGGCCTTTGCCCAACGGGGCCCCGACTTTTCAAAGACAGTGATGCAGGCCACGGATCTGGGTCATGGGCTGACGGCGTTGGCCGGCACCGGCGGCAACATCACCGTCGCGGTCGGCAGTGACGCCATCATCATGGTGGATACCGAGTACGCGCCGCTTCACGACAAGATCAAGGCAAAGGTCGCCGAGCTTTCAGCCCTCCCCATCAAGTACGTGATCGACACCCATTATCATGGCGATCATACCGGCGGGAACGCAGCATTCGCCAAGGACGGCGCAATCCTCGTCGCCCATGAGAATGTGGGAAAGCGTCTGTCCAATCCGCCGCCCGGAACAAATGGCCAGCCGGGGACGCCCGCGCCCAAGGACGCGCTTCCGGTTCAGACCTATGGCGGCCAAGGCACCGAGGTGAAGATACCGGGGCAGCGCGCCGAGCTGGTGCATCTGGCGCCTGCCCATACCGATGGCGACACGATCGTGTTTTGGCCGGATGCCGATGTCATCTCGACCGGCGATATCGTGAGTTCGGCCTCCTATCCCAATATCGATGTGGCGGCCGGCGGCGGGATTGACGGCATGATCGGGGCGGTTGATTTCATCATCGCCCACTCCGACGCCAAGACGAAAATCGTACCCGGCCATGGTCCCGTGACCGACAAGAAAGGCGTCATCGCCTATCGGGGCATGCTCAAGACGGCGCGCGATCTGGTCGCCAAAGCCAAGGCAAAAGGCATGACCGATGACCAGGTCCAGAAGGCCGACCTTTTGGCCCCTCTGAACAAAAAGTGGTTGCCGCAGGGTGGCGCGACGCCGCCGCGCTTTCAGCTGCTTGTTTATCGTTCGCTGCCGTAGCTTTTCCCCGGTGCGCGGCAAAATCCTGGTGCTGGGCGCCAGCCTTATTATGCTCGGCGGCTGTTCCTCAGCCGACGATGATCAGTCGGCTTTCCTCTATGGACAGGCCTGCAAGCCCTTCGATCCCGCTGTGACGAATTCCTGTGTGATCAGCTCCGAACGGCGGTCGGAGCTGGCGGAATTACCGGAACCTCCCGGGATGTACCGTTATTGTGCGTGGCCCGGGTTGCTTTCGGGCAAGTACCGGACGCAATACCGGGATGTGGACGGATCCCTGCACGACTTTACGCCAACCCCGGTGCAAACACCGAGTTTTCTGCTGGAGGCGTTTAAGGCGTCAGAGAATTCCGTGACCACGGAATTGGTCCGATACCGCATGATACCTTATTCTCATCCCTGTCCGGACGCTCCGCCTTGAAGCCGCCCTCAATGCGCGATTTCAGGCGGTGATGCGCCGGGGGGCCGCATCCAGAGAAAAACCGATTTCATTTCAAAGGCCTGGAATACGAACACAAAGCATCCCGGCAGATTGAAGGGCGGCCCGGCAAGGTTGATGGGGCGCCAATCGCCCACCTGGATATCGCCATTCGACCGGGCACCGCCCTCGGGCGCCCAGGCGTTGGTGATCAGCGCGGCGCGGTATTTCGGGAGCTGGGCCAGGACGGTCAGGATGTCGGCATTGGGCCAATGCTGCAGCAC
>DATBAP010000025.1:0-5577 GCA_036271455.1 Rhizomicrobium sp.
CGATCGTCCTGATTGGGCGATGGCATCTCGATCCGGCGCATCAGACAAAGATCTTGTACTGCACGGTTTCGCCGTCGGCGCGTTTCAGCGAGAATTCAGAGCCCTTTTCATGCTCTTCCACCAGCGCCTCATACAGGCGCAAGGCGTTGCGAATTACTTCGGCATAGGACGCCGCTTCGCTGCGGTCCTTCAGCTTCTGCAACCGTTCCATCGCCTGGGGCGGCATTTCCAGCTGCACGCGGGTGGTGGCGCGCTCGCCGGCTTCGGCTTCCTCGCCGTGAGGGCGGCGGCGGTGATGATGATGTCCTCTCATGGCGATATCCTATTCCGGTTCGGCAGGGTTGCGCATCCGGCCGCGATAGGCCCTGGCGAACAGCATGGCGAGCGCCGCCATATGCGCGTGGTGGTGATGACCATGATGGTGGCGGCCATGGTGATGGCCCTCGTGATCATGGTGATGATGATGCTCATGAAGGTGGTGGCGATGGTGCCGGCCGCGATGTCCACCGCAGTCCTGCTGCGGCTGGCCTTCATCCAGCGGAAAGTCCTCGCCCACACCGATGTCGAATTTGCTCATGTGTGATCCTTGGTTGGTTACGGCCTCTGATCGGCCGCAGCTCCAAGATCATCACTGGATCATCAAAAGTCAATCATACAATGATGTCTCAACTGAATTTTTAGCCATTTCACTTCGAAAACTATAATAAAAACATATACTTGTATGTCATCAAAAAATAATCATTGAATCCGTTTTCCAAGGAACTCCGTTGCCCTCGCGCGCGCGCGAGCTTAGCTTTGAGCCATGTTGAGGATAGCTCTCTGGTTGGTGGCGGTAGCCCTCCTTTTGGCTGGCTTCGCCTATTTGACCGGGTTTGCGATGGCATGGGGATTTGGCCCTGCCATCCTCACGCCGCTCTATCTCTTGGGCATTTTTATCGTGTTAGGCATCGCTGCCGCGGCTGCCTACCTGACCTGGAAGAACCGACACGCCTGAAGGCTTCGCAGAGATGAAGCGCCTGAGAGCGTTGGCCTTGTAAAAAGAAAGCCACCGCTAGCTTGACCTATGGTCCCGCGTACGTACTGCCGGGCGGCGGCCCGACTTGGGCAGGATCGCGCCATCCGGGACGGCCATAATCGGGATAGCGGGCCATCGTAACGCTAGGCAAACACACTGGCCCAAGCCGCGAACCGGGCAACGCCGTTGGCATCCGGCAGGAGATATGGGTTCTGTTGTCAGTGACCGTAACGATGTAGTTCGACTCCGTGACCGTGATCGGAGGGCGGGAATCGTTCTCCTGCGGCGCAGTCTGTGCCAGGGCTGGCGCACAAACGGTCAGCGCGAAAGAGGCAATTGTCACGCTACGTCGCATAGCCGCCCTCCCTTTGGCCTCTATCAGCCTGCGCCTGAAAACGCTCAATTCTTTGTCAGACGAAAAATTCAAACTGAGATACTGCCAATCACACAGGTTGCGGGTTAGTCCCGGCGGTGGCCGCTGGCATAGGACGCATGTTGTCCGGCTGATAGACCAAACCGGGGAAGCGCCCAAGAAGCGCGAGCCTTACAAGAAGAGAGCGACCTGAACGGCTCAGCCCGTCACTGCTGAAGTAGGACCCAGGCGGCTGGTCAGTAACGCAGCTTGGCTATCGTAGGAAGCCGCTATCCCAAGAAGGATACCGCCGCACTCGCCGTCCAGAGCAGAAGTGGCCGCCGCACGCATTTCTTGAGCCCTAAGACTTAAGTATGCGACCTGCTGTCTGATTTCATTTGCTGTCATTACGCACCCCTTACTCACTGACAGTAAGAGACAACGTACGATATCGTTCCGATCACCCGAAGATATTCAACCCAGACAATACCATCACCCAGACTTAAGTCCCCGTTCCAGTTGGATTTTTTCATAAGCCGTGTTGATCACCGCCAGCTTGTCGGTGGCCAGCCGGATGAATTCGGGCGGCACGCCGCGGGCGATCAGGCTGTCGGGATGGTTCTCGCGCACCAGCCGGCGATAGGTCTGGCGAAGCTCCTCGTCGTCGGCGACATAGGACAAACCCAGGATCACATAGGGGTCCGTCAGTTCCGGCGCGAAATGGCTGGCCCGGATACGGCGATATTCATTGGGCGCGAAACCGAAAATGTCCGCCACCTTCTCCAGAAACGCGGCTTCGCTGGGATGGAGCACGCCATCGGCCTTGGCGATCTCGAACAGCGTGTCCAGCACGTCTTCCAGCACGGCGGGGTTGTCGCGGAACAGCCGCGCGATCTGGCCGGCGTAATTCTCGAAGCCCGCAATATCCTGGCGCGCCAGATTGAAGACACGCCGCACATTGGCTTCTTCCTGCGGCGGCACGGCGAAGATGCGGCGGAAGATCTCGAACTCTGCCTCGGTGGCGTTGCCGTCGGCCTTGGCCATCTTGCCGGCCAGTGCGACCACGGCGATGGTGAAGGTGACGCCGGGATCCTCGTCGCTATCCAAAAAGAAATGTCCCGCCAGCGCGCCGACAAGCGCGCCGACCGGTCCGCCGACCACCAGACCGGCGGCGGCGCCACTGACCTTTCCCCAGATGGACATGCGGTCAATCTATCGTGCCGGACGGCGATTGCGAACCCCGCCCCATACGCTTCAGCAGAAAAGTCGCGCCCAACGCGAACGCCAGCAACAGACAGGCAACCAGCCACTGTCGGCCATCCAGTATCGCCTTGCCGGAGGCGCCGACGCCGACCTGCGCCACTGTCATCGGTAACATGCCCGCGAAAGAGCCCAACAAATAGTCGCGCCAGGAAACAGCGGTCATGGCCAGCAAGGTATTGGCCACGCTGTGTGGTACCGGTGTCAGCCGCAGGATCGCGACGGCGCGCCAGCCGCCTTGTTCGGCCCTGCGCACCAGCGCGCTCAGGCCCGCCGATTGGTGCAGCATGCCGGAAACGCCAAACCAGCGCGTCAACGCAAACGCCGCGGCCGCGCCGGCCATCGCCCCGCACAGGGCCCAGAGCGTGCCCCAGAAAAGACCGAACACCAGACCGGCGGCGATGCCCATCACCGTGCGCGGCACGAACAAAAGGCTGGCAGCCACCTGGAGCGCGATGAACATCACTGGCGCCAGCGGATTGGCGGCAATGGCATTGCGGATCGCAGCCGGGTCGAGGGCATGGCGATAGAAAAAGGCGATGCCCGCGATCACCGCCAGCAACGCCAGGATGCGGACGATCTTCACCTAGTGTCCCGATTCCGAAATACGCATGGTCTCCATATCAAATTCCGGGCGAATTTCGGAATCGAGGGACACGAGCAATTTATTGTTTCTAGTATCGTTCTGGCTTCGAAGCTCGCTTTGAACCCGATATCGGCGGTGTAGCGAACTTCGAAACCACGACACTAGGCGGCATCCATGGCGCGCGGATTGTAATTCAGCAGCGGCGCCAGCCAACGCTCAGCCTCCGCCCGGGTCCAGCCCTTGCGGCGAGCATAATCTTCCACCTGGTCGCGCTCGATCTTACCCACGCCGAAATAGCGGCTTTCGGGATGGGCGTAATAGAAGCCCGATACCGAGGAGCCCGGCCACATGGCATAGCTTTCGGTCAGCTTGACACCGATCTTGTCGGTGGCATCCAGCAGCTTGAACAGGGTCGCCTTTTCCGAATGTTCCGGCTGAGCGGGATAGCCCGGCGCCGGACGGATGCCGGCATAGGCTTCCTTGATCAGATCGTCATTGCTGAGCTGTTCTTCGGCGGCATAGCCCCAATAATCCTTGCGCACTTTTTCATGCATGCGCTCGGCAAATGCTTCCGCCAGGCGGTCGGCCAGCGCCGACAGCAGAATGGCGCTGTAATCGTCCTTGGCGTCGCGGAAGGCCTGCAGATGCGGTTCCTCGCCGATACCGGCGGTGACGACAAAGCCGCCGATATAATCGTCTGTGCCTTTGGGCGCGATGAAGTCCGACAGCGCCAGATTGGGGCGGCCCTGCTCGCGCATCATCTGCTGGCGCAACGTGTGCAAGGTCTGAATCGGGAATTTGCGCGCCTTGTCACCGAACACCAGAATGTCGTCATCGATACTGTTGGCGGGCCAGAAGCCGATCACGGCGCGCGCCGTCAGCCACTTCTCGTCCACGATCTTCTTCAGCATCTTCTGGGCGTCGTTGAACAGGTCGGTCGCCGCCTTGCCCACCTTGTCGTCGGTCAAGATGGCAGGATAGGGGCCCGCCAACTCCCAGGTCTGGAAGAAGGGTGTCCAGTCAATATAGTTGGCCAGTTCCTTCAGATCATAATCGTCGAACACGCGCGTGCCGAAGAATTTCGGCGCTGGCGCGACCTTGGTGAAATCCGGCCTGGCGCGGTTGGCACGGGCCTCCGCGATGCTGAGCCGCTTGGCATTGCTGCGTTGGCTGGCATGGGCATGGGCCATTCTTTCATAATCGGCCCGGATGTCGGCGGCGTAAATGGCACCGGAATCCTTGCTGAGCAGATTGGAGGCCACGCCCACCGCGCGGCTGGCGTCGGTGACATAAACGGTCTGGCCGCGTGCATAACTGGGATTGATCTTGACCGCGGTATGCACCTTGGACGTGGTGGCGCCACCGATCAGCAGCGGGATATCGAAGCCCTGGCGTTCCATCTCGCTGGCGACAAACACCATTTCGTCCAGGGACGGGGTGATCAGGCCGGAAAGGCCGATGATGTTGGCGTTGTGCTCCTTGGCCGCGTCCAGGATCTTCTGTGGCGGTACCATCACCCCCAGATCCACGACTTCATAGCCGTTGCACTGCAGAACCACGCCGACGATGTTCTTGCCGATGTCGTGCACATCGCCTTTCACCGTGGCCATGATGATCTTGCCATTGGATTCCTTGGCAGTCGACGTGTCGTCGTCCATGAAGGGCAACAAATAGGCGACTGCTTTCTTCATCACGCGGGCGGACTTGACCACCTGGGGCAGAAACATCTTGCCCGAGCCGAACAGGTCGCCGACAACGTTCATGCCGTCCATCAGCGGGCCTTCGATGACGTGCAGCGGCTTTTCCGCCGCCAGGCGCGCTTCCTCGGTGTCTTCCACGATATAGGCGTCGATGCCCTGCACCATCGCGTGGCTGATACGCGCATTCACCGACTGGTTGCGCCAGGACAGGTCTTCCACCTTCGCCTGCCCGGCGCCGCCCTTATATTCCTGAGCCAGTTCCAGCAGCCGTTCGGTCGCGTCGGCCCGGCGATTGAACAGCACATCCTCGATGCCTTCGCGCAGCGGCGTCGGGATGTCCTGATAGACCATCAGCTGGCCGGCATTGACGATGCCCATATCCATGCCCGCCTTGATGGCGTGGAACAGGAACACCGAGTGCATTGCCTCGCGCACCTTTTCGTTGCCGCGAAAGGAAAAACTGAAATTGGAGACGCCGCCCGAGATAGGGGCATGCGGATTCTCACGGCGGATGATCCCGGCGGCCTCGACAAAGGCCTTGCCGTATTCGTTATGCTCTTCCAGGCCGGTGGCGACAGCGAAAATGTTGGGATCGAAGATGATGTCTTCCGGCGGGAAGTTCAGCTTCTCCACCAGCAACCGATAGGCGCGATTGCAGATTTCG
>DATBAP010000026.1:0-13013 GCA_036271455.1 Rhizomicrobium sp.
CTCAAGAAATATGGCGGCGTCTTTCCCGGCATCCGGCCCGGCAAGAAGAGCGCGCAATTCATCGACTATACGCTTACCCGTCTCACCGTGATCGGCGCGCTGTATCTGGCCTTCGTCTGCCTGATTCCCGAATTCCTGTTCTATCAATACAATCTGTCCTTCTCGCTGGGCGGCACTTCGATCCTGATTGTGGTCTCGGTCACCATGGACACGGTGGCGCAGATCCAAAGTCATCTGATCGCGCAGCAATACGAAGGCCTGCTCAAGAAATCGAAATTGCGCGGGGCGCGAAGGTGAATCTGGTTCTGTTCGGGCCTCCGGGGGCGGGCAAGGGCACTCAAGCCAAAATTCTCACCGAGACACGGGGCCTTCCTCAGCTCTCCACCGGCGACATGTTGCGCGCGGCGATTGCCGCAGGGACGCCGCTGGGCCTGTCGAGCAAGGCGCTGATGGACAAGGGCGCGCTGGTTCCCGACGAGACCGTGATCGGCATCATTGCCCAACGCTATGATCAACCCGATTGCGCCACGGGCGCGGTGTTCGACGGCTTCCCCCGCACCATCGCCCAGGCCGAGGCCCTGGACAGGATGCTGGCCGAGCGGGGCAAGAAGATCGATCAGGTTCTGGAACTGAAGGTGGACGATTCGGTATTGCTCTCCCGGGTTGAGAGCCGGATCGCCGCCGGCGGGCCCGTCAGGGCCGACGACAACCCGGAAACCTTGAAAAAAAGGCTGGAAGTCTATTACCAGAGCACTGCCCCGGTGCTGGGCTTCTACCGGGCCCAGGGCAAGGTAAAGACCCTGGATGGGATGACCCCCATCACGGAGGTCACCAAGCAGATTTCTGCCATCCTGGACGGTCTGGAGGGCTAATTTGGCCCTGCCGCGTCGGCCTTCGGCCTTCTTGGTGTCACTACGCGCTGGTCGCGCTAGCGACCCTGCGACAATAAATCCCGCCCAGATGTTGACGGGTGGGGGTCCATTCCTATAATCCGCGCCCTCGCGACAGTTTTCCTGTCATTTCCGGGCTTTATGGGGCGAATTTGATTTGCTCCGGGGTGCCGGATGGGCTGGAAGGGCTGCGCTTACGAATTTTGTAACACTTTCAATGGCTTAAAAAAGCCTGGAGAACTCACCTTGGCACGCATCGCCGGCGTCAATATTCCGACCCAGAAGCGCGTGGAAATCGGCCTGCGCTATATCCACGGCATCGGCCCCCACACCGCGCACAAAATCATCACCCAGCTGGGCATCGATCCCGCGCGCCGGGTGGCCGATCTCACCGAATCGGAAGTGATCCAGATTCGCGAGATCATCGACCGTGATTTCCTGGTCGAAGGCGATCTTCGCCGTGAAGTCTCGATGAACATCAAGCGGCTGATGGATCTGGGCTGCTATCGCGGTCTTCGTCACCGCAAGAGCCTGCCGGTCCGCGGCCAGCGCACCCATACCAACGCCCGCACCCGCAAAGGCCCTGCCAAAGCGATCGCCGGCAAGAAGAAAGTCACCAAGTAAATGGCCGAAGCACAAAAGCCCGCCGGCAAGGCGCCGCGCGCCCGCAAAAAGGAAAAGAAGAATGTGGTGGTGGGCGTGGCCCATGTCGCCGCCACCTTCAACAACACCATCATCACCATCACCGACACCCAGGGTAACACCGTGTCCTGGTCGTCGGCTGGCATGATGGGCTTCAAGGGTTCGCGCAAGTCCACGCCCTATGCGGCGCAGATCGCCGCCGAGGACGCCGCCAAGAAGGCGGTGGAGCACGGCATGCGCACCCTGGAAGTCGAAGTATCGGGCCCGGGTTCGGGCCGTGAATCCGCGTTGCGCGCGCTGCAGGCCGTGGGCCTGGTCGTCACCTCGATCCGCGATGTGACACCCATCCCGCATAATGGCTGCCGCCCGCCCAAGCGTCGCCGCGTTTAAAAGTTTATCGGACGTAACCATCTACCCGTCGAACGTATGGGCATGGTCCGACATGCCCGGGACACGATGAGGAAAACATGTTTCAGAAGAACTGGCAGGAACTGATCAAGCCGCAAAAGCTCAAGACCGATTCCGGTCATGAGGCGGGCAAAGTCGCAACCATCACCGCCGAACCGCTGGAGCGCGGTTTCGGCCTTACGCTGGGCAATTCCTTGCGCCGCGTGCTGCTCTCCTCGCTTCAGGGCGCTGCGGTGACCTCGATCCAGATCGAGGGCGTGCTGCACGAATTCTCCTCGATCCAGGGCGTGCGCGAGGACGTCACCGACATCGTGCTCAATGTGAAGCAGATCGCGCTGCGCATGCATGCCGAAGGCCCCAAGCGGGTGAGCCTCAAGGCCACCGGTCCCGGCGAAGTGAAGGCCGGCCAGATCCAGGGCTCGTCCGACATCGAAATCCTCAACCCCGACCTGGTGCTCTGCACTTTGGACGAGAAGGTGGATTTCCGCATGGAGCTCACCATCGCCAGCGGCAAGGGCTATGTTCCCGCCGACCGCAACCGTCCGGAAGACGCGCCCATCGGCCTGATCCCGGTGGACAGCCTGTTCAGCCCGGTGAAGAAGGTCTCCTACAAGGTCGAGAACACCCGTGAGGGCCAAATCCTCGACTATGACAAGCTCACCCTGACGGTCGAGACCAATGGCGCGGTGACGCCGGACAATGCCGTGGCCTATGCCGCGCGTATCCTGCAGGACCAGCTCCAGGTCTTCATCAATTTCGAAGAGCCGCGCGAGCGCGTGGCGGAAGAGGCCAAGCCCGATCTGGCCTTCAATCCGGTGCTGCTCAAGAAGGTGGACGAGCTGGAGCTGTCGGTGCGTTCCGCCAACTGTCTCAAGAACGACAACATCGTCTATATCGGCGACCTGATTCAGAAGACCGAAGCCGAGATGCTGCGCACCCCGAATTTCGGCCGCAAGTCGCTCAACGAGATCAAGGCCGTGTTGGCCGAGATGGGTCTGCATCTGGGCATGGAAGTGCCGGGCTGGCCGCCTGAGAATATCGAAGATCTCGCCAAGCGTTACGAAGACCAATACTGATTTATTAGGAAGACATCGCCATGCGTCACGCCAATCGGGGCCGCAAGCTCAACCGCACCGCTTCTCATCGCAAGGCGATGTGGGGCAACATGACCGCGGCTCTGATCAAGCACGAGCAGATCAAGACCACGCTGCCCAAGGCCAAAGACCTCCGTCCGGTGATCGAGAAGCTGGTGACGCTCTCGCGCCGGGGCGCCAAGGATCTGCACGCCCGCCGCCAGGCGCTCGCCCAGATCAAGGATGACGCCCAGGTGACCAAGTTGTTCGATGTGATCGGCCCCCGTTACGAGGGCCGTCCGGGCGGTTATACGCGGGTGCTCAAGGCCGGTTTTCGCCATGGCGACAATGCCCCCATGGCGATCATCGAGTTTGTCGACCGCGACGTGGACGCCAAGGGCCTGGATTCCGGCCCGGTGGAAGTGGCGGACGAGACCGCGGAATAAGTTTCGCGGGAACAATTGAATTCAGGGGGCAGGGGCGGCAGCGATGCCGCCCTTTTTCTTGGCGCATTGTTTTTTTAGAGTTCGGCCGCATGCCCCGTGAGAGTTGATGCGATGAAGACAGTTTCTTTTGCCATTGCCGGTGTGGCCGCGATTGCCGCCATGGCCCTGTGGGCGCTCCCCAGCGCCAGCCAGGCGCCCGCGGCAAAGCCCTCGCTGGGCACCTCCCAGCCGCTCAAGTTGGCGCCGCCGCCCGCCGGTACTGACGTCCAGCCCTCCTCGATGGATCAGGTCCATCTCACCTTCGCGCCCCTGGTCAAGCGCGTCGCGCCCGCGGTGGTGAACGTCTATGCCCGCTCGGTGACCCAGGTTCAGGTCAATCCGCTTTTCAACGATCCCTTCTTCTCGCAATTCTTCGGCGCTACGCCCGAAATGCGCCAGCGCGTGCAGCAGTCCCTGGGCTCGGGTGTGATCGTGCGCGCCGACGGGTTGATCCTCACCAACAATCATGTGGTGGCGGGCGGCACCGACATCGTGGTGGCGCTGAACGACAAGCGCGAGTTCAAGGCCAAGGTGCTGCTGGCCGATCCAAGGACCGATCTGGCGGTGCTCAAGATCGACACCAAGGGCGAGCGGCTTCCCACGGTGCCGTTCGCCGACAGCGACCAGGTCCAGGTGGGCGATCTGGTGCTGGCGATCGGCGACCCCTTCGGCGTGGGCCAGACCGTCACCATGGGTATCGTTTCGGCCTTGGCGCGCAGCCAGGGCTCGGCCAACGACTATCAATTCTTCATCCAGACCGACGCGGCCATCAATCCAGGCAATTCCGGCGGCGCACTGGTGACCACCGACGGCAAGCTGGCCGGCATCAACACCGCGATCTATTCGCGCTCGGGCGGCAATATCGGCATCGGCTTCGCCATTCCTTCCAACCTGGCGCGTCGGGTGGTGGAGGGCGTCGAAGGCGGCGGCGGCGTCAAGCTGGCCTGGATCGGCGCCACCGGCCAGCCGGTGACCAGCGATATCGCCGAAAGCCTGGGCCTGGCCAAGCCCGGCGGCGTGCTGGTGAAGGATATTTATCCCGGCGGCCCGCTGGCCAATGCCGGCGTGAAATCGGGCGAGGTGGTTCAGGCCGTGGATGGCGCGGATGTCGATGACATGCAGGCGCTCAATTACCGCATCGCCACCCACAAGTCTGGTGAAAGCGTGAAGCTGCGTATCGAAGCGGGCAAAAGCGTGCGCGACGTGAATGCGGTGCTGGCATTGCCGCCGGAAAATCCGCCGCGCGAAGCGGCGACGATCTCAGGACGCAATCCACTGGCCGGCGCCAAGGTGGAAAATCTTTCCCCAGCAGCGGCGTTGGATCTGCAGATGGATCTTCTTGCCAAAGGCGTGGCGGTCGTTTCGGTCAACGCGCAATCCTATTCCGGCAATTACGGGTTCCAGCCCGGCGATATCGTGAAAAGCGTGAACGGCGCGGCGATCAATCGCGTGGGCGACCTTGCCCATGCGATGAGCAGCGCCAATCACTGGGACCTGGTGATCGAGCGCGGCGGGCGGAGACTCACTTTATCCGTAGGCGGATGAACTAAAATTTAGTTCGGACTGGTTCCACTGCAGGCGGATGAATAATTCCGCTTGCAGAAAAATTCACCTTGTTACCGCTTGTTGCGGCGCAATCACTTTTGCGCAACGGCGCGACGCCGATTGCAGATCTCTGCGTTAGATGGCTCGGGTGGGGAGCATCGTAACAAGGGATTGATTATGAAAAAATATTTGCTCGCCGCCGCCGCTATGTTGTTTCTCTCGGCCGGTGTCGCCCAGGCTCAGCCGCAGGACGATTCCCTGTATGATCCCATGTATGTTTCCATTCTCGGCGGCTGGACCTTCGATCCGGCGTTGATGGCGGGCGGCGTGCGCAACGACATGCGCACCGGCTACAATTTTGGCGCGCGCGTCGGTTATGGATTGGACAATTATCTGCCGATGCAGGGTTGGTCGGTCGAGGCGGACACGTTCTGGAATTCCGCCAATTACAAGAATTCCGCGCTCCTGCCGTCGGCCAATTTTGCTTCATCCAGCTTCATGGGCGATCTGATCTATCATTTCGATCCGGGCTGGCCGGTCCGGCTCTATGGCGGCGCCGGCATTGGCGCGGTCAATGACCATGTGGGCGGGCCGATCAGTTCCTCATCCACCGTGCTGGGCTGGCAGGTGCTGGGCGGCCTGGAATATCCCATGTCGCACGACATGAGCCTCTTCACCGAGTATCGCTACCAGAACGCTCATGACGCCAATGTCACGGGTCTGTCCGGCATCGGGAACACCAGCAATAACGTATCCGTGGGTTTGAAATTCTCCCTCTAGCTCAACCGCTCTGTGCTTAAACAGAGCTCCGCACAGGGCGGCGCGTCTTGGCCCTAGCTTTCTTCCCCCGCATGGCGAAGCCATTGGCGGGGGAAGATGTCTTCCGAGGGCTTGCCCGAAGGAGACAGATGGGGGCAAAAACCAAGTCATGAGCGATCTGTTCGAATCCGGCGGCCTAGCCGAGGACGCGCCGCGTCCCTTGGCCGATCGCCTCCGGCCCAAGACCTTGGCCGAAGTGGTGGGCCAGGATCATCTGCTGGGCCCCGAAGGCCCCATCGGCCGCATGGTCGCGGCGGGCAGGCCGCATTCGGTGATCCTGTGGGGACCGCCTGGCACCGGCAAAACAACTATCGCGCGGCTGCTTTCCTCCGCGTTCAAGCTTCATTTCGAACAATTGTCGGCGGTTTTTTCCGGCGTCGCCGATCTCAAGAAAACTTTCGAGGCGGCGCGCGCAAAGCGCAAGACCGGCTTGGGCACGCTGCTGTTCGTGGATGAAATTCATCGCTTCAACCGCAGCCAGCAGGACTCGTTTCTACCGGTGGTGGAAGACGGCACCGTGGTGCTGGTGGGCGCGACCACCGAGAATCCGTCCTTTGAACTCAATGGCGCGCTACTCTCGCGCGCCCAGGTGCTGGTGCTGCGCCGGCTTGACGACGCGGCGTTGGAGAAATTGCTGGAACGTGTCGAGGCCCATTATGGCGAGCCGCTTAAGCTTACGCCCGACGCACGCGCGTCCATGCGCGCGATGGCCGATGGCGATGGCCGCTATCTGCTCAATCTGGCGGAGGAAGTGGCGGGACTGAAACTGGTCAAGCCGCTCGATCCCGCCGCGCTGATGGCGGCGGTGCAGCGGCGCATGCCGCTCTACGACAAGTCGCGCGAGGAACATTACAACATCATCAGCGCGCTGCATAAATCCATCCGCGGCAGCGATCCCGACGCCGCGCTCTATTGGCTGGCGCGCATGCTGGCGGGGGGCGAGCAGCCGCTTTATATCGCCCGACGCCTGGTGCGCGCCGCAGTCGAGGATATCGGCCTGGCCGATCCCGAAGCAGTGCATCAGGCCTTGGCCGCCAAGGACGTATTCGATTTCCTGGGCGCGCCCGAAGGCGAATTGGCGTTGGCGCAATGCGTGATCTATCTCGCGTCGGCGCCCAAATCCAACGCGGTCTATGTGGCGCTGGGCGCGGCCAAGCGCGCCGCTGAAGAGCATGGCTCGCTCATGCCGCCGGCGCATATCCTCAATGCGCCAACCAAATTGATGAAGAATCTGGGTTATGGCGCGGGCTATCAATATGATCACGAAGCGGAGGAGGGATTCTCCGGCCAGAATTATTTTCCAGATGCCATGGCGCGGGGGCAATTCTACCGGCCCAAGGAAACCGGGTTCGAGCGGGAGATCGCCAAGCGGCTGGATTATTGGGCCAAGCTAAGGACCAAAAGAGGGACGGGGGAATGAATTACCCAGTGATTGCCGCGGTCGCGGTGGGTGGAGCAATCGGGTCGGCGGCGCGCTATTCGATCGCGGGCTGGGTCCAGTCCGTCGCCTGGACCGGATTCCCCTATGGCATTTTCGTGGTGAATATCAGCGGCGGCCTGGTGATGGGCATCCTCACCGAATTGATGGCGCTCAAATGGAATGTCCCGCTGGAAATGCGGGCCTTCCTCACCACCGGCATTCTGGGCGGCTACACCACTTTCTCGACCTTTTCCCTGGACAGCGCGCTTCTGATCGAGCGCGGCGCCTATGCCAGCGCCGCGATCTATATCGTGGGTTCGGCCACCGTCTCCATTCTGGCGCTATTTGCGGGCCTCTGGCTGATACGCGGCATCTATGCCTGAGCTGCGCATCATCGCCCAAGACGATGACGGCATTCGCCTGGATCGCTGGTTCAAGCGGCATTATCCGGCGCTCACCCATGGGCGGCTGGAGAAATTGCTGCGCAAGGGCGAAGTGCGGCTGGACGGCAAGCGCGCCAAGGCGGCCGACCGCCTCACCGTTGGGCAAAACCTGCGCCTGCCGCCTCAGGTGATCCATGACAAAGTAGAAGAACGACCAAAGCCCGCGCCGGTGATGAAGACCTCGCGCCACCTGGAAGACGCGATCCTCTATATGGACAAGCATCTCTTTGTGCTGAACAAGCCGGCGGGCCTGGCGACGCAGGGCGGCTCGGGCCTCAAGGAGCATGTGGACGGGATGCTGGACCAGCTCGTCTTCGAGAAGGCGATACGGCCCAAGCTGGTGCATCGCCTGGACCGCGACACTTCGGGCGTGCTGCTGGTGGCGCGTACGGCGCAAGCGGCGTCGGGCCTTTCCCGGGAACTGGCCAGCCGCGACGCCTCCAAAATTTATTGGGCGCTGGTCAAAGGCGTGCCCAAAGAACGCCAGGGTATCGTCAAGGCGGCGCTGGCCAAGGAAGGCGTGCGCGGCAAGGGCGAACGCATGACAGTGAGCGAGGATGACGACGCGAAATTCGCGATCACCGAATATGCCGTGATGGCCACAGCGGGGCAGGAATTCGCATGGGTGGCCGCGCGCCCGGTTACGGGCCGCACCCATCAGATCCGCGTCCATCTCGCCAGCCTGGGCCATCCCATCGTGGGCGATTTCAAATATGGCGGCACGGACGCAAAGGGCAAAGGCGCCATCGCCGACAAGCTCCATCTTCACGCCCGCTCGATCGACATCGCCCGTCCCGATGGCGGGCGGCTCCAGGTCACCGCGCCTCTATCGCCGCATATGGTGAAAAGTTGGGCGCTGTTGGGTTTCGATCCCGACGACAAACGCGACCCGTTTCCCAAGAAGAAGCAAAGACGGAAATCGTGAAGCGTTTCTATGAAAACGTCACGGTGTCGGAAACGCCGGAGGGATTCCGTTTCCTGCTGGACGGCAGGCCGGTACAGACGCCCACGCGCCAGGCGCTGATCCTGCCCAACCGCGCACTGGCCGAGGCGCTGGCGGAAGAATGGCGCGCGCAAGGCCCCGAGATGCAGCCGCTCGCCATGCCGCTCACCCGCCTGGTCAACACGGTGGTGGATGGCGTGCGCGCCAAACGGAATGAGACCATCGCCGCCATTTTGCGTTTCGGCGAGAATGATCTGCTTTCCTATCGTGCCGAGGCGCCCGCCGAACTGGCGCGGCGTCAAGGCCAATGGGATGCCTGGCTGGATTGGGCGCGCAAGCATCACGGCGCGGGTCTCGGCGTCACCAGCGGCATCGGCCATGTCGAACAATCGCCAGTGGCGCTGGCGGGACTCCACCGCGCCATCGCCGCCCAGGACGATTATGGCCTGACGGCGCTACATACTTTCTCTTCCATCACCGGCTCGCTGGTCCTGGGGCTGGCGGTGCTGGAGGGCGAACTCACCCCCGGTGAAGCCTTTGCCCTGTCGCGCCTGGACGAGGCCTATCAGGCCGAGAAATGGGGCGTCGACCATGAGGCCCAGGAACGGGCCGCCCGGCTGGGGCGCGAGATGGAGCTGGCTGCAAGGTTGGTGGCTCTGTCACGGACTTGACGCGATTTCTCCGCCCCACCAGTCTGATCCCATGAAGGATATGATTGCCGAATTGGAAGCGCGCCGGGCCTTGGCCAGGGCCGGCGGCGGTGAAGAGCGGGTCGCGGCCCAGCATGGCAGGGGCAAACTCACCGCGCGCGAACGCATCGAGCTTCTGCTCGATCCCGGCAGCTTCGAGGAGTTCGACATGTTCGTCGAACATCGCGGCACCGAGTTCGGCACCGAAAAGAACCGTGTGCCCGGCGATGGGGTAGTGACCGGCTGGGGCACCATCAATGGCCGCATGGTCTATGTCTATGCCAAGGACTTCACCGTGCTGGGCGGGTCCACCTCCGAAGCCCATGCCGCCAAGATCTGCAAGATCATGGACATGGCGATGCAGAATGGCGCGCCGGTGATCGGGCTGTTCGATTCCGGCGGCGCTCGCATCCAGGAAGGCGTGGCCTCGCTGGCGGGCTTCGGCGAAGTGTTCAAGCGCAATGTGCTGGCGTCCGGCGTGGTGCCGCAGATTTCCGTGATCATGGGGCCATGCGCGGGCGGCGATGTCTATTCGCCCGCGCTCACCGATTTCGTCTTCATGGTGGCGGGCACGTCCTACATGTTCATCACCGGACCCGACGTCACCAAGACCGTGACGCATGAGGATGTGACACCGGAAGAGTTGGGCGGCGCGTTGATCCACACCACAAAATCCTCGGTGGCCGATGGCGCCTATGACAATGACATCATCTGCCTGGAAGAGATCAGGCGGCTGTATGATTTCTTGCCGCTGAACAACCGCGATGCAGCGCCGCATTGGCCGGTGGAAGACGATCCTCAGCGCCAGGACATGTCGCTGGACACCTTGGTGCCGGACAATGCCAACAAGCCCTATGACATGAAGGAGCTGATCCTCAAGGTCATAGACGAGGGCGATTTTTTCGAGATCGGCGAGGCCTTCGCCCGCAACCTCATCACAGGGTTCGGAAGGATCGAAGGCGCGACGGTGGGCTTTGTCGCTAACCAGCCCATGGTGCTGGCGGGGGTGCTGGATTCCAACGCCAGTCGCAAGGCGGCGCGCTTTGTGCGTTTCTGCGACTGTTTCAACATTCCGCTGGTGACGTTCGTGGACGTGCCGGGCTTCATGCCGGGCACAGCGCAGGAACATGGCGGCATCATCAAGCATGGCGCGAAACTTCTGTTCGCCTATGCCGAAGCCACCGTGCCAAAGGTGACGGTGATCACGCGCAAGGCTTATGGCGGAGCCTATGATGTGATGGCGTCCAAGCATATGCGCGCCGATGTTAATTACGCGTGGCCATCGGCCCAGATCGCGGTGATGGGGGCCAAGGGTGCGGTCGAGATTATTTTCCGCAAAGACGCGGGCAATGCCGAAGCGATTGCCGAACGCACCCGCGAATACGAAGAACGCTTTCTCAACCCCTTCGTCGCCGCCTCACGCGGCTATATCGACGACGTGATCCGGCCCCATTCCACCCGCTGGCGCATCGCCCGCGCGCTGCGCATGCTCAAGAACAAGCAGGTGGCGCAAATCTGGAAGAAGCACGACAATATCCCGCTTTAGCGCGTGAGCGGCTGGCTTGAATTGAGATTGCCCAGAAACACCGCCAGCGCATCGGGATAGGTTTTGTACTGGATCGACGCCTGGCAATTGCCGTTTTGATCGGCGAGCGGGCAGTCGCTCAAGCCCCAATCGCTTTTGCGGTCATAATGATCCAGCATGAATTTCCACGCCTCGTCATGATGGCCCAGTCGTGACGCCACCGCCACAAAAGACGCGCAGGCGCCATTGTCGTGATTGGCGCAACCCTGCTGAAAATTGGGCAAGTCTTTTTCATCCAGAGGCCGATAGAGTGGGCTCATGGTGATGTCCGTCAACGTCCCTTCCACCAGCTTGAACACCCGTTTGGGCGTGCCTGCGCAAGCGTAACAGGAATATTTATAAAGGAAGCGGTCGTCGCCATGGACGATCTCGTTCTCGCCATCGCCGTCCGCATCTTCGGGAATGATCTCGGCGCCGTCCCAGCTTCCGCCGTCGACGATGCGCCACTGGCCCGCCACCACATCCAATATCCAGACCTGGGCGCAGCAATGGGCGCCGCCCGAATAGCGGGAGATGAAGAATTCCGGCGTTGTGTTGCTCGAGTCCATCTCGGCCATGGAAATCTCGGGCGGAAAACGCCGGGCCTCCCTGTCATTCTCCAGGTTCAAGGTGACGGATTTTGTTCCGGGCGCCGATGCGGTGATGACGATAGGCGCGCCTTCAGTCGCCGGCATGGTGATGGCGATGGCGGCGTTGCCGAATTGCAGATTTTCCTCGCCGGTACGGGGCAATGGCAGCTTCTGCAGCGATTGGGCCTGGGCCGCCACAGCAGACGCCAGAAGCGCGGCGATGATGAACACGCTCCTAGGCATGGCGTGTTTCTTCCCGGATCGCCGCCCGCGCCGCTAGCCGCGCCACTTTGGCGGCGTTCTCGGCGATATGATTGAGGCGTCGGGAAAGGATCGTCATGGCGAAATTGTCGCCCGGACCGAAGGTGATGTCACGCGACGCCGCGCTCCTGTCGCCCGATAACAATTGCGTGACATGCGTCCGTGTCTCGCCGATTGCGGCTCCAGCGCGGGGCGTATCGAGTTCCGGCCCCCGGAGTTTCATCAGGATCGGCATCGAAGCCAGGTTCGACGCCAGCGCATAATTGGCGCTCAAAAGCTCGCTCAGGGCCGCCAAGGTGCGCCTGTCGGCATTGGGTTCGTCGGCCAGGCGGCGGATAGTGGCGGCCAGTTGCGCCACCGCGTCCAGGATGCGCTTGCGCGCCAGGCGATAGGGCTGTTGTTCGTGAAAAGGGCGTAGCGCGGCTTGCGCAAATCCCTCATCGGCCTTGAGCAGGCCCTGGACCAAGTTTGGCAATTCATTGTGCTCCCAATTGGGTAGGAGAAAGGCGAACACATAGGAAAGCCCCGCGCCGATCAGCGTATCCGCAATCCGCTCGAAAAATTGCGGATGGGCCAGCGGGGCAGAGAAATGCAGCAGCACCAGTGACGAGATGGACGCGCCGATGGCTGTGATGCGGTATTTCACCCCAGCATAGGCGTGGGCCAGCCCGATCCCCGCCACCATCGCCGCCATCAACAGCCACGCCGGCGAGACCAGGATCAGCGCCACGGCGACGGCGCAGCCGATCAAAGTGCCGGTGACGCGGTCCCAGCGCCGTTTGCTGGTGACGCTGTAATTGGCGCGCATGATCAGGGCGATGGTGAGGATGATCCAGTTGGCGTGGGCGAAATGCGGGAATATCAAAGTGATGCCCAGGCCCGCACTCATCGCCAGCGCCAGCCTGATGCCATAGCGCATGGCGGGACTGGAAAGATCGAGTTGGCGCAGCAACACGCCCAGTCCTCGGGGCGTGTGTTGCTGGAATAGAGCAAGATTGATCTCGCGCGCCATTCCAGAAGGCGGGGTGTCGCAATCCAACCGGTACGCCAGGACCGAGATGTCTTCATCGGCCAGCTTGAGCTTGTTGGCAGTGACGAACCAGGCATGGTCCATCGCCTGGGTTTCCGGCGCGGTGTCGTTGGCCTGATGCACCGCCTCGATCAGCGCCGCGTCTTCGCTTTTGGTGGGGCGAAGGGCGACATGCGCTTTTCTTTGGCGCAACGCCAAAGTGAGCGCCTCC
>DATBAP010000027.1:0-22207 GCA_036271455.1 Rhizomicrobium sp.
GCTGGTGGAACTGGTGGGAATAATGCGCCGGGGCGGGTTCCTTCTGCTCGACACGCAATTTCTTACCCCGCATCTGACGCAGTTCGGCGCCTATGAAATTCCTCGCGAGGATTATCTGGCGCGCCTGCATGTGGCGATCGCGCGCGAAGCCATCTGGCCTGGCATCTGATTATCTTTCGTTGCCTGTCTGTCTTGCCTAAGCTTCAGGAAACCTCGGCGCGCAGGATTTTGTGACGTGAGCAGGAGCGGCGCGCGGAGCGTGCGCCTAGCACGTGAGCACGCGCGACGCACTCACGGCGCAAAAGGCAAGCGCTCCTAACGTCCAGCCTCTGCTGGTAAAGGTTCGATCTTGTCCTTGTCGGAGGAGTCGGGCGAAGCCACCTTGACGGGCGCGGTGGACGACATCGCCGCCACCGGCGTGTTGGGTGCGCCATTCGAGCAATTGATCACCCAAACATCGTAAAGCGGATGTTGCACGCCGTTGAGGCCTGGGCTGGAGGCATACATCCAGCCCGAGAAAATCCGCTTCTGGCTCTGATCGGGGCGGTGATCGTCGATCTGGACAAAGGCCGCGGTTTCGGGCGTCTCGCTGGGCGGCGTGGAATAACAATAGCGCGCGGTGATGGTGAGAGTGGCGAACTGCACCGGCTTGCCGATGGGCGCCGTGATGTTGGTGGGCTTGCCTGTGATCTTATCCAGTCCGCGCAGCATCAAGGTGGTGCCGGGCGCATCGGCCAGCGGTTGCGGCGGCGCTGGCGGCGTATCCGGGAGCGTTGCACCGGCTGGCGCGGCCGGAGCCGCTGCAGGTACTGGCGACGGAGCAACAGGCGTTGGTGCCGGCGCGGGTTGCGCCATCGCCACCGCGATCCCGCCCAACATCAGCCATCCCATCACCAGCGGCGCTTTCATGGCGACGGGCTTGAATTCTGTTGTGGCTTGGCCTGCGGTGGGGGTGTGGAAATAAAGCGATTGATCAGATCCATCATATTCACCGACCCTTGCGCATTCTCGATCGTCCCACCCGACCCCAATACCTTATCATCGCCGCCAGGCGTGATGGAGATGTAGGGGCTGCCAAGCAGGCCGGCGGCAGTAACTTGCAGGGAAGAATCATTAGGAATTTTGACGTCATTGCGGATGGTCATGTGCACGGTGACCAGATAAGTCCTGGGATCCAGTGTAAGATCCGACACCGAACCGATCTTGACGCCCGCAAGTCTGACGTCCGTGCCCACGGCCATGCCGTCCACTTTGTTCAACCGCGCCTGGATTTCATAGCCGGACAATCCGCCGGAACCGGTGCGGGTGTAGACGAAGACGATAAACAGCACCGCGATCGCCACCACCGCCGCGCCGATCACGGTTTCGGCGAGATTGTTGTCCCGCATGCGCGCTATTCCGGCTTCCATGCCTGGTAATCTCCGGTTGCGGCAGGACGGCGGCCGCTTTTTTGCAGCGATCCCTCCGGGCGGAAGGCCTGGTCGGTGCCCGTGAGATTGGGCAAATGCGACGTTTCCCAGGACTGGGTCCTGAGCGGCGCTTTGGTGGGCGGCTCGGCGAAAGTGTGGTGCAGCCAGCCATGCCAGTCGGGCGGCACGCGGCTCGCCTCCACGGTCCCGTTGTAGAGCACCCAGCGGCGTGAGCTGTCCTTGTTCTGATAATAGCGGTTGCCGAACGCGTCTTCGCCCACCGCCGAGCCCTGGGTCCAGGTGGTCAAAAGCGTGCCGAGGGTGGCCGAGTTCCACCAGGAAAAGAGCATTTTCACAAAGGACATGAGTTCGGGATTCCCAGATTAGCCAGCGTACCGATTCTGAAATTCGCAGGATCTCTATATATAGGGCCCGGTCGAATTTCAGAATCGAAAGACGCTGGCAAGCTATTGATTTCTCGTGTCGTTCGGTTTCGAAGTTCGCATTCTGACCCGATATAGAAATAAAGCGGACTTCGAAACCACGACACGAGGCGGACTATAGGGGCCGCTTTCTTTTGCGCCAACAGGGCCAAGGCCGCGTCACCGCTTCGACTCTTTATCCACAATGCATCCCCAGCCTCGCGTGACGCTGTGATGAAAAACAGCGAAAAATATTTTTCCGGGGCAATTCCATCGCCGCTTGACTCGCGGCTTTTTGGGCCAATTCACCAACACAACATGTGGTAGGGGAACGCACGTTAACCACTTTCTGTCTTGCGGCACCTTCCCCGTCGTGTCCATACTTTGGGCCAGTCACCTCCCGTGACACCAAATCTGGCGGACCCTCAAGCCTCTGCCGTCCGGTCGATCCGGCGGATGGGGAACTGTCCTCCAAGGGTGGCCCGGAAGGGGCTGGGGCCGTCCACTCCATAGCTTGAGGTGTTCCATGCGCATCCGCCGCCATTTCACGGTCGAGGGTCATTCCCCCTACGAAGGCATCGCGTTCCGTCTCACCAGAAGCGAGATTCGCAACCCGGACGGCTCGGTAGTCTTCGCCCAGGACGGCATCGAAGCGCCCGAGAGCTGGAGCCAGGTGGCCGCCGATGTGCTGGCGCAGAAATATTTCCGCAAGGCTGGTGTGCCCAAGGGACTGAGGCCCGCGCCGGAAGAAGGCGTGCCGGAATTTCTCTGGCGCAAAGAGGCCGATCCCAGGAGCGGCCGCGAAACCACCGGCGAACATTCCGCCAAGCAAGTGTTCGACCGGCTGGCCGGCACCTGGGCCTATTGGGGATGGAAGGGCGGCTATTTCGACGGCGAGACCGACGCCCGCACTTTCTATGACGAGCTTTGCCACATGCTGGCGGCGCAGAAGGGCGCGCCCAACAGCCCGCAATGGTTCAATACCGGCCTGCACTGGGCCTATGGCATCGATGGCCCGGGCCAGGGCCATTACTATGTGGACCACAAGAGCGGCAGGCTGACCAAGTCCAATTCGGCCTATGAACATCCCCAGCCGCATGCCTGCTTCATCCAGAGCGTCAAGGACGATCTGGTCAATGAGGGCGGGATCATGGATCTGTGGACCCGTGAAGCCAGGCTGTTCAAATATGGTTCGGGCACCGGCACCAATTTTTCGACCTTGCGGGGCGCCGAAGAGAAATTGTCGGGCGGCGGAAAATCCTCCGGCCTGATGAGCTTCCTCAAGATCGGCGATCGCGCGGCGGGCGCCATCAAATCCGGCGGCACCACCAGGCGCGCCGCCAAAATGGTGATCGTCGACATCGATCATCCCGACATCGAGGATTTCATCGACTGGAAAGTACTCGAGGAACAGAAAGTGGCCTCGCTGGTGGCCGGTTCCAAGCTCGCCGCCAGGCATCTCAAGGCGGTGATGAAGGCCTGCATCAATTGCGAAGGCTCGGGCGGCGATTGCAACGACCCCCAAAAGAACCCGGCGCTGCGCCGCGAAATCCGCGCCGCGCGCAAGGCTCTGATCCCCGACAATTATATCGAGCGGGTGATCAGCTTCGCCCGCCAGGGGTACAAGGATATCGATTTCCCCACCTATGACACGGACTGGGATTCCGACGCCTACAATTCGGTCTCGGGCCAGAATTCCAATAACAGCGTCCGCGTCACCGACGAATTCCTCTCAGCGGTTCTGGAAAACCGCACGTGGAATCTCACTTATCGCGGCTCGGGCAAGATCGCCAAGACCATGCCGGCGCGCGAATTGTGGGACAAGGTGTCGAACGCCGCCTGGGCCTGTGCCGATCCGGGCATCCAGTTCCACACCACCATCAATGACTGGCACACCTGCCCGGCCGGCGGCGAAATTCGCGCCTCCAATCCGTGCAGCGAATACATGTTCCTGGACGATACCGCCTGCAACCTGGCTTCGCTCAACCTGATGCAGTTCCGCCGGGGCGACGGCGCGCCCAAGAATTTCGACGTTACGGGTTTCGAGCACGCGGTGCGCATCTGGACCATGGTGCTGGAAATCTCGGTGATGATGGCGCAATTCCCTTCCAAGGAGATCGCGCAGCTTTCCTTCGACTACCGCACCCTGGGCCTGGGCTTCGCCAATATCGGCGGTCTTTTGATGTCGGCGGGCATTCCCTATGACAGCCGCGAGGCCCGCGCCATCGCCGGCGCCATCTCGGCGCTGATGACCGGCGTGTCCTACGCCACCAGCGCGGAAATGGCGGGCGAGCTGGGCTCCTTCCCCGAATATGGCGCCAACAAGGACGCGATGCTTCGCGTGATGCGCAACCATGCGCGCGCCGCCCATGGCGAAAGCGCGGGCTATGAGCGCCTCTCCATCGCGCCGGTGCCGCTGGATCTGTCCGCCATCCAGCAAAAGGACCTGGCGGCGGCGGCCAGCCGCGCCTGGGACGATGCGCTGGCGATGGGCAAGGAATTCGGTTTCCGCAACGCCCAGGCCACCGTGATCGCGCCCACCGGCACCATCGGCCTGGTGATGGATTGCGACACCACCGGGGTCGAGCCTGATTTTGCCCTGGTGAAATTCAAGACCTTGGCGGGCGGCGGTTATTTCAAGATCATCAATCGCTGCGTGCCGGAAGCACTGGCCAGTCTGGGCTATACCGATGTCGAGGCCAACGCGATCGTGGCCTATGCGGTCGGCTATGGCTCGCTGGAAAGCTTCACCGGACGGCTCAATCTGGATTCGCTGCGCGCCAAGGGTTTCGGCGAAGAGCAGATCCGCGAGATCGAGGCGGCGCTGGAATCCGCCTTCGACATCCGCTTCGTCTTCAACAAATGGACCTTGGGCGAGAAATTCTGCCGCGAGGTGCTGAAGCTCGACCCCGCCGAAATGGACGCGCCCGAATTCGACATGCTGAAAGCGCTGGGCTTCTCCCGCGCCGATATGGATGCCGCCAATCTTTATGTCTGCGGCGCCATGACCCTGGAAGGCGCGCCCTATCTCAGGCCCGAGCATCTGGCGGTGTTCGATTGCGCCAATCCCTGCGGCCGCGTGGGCAAGCGGGCGCTGAGCGTGGATTCGCATATCCGCATGATGGCGGGGGTGCAGCCCTTCATCTCGGGCGCCATCTCCAAGACCATCAACATGGCCAATGCCGCCACCGTGAAGGAATGCGGCGAGGCTTACATGACGTCGTGGAAGCTGGGGCTGAAGGCCAACGCGCTCTATCGCGACGGTTCCAAACTGTCACAGCCCCTGGCCACCACTGCCTTCACGCTCGACGACGAAGAAGATGACACGATCGAGACTCGGGCCCCGGCGCAACCCGCGCAGACCCTCGTCACCGAGCGCATCGTCGAGCGCGTGGTGGAGAAAATCCGGGCCCAGGAGCGCGAGCGTCTGCCTCACCGCCGCAAGAGCTACACCCAAAAGGCGATCGTGGGCGGCCACAAAGTCTATCTCCACACCGGTGAATACGAAGACGGACGGCTGGGCGAGATTTTCATCGACATGCACAAGGAAGGCGCCGCCTTCCGCAGCCTGATGAACAATTTCGCCATCGCCATCTCGGTGGGCCTGCAATATGGCGTGCCGTTGGAGGAATTCGTGGAAGCCTTCACCTTCACCCGTTTCGAACCCGCGGGCGTGGTGGTCGGCAACGATTCGATCAAGAGCGCGACCAGCGTGCTGGATTATATCTTCCGCGAACTGGGCGTCTCCTACCTGGGACGCACCGACCTCGCCCATGTGGTGCCTCCCGACGACGATATGGGCATCGGCGGACCCGAGCGCGGTCCGGCGGAAGTGGCGATCGCCAAAGTGGCCTCGAGCGGCTATCTGCGCGGGCATATGAAGCCCATCGCCCTGATCAGGGGCGGCGCGCAACCCCGCATGCTGGCGGAGGAAGGACTCGAGCACTACCATGACGCCGAGTTCGAGGAAGAGACGGCGCTTGACCTGTCCGAGATTCGCGCCGGGGTCGAAGCCCAACTCGTGGCCAACCCCGTGGGTGCTCAGGTCGCCAGCATCGAAGTGGCCCTGTCGTCCAAGCAGGCCCATTCGCGGCGCATCGCCGAAGCGCGGATGAAGGGCTTCGAAGGCGACAGTTGCGGAGCCTGCGGAAACTTCACCCTGGTGCGCAACGGGACATGCATGAAATGCAATACCTGTGGCGCGACCAGCGGTTGTTCGTGAACGGAGCTAACTGAGCTTGGTTACGTTTCCGATACATGCCGTTCGTACAATCTCTCGCAATCGAAGCAGTTGCCTATGATGAAAGCGCGCATCTGCTCCGGGCGAAGTTCCGTGGGGATGGACGGGTTGTTGTCTACGAAAACGTTCCCCAGGATGTGTACGACGCCCTGATATTCGCGGATTCCATTGGAACTTATTTCCGCGACCATATCGAAGACGCCTATCCGGCCCGCGTGATCGCCAAGGGGAAGACGCAGTAGACGCGCTTGTTCTATTCCTTGGGCCTCAAGGAGGCCATCGCCACCACATCGCGCCATTGCCCGTCAATGAAGGCCGCCTCGCGCAACTTGCCTTCGACGACGAAGCCGGCATGAAGATACGAGACGATGGCGCGCTCATTATGCGCCAGCACATTCAAGCTGACGCGGTGAAGATTGAGCACGCCCCACGCATAATCCAATGCCAGGCGCACAGCACGGGTGCCAAACCCTTTGCCACGGTCGCCTTCAATACCGATGCGCACACCAAGCTCGGCGGTCTGATAGACGGACTGGAAATTCTTGAACAGCACAAAGCCGATCATTTCGGGCCGGCCCGCTTCGCGAATGGCGAATAAAATTTGGGACGTCTCGCGCGGCAGCCGGTCCAGCCAGTCGCGGAAGGCGAGGCAATCGAGCGGCCGGTAAGGCAGATCGAGGGTCGCGGCGCGTGCGTCATTCAGCCAGACGAACAGGCTATCCAGATCGCGCTGCTGGATCGGGCCCAGGCTCACCACGCCATCGCTGGGCGAGACCTGGCCCACCACCATCGGCGATGGGGCGGGAATGCGGGCGATATCGAGCGCGAGGGCCATGCCGCAATCCTGGCGGACAACCGCTAATTTTGCCCTAAAAGATGGTTACCGAAATCCTAACGCCTATTCGGCAGCCTCCGGCAGTGCCGGCGGTTTCCAGCGCAGAACGGGCTTGCGGGCCGCCGCTGTCTCGTCCAGCCGCCGGCGCGGCGCATAATGAGGCGCGCCCTCGAACCGCTCTTTCCGTCCGGCCTTGGCGTCTTCCGCCAGCCCTCTCAAGACCGCGACGAAGCGGTCGAGCGATTCCTTGGATTCCGATTCCGTGGGCTCGATCAGCATGGCGCCATGCACAACCAGCGGAAAATACATGGTCATGGGGTGATAGCCCTCGTCGATCATCGCCTTGGCGAAATCCAAGGTAGTAACCTCGGTTCCTTCCAAGAAGGTGTCGTCGAACAGCGCCTCATGCATGCAGGGACCGTCGCCGAAGGGCGCGCTCATGATATCTTTCAGCGAGGCCAGGATGTAGTTGGCCGATAGCACCGCATCTTCGCTGGCCTGGCGCACGCCATCGCGACCATGGGAGAGCATGTAGCTCAGGGCCCGCACGAACATCCCCATCTGGCCGTGGAAAGCGCACATGCGGCCGAACGGCTTGGCGCCCGCCGGCAACTCAGCACGGTCTTCGATCAATTTGAATCCTTCGCCGTCGGCCACCAGCAGCGGCAGCGGCGCATAGGCCTTGAGGCGTTCCGACAGCACCACCGGCCCAGCGCCCGGGCCGCCGCCGCCATGGGGCGTGGAAAAGGTCTTGTGCAGGTTGATGTGCATGGCGTCGATGCCCAGATCGCCTGGACGCACGCGGCCGGCGATGGCGTTGAAATTGGCGCCATCGCAATAGAAATAGGCGCCCGCCTCATGCACCGCCTTGGCGATGCTGATGATCTCGCCTTCGAATAACCCGCAAGTGTTGGGATTGGTAAGCATGATCGCGGCCACATCCGGCCCCAGCTTGGCCTTGAGCGCGGCGGCATCGACCCGTCCGTCCGGCTTGGCCGGCACTTCGTCCACCACAAAGCCGGCAAAGGCAGCGGTGGCGGGATTTGTGCCATGCGCCGATTCCGGCACCAGGATGCGGTTCCTATGTTCGCCCCGGGCCTGGACGGCAGCGCGGATCGCCAGCAGACCGCACAATTCACCATGGGCGCCCGCTTTGGGCGACATCGCCACGGCCGGCATGCCGGTCAGCGTGGTGAGCCAGCGCATCAATTCCTGGATCAGCGCCAATGCGCCTTGCGCAGCAACCAAAGGCGCCAGCGGATGGAGATCGCCAAAGCCGGGCAGCCGCGCCATTTTCTCATTCAGGCGCGGATTGTGCTTCATGGTGCAGGAACCAAGCGGATAGAGCCCGGCATCGATCGCGTAATTCTGCCGCGACAGCCGCACATAATGGCGGATCACTTCCGGCTCGCTGAGGCCGGGCAGACCGATAGCGGCCTTGCGGCGAAGGCCGTGGAGGCGGTTGTCATCTACGCTGACGTCGGGAAAGTCTACGCCAGTGACGCCGTCACGCCCGAGTTCGAAGATCAGCCGCGCTTCCAGATCCAGGCCCCGGTCTCCGGAAATGGTGGGAAGCTCATTGTCCTGGGTCACGGTGGCCTGCGAGGGGCGGCCTTGATTGTTCATGCTCATGCCAGCACCTCTTTGAGCGCCAGCTCGAAGGCGACAAAATCTTCATCCGTGCTGGTCTCGGTGGCCGCCACGATCAGAAGATCGCGCGCGCTGGCCTCATGCGGCATCAGCCGCGAGGCGGGCACGCCGCCCAGCACATGCTTTGCCGCCAGCGCATCCACCACGCCCGCCGCTGGCTTGGACAGTTTCAAGGTGAATTCGTTGAAGAAAGACGGTGTCACCAGCTCCACGCCTTTGAGCTTGGAAAGGCGATCCGCCAGGGCCGCCGCCTTGGCGTGATTGATCCGCGCCAGCCGCGTCAACCCTTCCTCGCCCAACAGCGAGAGATGGATGCTGAACGCCAACGCGCAAAGACCTGAATTGGTGCAGATATTGCTGGTGGCCTTTTCACGGCGGATATGCTGCTCGCGGGTGGAAAGGGTGAGGACGAAACCGCGCTTGCCGGCGGCGTCCACCGTCTCGCCGCACAAGCGGCCCGGCATCTGGCGCAGGAATTTTTCCCGGGCCGCGAACAGGCCGACATAGGGGCCGCCGAAATTGAGCCCATTGCCGATGGACTGACCTTCACAGGCGACGATGTCGGCGCCTTGCGCGCCAGGCGACTCCAGAAGGCCCAACGACACCACTTCCGTTACCACCGCGATCAGGAGCGCGCCCTTGGCATGGGCCGCTTCGGCGATGGGCTTGAGATCGCGGATCAGGCCGAAGACGTCGGGGCTTTGCACCACCACGCAAGCGGTGTCCGCATCGATCAGGGCGGCGATATCTTCCGCTTTGCCGGGCGTAACGGGACTGCGGTGCACCTGTCCGGACAAGCCGGCCACCGTCTCCACCGTCTCGGCATAATGCGGATGAAGCCCGCCCGACAGAATCGCCTTGCTGCGCCGGGTAAGGCGCTGCGCCATCAGCACGGCCTCCGCGGTGCCAGTCGAACCGTCATAGAGCGAGGCATTGGCCACTTCCATGCCGGTCAGAAGCGCCACCTGGGTCTGGAATTCGAACAGGACCTGCAAAGTGCCTTGCGAGATTTCCGGCTGATAGGGCGTATAGGAAGTGAGAAATTCCGAACGCTGGATCAGATGATCCACGGCGCTGGGCACATGATGCTTGTAGGCCCCGGCGCCGCAGAAGAACGGTCCCGCGCCTGCCGCCATATTACGGGACGCCAGCTTGGCAAGAATGCGTTCGACCTCCATCTCGCCCTTGGTGTCGGAGAGATCGAAAACCGACAGCGGCACCACCGCTTCCCTGGGCACGTCCCGGAACAAGGCATCGATGTCGGGCGCGCCGATCCTGGCCAGCATGGCCCGGCGGTCATTGGGAGTGAGCGGCAGATAACGCATGGGTCAGAGGCCTTTCACAAATTCCCTGTAGGCGGCTTCGTCCATCAGCTTGGCGAATTCGCCTCTGTCACCGACCTTGAGCTTGAAGAACCAGCCCGCGCCTTCGGGGTCTTCATTCACTTTGGCGGGTTCGGCTTCCAGCGCTGCGTTGGCTTCCGTCACTTCGCCGCCCACCGGGGCATAGACTTCACTGGCTGCTTTGACGCTTTCCACCACGGCGGCTTCGGCGCCCGCGCCAACTTTGCGGCCGGCCTGGGGCAATTCCACGAACACCACATCGCCCAACTGCTCGGCGGCGTGGCGGGTGATGCCGATCGTGGCTTCATCGCCGTCCAGCCGCACCCATTCATGCTGATCGGTAAAACGTGTCTCGCTCATTACCCAATTCCTTCTATTTGCTGGCCCGTTTGTAGCGGTTCGGCACGAACGGCATCGCCACCACTTCCGCAGGCATTGCCTTGCCCCGCACCAGAAGATCGAGCCTGGTGCCGGGCGCGCTGAATTGATTTTCCACATAGCCCATCGCCACGGGCGCGTTGAGGCTGGGGCCGAAGCCGCCGGAGGTGACATGTCCCACCACCCGGCCGGATTTGTCCGCGATCTCGGTGCCTTCGCGCGCCGGCGCGCGTCCCTCGGGCCGGATCCCGACGCGCTTTTTGCCCGCACCGTTCAAGAGATGTTCTATGATGCGGCCGGAGCCGGGAAAATCCCGCGCTTCCTTGCGGCGCTTGCCCATGGACCAGGTGAGATTGGCTTCCACCGGATCGGTGTTCTCGTCCATGTCATGGCCGTACAGGCAGAGGCCGGCCTCCAGCCTGAGACTGTCGCGTGCGCCAAGCCCGATGGGCAGCACGCGATCATCACCCAAGAGCGTGCGGGCCACCCGTTCGGCATCCTTGCCGTCCAGCGAAATCTCGAAGCCGTCCTCGCCGGTATAGCCGGTGCGGCTGACGATCGCGTGCGCCCCGGCCACATTTGCACGCACCGCCTGCATGAAAGTGAGAGACGAAATGCCAGGGCTCACACGCTCCAGCACATCCGCCGCCATCGGGCCTTGCAACGCCAGCAGCGCGCGCTGCGGCTGCGTCTTCAAATCTGCCGCACCCTTCAGCTTTTCACCCATATAGGCGAAGTCGCCGTCCTTGGTCGCGGCATTGACCACCAGATAGAGCGCGGGCTCGCCTTTGAGCCGCGTGGTCATGAAATCGTCCTTGATTCCGCCCGTGTCATTCAAAAGCAGGCCATAGCGCTGCATGCCTTCCGGCAGGCCCGTGAGATCGGCGGGAGTGAGACTTTCCAACGCGCGCGCCGGGTCGGTCCCGCTCAGGAAGGCTTGGCCCATATGTGAGACATCGAACAGGCCGGCCTTCTCGCGGGTGTGAAGATGTTCCTTGAGAATGCCCGTCGGGTACTGCACCGGCATGGCATAGCCCGCGAACGGCACCAGTTTTCCGCCCAGCTCCAGATGGAGGGCGTAAAGCGGTGTCTGCTTCAGTGTTTCGTTGGTCTCGCTCATCCGGTCCTGAAAGAAAAAGTCCTGCCCCCGCGCAGGCGCGGCAGCAAGCACCCCTCTGTCATGGGACCTGAGAGATTTCCCCCGGACGCCTTCAAAAATGAAAGGCCGGAATTACCCCTTCGGTGGGCGTTGGTACGCCGCTTTCCAGAAGTTCATCCCCCGCGCGGTCCTTTTGCCTGAGAGTTTCCGGGGCGGTTGCTCCTTCGGCGCCTCGATGTGAGGTCTCTCCCGCGTGGGGTCATGTGTCTCGCCAAGGGCATGGCGCCTCCCGGCGGACGCCCTTGTTGCGGGCATCATAGGTGGGGGTCATCCCAAGTCAAACCGAAGCCTCAAGCCCCGGGACTTATTCACATTCTTTCAGGAACGGCGATGCCCAGAAGGCCCAGGGTGCGGGTCATCACCTCCAGCACCCGGGCGCAAAGGCCCAGCCTTTGACCGCGCAGCCTGGCGTCAGTTTCGGAGAGGATGTGGTGGGCGGCATAAAAGCGGCTGAAATTCTGCGCCAGGGTGAAGGCATAGTCGCAGAGGATATTGGGCGCGCGTTTCTCTTCCGCCGCCTGCAGGACGTCGCCCAGCGAGAGAAGCTGCAATACCAGGTCGCGTTCCTCGGGCGAATAGATGGCGGGGATGGCCGCCTCGTGCCCTTCCTCGCGCGCCTTGCGCAGGATGGATTTGATGCGCACTGCCGCGTACTGAAGGTAAGGCCCGGTCTTGCCTTCGAATTTGGAGAAACGTTCCAGGTCGAAGATGTAATCCGTGGTGCGGTGATTGGAGAGATCGGCGAATTTGATGGTGGCGATGGCGATCTGTTTAGCGATGGTTTCGCGTTCCTCCGGCGAATAATCGTTGCCCAGCCCCTGCTCCGCCAGCCGCGACTTGGCTTCCACTTCAGCCATGGCGATCAGGTCGTAAAGCTTCATCACCCCGCCCGCGCGGGTCTTGAATGGCTTGCCGTCGGCGCCATTCATAGTACCATAGCCGACATGCTCGAGATGCGCCTTGCCGGCGATCCCGGTCTTGGCGGCGGCGCGGAAGACTTGCTCGAAATGGCCATGCTGGCGGTGGTCCACCACATAGAGAACCAGATCGGGATTCTGTTCTTCCACTCGCTCGATGATGGTCGCCATGTCGGTGGTGCCATAGAGCAATCCGCCATCGGACTTGACCAGCAGCAGCGGGGGCATCGGTTTCTTGTCGCCGTCCTGCGCCACCTCGATCACCAGCGCGCCTTCGTCCATCTTCGCCAGCCCGCGCACCTTGAAATCGGCGATCATCGGCGCGATCCGGTCATGGACGCTGGCCTCGCCTTTCCACAGGTCGAAATGCACATCCAGGGCTTCGAATTCGCGCTTGGCGCCCGCTTCCGACACCGTCACGAAATGCCGCCATAGCGCACGATAGCCGGGGCGGCCATCCTGCAATTCCACCGTGGCGCGGCGTGCCGCGTCCAGCCGCGCTGGATCGGCTTTGCAGGCGGCCGAGGCGGCCGGATAAATCTCTTCCAGATCCTCCATCGTCACCGGCGATTGCTCCGGGTACGGACCTTTGAACGCGGCGTCGAAATAGATCGGCGCGATGCCCCGGATGCCGATTTCCGAGATCAGCTGCCCCATCTGCAGGCCCCAATCGCCCAGATGAATGTCGCTCACCACATGCCAACCATTGGCGCGGAACAGGCGTTGCAGGCAGTCGCCGATCACGGACGAACGAAGATGTCCCACATGCATGGGCTTGGCGACATTGATGCCACCGAAATCGAGCAACAGGGTCTTGCCGTTGGGCTTGGATGAAGCATCGGGCGCGGCGATGCGGGCATTGAGCGCCGTATCGGTGAGATCAAGATTGATGAAGCCGGGTCCGGCGATCCCGACCTTGGCGAATTGCGGATCGCTTTTCAGCCGCGCGGCGATTTTCTCGGCGATGACGCGAGGATTGGCCTTGGCTTCTTTCGCCGCGGCCAGCGCGCCATTGCATTGGAACTGCGCCAGATCGGGCCGGTCGGAGACCTGGACCTGGCCGAAGCGCCGGTCCAATCCTTCGGCGGCGAAGGCATCCTCCACCGCGCGCGACAGATCCGCGGCTAGGGACGTCATGGCGTGTAGCGGCCCATCGTCTTGTTGTAGTCAACTTGCGCCGGCGTCATCTGGAAGCCCGCCATCAGCTGATATTCGAACGTCTGGTGGCCATTTTCGACATGGATGTCGAAATCGTCCGGCGATTCGCTGAAGGTGGCGATCGAGTCGCCGGCCGCGAAATCGAAGCTGATCTGCAGGATGCGCTTTTCGATCAGGCTGTCGGCTTGGGTCACCGCCACGAAATAGGGCACGGTGTAATGGGCGGCGTCGGCCGACGGCGCGCGGGTGGCGCGGAAATTCACCCGGTAGGACGAAATCGTCTCGCCGGTTTTCTTGTTGATGCTGCAACTGGTGGAGATTCCCACCAGGGCGACGCGATAAGCCTCGCCCGCCAGATCCTGCGGCGCGCCGGGACGGAAGACCGTCACCTGGCTGGCATCGGCCAGAATCACCGCCACGGGGCAGTTGTTGACTTTGTTGGTATTGCAGCCCGCGAGGGCCAGCAGGGCTAGTAGAAAGACGGGAAAGCGGGAAACGGTCATCAGGCGTAAGGTCCGGGTGAGACTTGACTTTTTCGGGGCTCCAGCCGACTTCTCGGCCTAGTTTGCTTCGGGGCGGCGGACTGTACCCACACACATCGCCTAAGGGAAGCAGCCGCGTCAGCGGCATGGGGTCAAAGGATATGGCGGTCTATACCGATATCGGGTTCGAGGAGCTGCAGGGCCTGCTCGCCGGTTACGAGATCGGCATGCCGCTGGCCTTCAAGGGCATTGCCGAAGGGGTGGAGAATTCCAATTTCTACCTTCAGACCGATCGGGGCGCCTTCATTGTCACGCTTTATGAAAAGCGTGTCAGGACCGACGATCTCCCTTTCTTCCTGGGCCTGATGGAGCATCTCGCGGAACGGGGCATTTCCTGTCCCCTGCCCGTGCGTGCGCGCGACGGCGCCCAATCCTTCACGCTCAAGGGCCGTTCGGGCGCCATCCTCACCTTCTTGAACGGCGTTTCGCTTCGCAAGCCCGAAGCCGCGCATTGCGCGGCGGCCGGCCGTGCGCTGGCGGAGCTGCACCGCGCCGGCAGTGACTTCGCGCTCAGGCGGCCCAATGCGCTCGGACCGAACGGTTGGCGCGAATTGGCGAACGCCACCCATGCCCGAGCGGACGCGGTGGAACGCGATCTGGGCGGCCTGATCAGTCAGTCGCTAGCCGACCTCGCGCAGCATTGGCCCCGCGATCTGCCCGGGGGCGTGATCCATGCCGATCTCTTCCCCGACAATGTCCTTTTCATGCAGGAACATGTCTCCGGCCTGATCGATTTCTATTTCGCCTGCGACGACATGTACGCCTATGACCTGGCCGTGACCTTGAACAGCTGGTGCTTCGAGCCTGACGGCGCCTACAACATCACCAAAAGCAAAGCATTGATCGCGGCGTATCAGTCGGGGCGCCCTCTCACCCCCGAGGAACAAACCGCCCTGCCGCTTCTGATGCGCGGCGCGGCGCTACGGTTTCTTTTGACGCGGCTCTATGACTGGCTCAATCCCGATCCCAACGCCCTGGTGCGGCCCAAGGACCCGCGGGACTACGCCAAGCGCCTGCGCTTCCACCTGAAAGTGAAGCAGGCCAGCGAGTACGGCTTGTGACCGGAGTTGAAATCTTCACCGATGGCGCCTGTTCGGGAAATCCAGGACCGGGCGGCTGGGCCGCGATCTTGAGAAGTGGTCACCACGAAAAGGAATTTTCCGGCGGCGAAGCCGCGACCACCAACAACCGCATGGAATTGATGGCGGTGATCGAAGGCCTGAGGAAGCTCAAGCGCCCGTCAGACGTCACCATCCACACCGATTCCCGCTATGTGATGGACGGCGCCGCGAAATGGCTTAAGGGCTGGAAAACCAAGGGCTGGAAGACCGCCGACAAGAAGCCGGTCAAGAACGAGGATCTCTGGCGCCTGCTGGATCAGGAGATGGCACGCCATCAGATCGCGTGGCGCTGGGTGGCGGGCCATTCCGGCCATCCGGAGAATGAGCGGGCGGACGCGCTGGCGCGAGAAGCGATCCCGCGCCAGCCTTAGTTTGCGGTCAAAAGGACCCCGCCTACAACAACGCCATCATGTGGTCGGCGCTCGATACCTCGAAGGCGCCCGGCGCTTCGACGTTCAGTTGCGTCACCACGCCATTGTCCACCACCATCGAAAAACGCTGACTGCGCTTGCCCATGCCGAATTTGGTGGCATCCAGCTCCAGCCCCAAGGCGCGGGTGAAATCGCCATTGCCATCAGCCAGCATCATCACTTTGTCACCGGCTTTTTGCTGCTCGCCCCAGGCGCCCATCACGAACGCGTCATTGACCGAGACGCAGGCGATGGCGTCGATTCCCTTCGCCTTGAGGGCATCGGAATGCTGAATGAAGCCGGGCAGATGCTTGGCCGAGCAAGTGGGCGTGAAGGCGCCGGGCAAGGCGAACAGCGCGACTTTCTTGCCAGCAAACAATTGATCGGTGGTCACCGGTTTGGGGCCGCCGTCCTTCATCTGCATCAGGGTGGCGGAAGGGATTTTGTCGCCCACTTTGATCATGTCGAAATCTCCGTTCGATGTTGAAATTCAGGAAGGCATGGTGGCCGTGACGTCATGATGACGGGCTATGAATGATAACGCTTCGGCGGTGGAAAGAGGCGGTGAAAAATAAAAGCCCTGGCCGAATTCGCAGCCCTGCTGCGCCAGCCAAGCCGCGTCCTCGCCGCTTTCGACACCTTCCACCACCACTTTGCGCTTCAGATCATGCGCCAGCGTGATGATCGAGCGCAGCACCTGTCCGGCGTCGGCGGCGGTTTCGTGCTCGGCATGGCGCGCCATCAGGCTCTGGTCGATCTTTACCGTGTCGAATGGCCAGGCGCGGAACTGGCTGAGGTTAGAGACACCGCTGCCAAAATCGTCGATCGCCAACCCAGCCCCCAATGCCCTGAGGCGGTTCAAATGGCTGGCGAATTTGGCGTCGGCCGCCGCCGCGCTTTCCGTCACTTCCAGGATCAATGTTCCGGACGGAATGGCGTTGGCTTTCATGGTCGCCGCGAGGACTTCCTCGAAGCCGGGATCACGCAATTGCCGTTTGGAAAGATTGACGCTGACGAACAAGGGGGGAGCGACCGGGAAGTAGCGCTGCCAATGGGACAGATCCAGCGCCGCCCGCTCCAGCGCGAAGCGGCCCAACTCGACGATCAATCCGCTTTCCTCGGAATGGGCGATGAATTCGGACGGTGCGATCAGGCCCTTGGACGGATGACGCCAGCGCAGCAGCGCCTCGAACCCCGCCACCGAACGCCCCGCCAGCCGCATGATCGGCTGATAGAAAATCTCGATATGACCGTCGCTCAACGCTTGCCTGAGATCGGCTTCCAACGCCACGCTGTCGGCGCGCGCGCCCGCTTCCAGGCCCACCGCGTAGACCATCGCGCATGCTCCGCCCCGCGTCTTGGCGGCGGCCAGCGCCATGCCGGCTTGGCGCAGAAGCTTGTCGGGATCGCTCTCGCCGCCCGCCACGCCCACGCTGGCCGGCGCGAAAATGCTGCGGCCATCGTAGGGATGCGGTGGATTCAAAAGCGCCACCAGCGCGTTGCCCAGGGCTTGCGGCGACGCCGCGCCTTGCGTGAACAAAAGCGCGAAACCGTCGCCGCCAATGCGAAAGAGCTGCGCTTCGCTTCCATAGCGCTCTTTCAGGCGGCGCGCGGTGTGCAGCAGGATCATGTCGCCGCCTGCATCGCCCAGGCTGGCATGCACGGCCTTGAAGCGGTCCAAATCCACCAGCGCCAGATTCCCCGCACCCAGGGAATCGCCCAACATGGTCATCGCCTCCATCAAGGCGGCGCGTGTACCGAGCCCGATCAAGGGATCGCGCAACGCCGATTGTTGTTCCTTGCGGTCGGTGATGTCGCTCAAAAGGCCCAGGCAGTCGGACGGCACATCCTGCTCGGTGACGATGCTGGCGCGCAATTCGAGCCAGCGCCATTGGCCCTTGGCGCCCCGGGCGCGGAATTCCAGGCGAAAGGCCTGGCCAGCCGGGTCACGAAACAGGATCAGGGCATCGCGATAGATCTCCCGGTCGTCGGGATGAAGCCGCGCCAGCCAGTCGGAATGCGACAGGGTCACGTTCTGCGCGGGCAATCCCAGCATCAGTGCCGCATCGGCGGACAAAGTGAGAAGCTGGGCGCGGAAATCCAGATCGAATACGCCTTGGTGCGCGGCCCCGATCGCGGCCAAAGCGAGATTGGCGAAAGGCGCGGAAGGATCGAGCGCGTTTTCCGGCGTGACATGCGCCTCCAGAAGCCGCGCGGCGTTGGAGCCGTGCAGGAACGGCAGGACCGCGATCTCTTCACTGGCGATCACCGCCAGCGCCAAAAGGATCGCGCCGGCGGCGGCAAAACCGCCGGTGGTGGCAGGCGCGGTCAAGGTCTCGCCCAAAGCGCCCAGGCTGGTCACCGCCGCGGCCAGCGCCACTAGCGCGAAGGCGGCGGCGCTGGGCGCGATCACTTGCGCCGCGCGCATACCGCGCCGGCCGCAGACAATTAAATAGAGCGCGATCGCGGCGCTGCCCGGCACGATCACGAGATCGGTAAGGAACGCGGCACCGGGCACGCCCAGATAGGCCAAGGCGCCCAAGCCGCAGAGGATATAAAGCGCGATGCGAAAATGCCGGCGATAGCGCGGCAAGACTTCGCGCAGCGGAACGATCGAATCTGCCAGCTTGGCGCCCGCCGCCAGCGCCAGTGCGGTGAGAAACGCGGTCAGTCCGTAAGGGCCGCCGATCGACGTGGCCAGGCTGGCGTCGAACATCCCGGTGCCTGCCAGCCAGCTCCATAACAGCATGAAGAGAGTAAGCGCCACCCAGCGCGGCGCGGAATGACCGATCAGGATGGCAAGCCCCGCGGTGATCAATGCCGCCGCCGCGATCAGCGATCCCACCGCGGTGATGAAGACGGCAAGCTGGCGATTGTGAGAGGCGAGCGCCGGCTCGGTCCATGCCTGCAGCGAAGGTGGTGTCGCGGCATTGCCGACGCGAAGCGCCAGGCCCACCTGGGTAATGGGCGGAATGATCACGCGCCAGGCGCGTCCGCCATAGGCTTTGGCAGGCTCGACCACCACGCCCGAATCTGAACTTGCCACTGCCAGGACCGCGGGCCGTGTGCGATGGGGAAAGAAGCGCAACGCCATGCGGGGCGGCTGGGCCGCCAGCAGAACGCGAATGGCGGGCCGCACGGAATTGTTGGTCACCGCCACCATATACCAGACCGAGCCATCGGCCTCGGGCCCGCCCGGCGAACGATAAGGCGTCAGCTCCGGCTTGAGATTGATGACATTGTCATTCGATCCGAAATCCACCGCGCCAGGCGGCGGAGCGGCCGCCCGGGCCGCGCAGAGGCCCACCAGAAAGAGACCGATCAGCGCGAGAAAAAATGGCTTCCGCATGAATTCCTTGGACTTCGAGGCAGGCTGGGTGGCTAGCCTAGCCGCGCGCCGTTTTTCTTGGAAGCTTCATCTTCCAACAGCGCGAACAGGACATGGTCACTCCATTCGCCGTTGATCAAGAGGTATCTTTTCGCTACCCCCTCTTCCCGGAAACCCGCCTTCGTCAGGAGGCTGCGCGACGCTTCATTTTCAGGCAGGCAGGCCGCCTCGATGCGGTGCAGCCCCAGCGTGCCGAACACGAAAGGAATCAGGGATCCCAACGCGTCCGTCATGTAGCCATGGCGTGCATAGAGAGCGCCGATCCAGTAGCCCAGCGCGCAGCATTGCGTAACACCGCGGCGCACATTGGAAAGCGTGCAGCCGCCGATCAGGGCGTCGTCGCTCATGCGGAAGACGAAAAACACATAAGCCGAATCCAGCCGCGTTTCCTTGTGATAGCGCTTGATGCGGCGGCGGAACGCGCCCTTGGTCAATTCGTCATCGGCCCAGACCGGTTCCCACTTGGAAAGGAACTGGCGGCTTTGGCCGCGCAACCTGGCCCAATTGGCGTAATCGCCGATGCGCGGATAACGGAGATAGACCTCCCGTCCGTGGATGACGGGCTGCTGCCCGCCGGGAAAGGTCAGCCCGCGCATGAACGCCATCGGCCGCGAGTGCATCATCGCACTCATCTTGCCGGGGCCGGGGCGTTTCATTATTCCGCTGCTTCCGGGGCCCGCGTGAACCGGGCGGCAAAGACGTCGTGGCGTTCGAGCTTCTTGACCGGCCCGATCGCGGCGATCGACGGGCTGGCCATCACCCGCGCCGCATAGCGTTTCAATTCGCTGGCGTCCACGCGGTCGATCTGCGCCACGATCTCGGCGACGCTTTGCACCCGGCCGAAGGTGAAGATCTGCCCCGCGATCTGTTCGGCGCGGCTCCCAGGCCGCTCCAGCCCCATCAGCAGGCCCGATTTCAATTGCGCCTTGGCGCGGGCCAATTCCGCATCCGTCACCATACGGCAAAGCCCTTCCATCTCGCCTGCAATCACCGCCGACACTTCGGCAGCTTCCGCTTCGCCGGTGCCCACATAGATGCCGGTGAAGCCGCCATCCTGGAAATTGTTGGTGAAGGCATAGATGGAATAACAGAGGCCCCGCTTCTCGCGCACTTCCTGGAACAGGCGCGAGGACATGCCGCCGCCCAGGACCACGGCATGAAGCTGGGCGACATAGAAATCCTCGTCATTGGCGGCGATGCCCGGGAAGGCATAGGCGATGTGGGCCTGCTCGAGGTCTTCCTCGACGCGGATCTCGCCGCCCACGTAATGCGCCGTGGGACTTACCGGCGCCGATCCTGCCCTGAGGCCGGCGAATTTCGCTTCGGCGATGCGAACGATCTCGCCATGTGAGACCGCGCCGGAACAGACCAGGGTCATGCCGCCGGCGCGATAACGCCGTGCGCTGTAATCGCGGAGCGCCACAGGCGTGAAAGACGTCACCGTCTTTTCGTCACCCAGGATGGACCAGCCCAAAGGCTGGTTCTGATAGATCACATTCTGCAGATGGTCGAAGATGATATCGTCGGGCGTGTCGCGCGCTTGTCCCAATTCCTGCAGCACCACCTGACGCTCGCGCTCCAGCTCACCGGCCTCATAGGTGGAATGGACCAGGATGTCGGCGACGATATCCAGCGCCAACGGCACATCATTCTTGAGGACGCGGGCATGGAAAGCGGTCTGCTCGCGGCTGGTATAGGCGTTGACGTAACCGCCGGCTGCTTCGATCTCCTCGGCGATCTGGCGCGCGCTACGGCTGGCGGTACCCTTGAACGCCATATGCTCCAGCATGTGGGAAATGCCCATTTCACCGGGCAATTCATCCCGGCTGCCGGTCCCGACCCAGACACCCAAAGCAGCGCTTTCCAGATTGGCCATCGGGTCCGAGATGATGGTCAAGCCATTGGAAAGTCTTGATATTTCTATGTTCATGCCGCCAGTCTAGAAGAGATGAACTGGCGAATCAAAGAGAGCTTGTTGGGCAGGATTTCGAGCGTCTCGGGCAGTGCCAGAAGCCGTTCCAGCTGCTCCGGCAGAACCGGCGGCGTGCCGGTGGCCTGGGTCACAGCATCGGCGAATTTGGCGGGATGGGCGGTCGAGAGCACCACCACCGGCTCCTCCGGGAAACCCAGCTTGCGCGAAGCCGAGAAAGCGACCGCCGTGTGGGGATCGATGATCCGGTTCTGCACGCCGGCGACGGCGTTGATGGTGGCGAGCGTCTCTTCATCGTCGCTGGATTTCGCGGCATAACGCGCGCGCAGCGAGACCAGGATCGCGGGCGGTAATTCCAGCCGCCGGTCGCGAGCGAAATCGTCCATTGCACAGCGAGTCCAATCGCTGTCGCGTCCTGACGCTTCGAACAGCGCCCGCTCGAAATTGGAAGCGACCTGGATGTCCATCGATGGGCTCAGCGTGTGATGCGCCGCGCCGGCTTCATAGACGCCATCGTTCAAGGTACGCGCCATGATGTCGTTGGCATTGGTGGCGATCACCAGCTTCTTCGCCGCAAGGCCCATGCGCTCCGCCGCTTCGCCCGCAAAAATGTCGCCGAAATTGCCGGTGGGCACCACGAAGATGGCGGGCTGCGCGAGCTGCGACGCGGCGGTGAAATAATAAACGCTTTGCGCGGCAATGCGCACGAAATTGATGGAATTGACGGCGGTGAGCCCGATCTCGCGGGCGAATTCCTTTTCCGCAAACAGGCCTTTGACGATGCCCTGGGCGTCGTCAAAACTGCCTTCCAGCGCGATATTGTGGACATTGGCGTGACCGCTGGTGGTCATCTGGCGGCGCTGGATCTCGCTCACGCGATCCTTTGGATGGAGCACAAAGACATCAATATTGGGCAGGCCACCCAAAGCAGCGATCGCCGCCGATCCGGTGTCGCCCGAGGTCGCCGCCACCACGGTGGCGCGGCCGCCCCGGCGCTGGAGTGCGCGGGCGAACAGCCGCCCCAATATCTGAAGCGCGATGTCCTTGAAGGCGAAGGTGGGGCCGTGAAACAACTCCAGCAGATAGCGGTTGCCACTCATGGGCACCAAGGGCGCGATCTCCGGCGCGGTGAAGCCGGCATAGGCTGCTTCGATATCTTCCTTCAATTCGGCCGCGGTAAAGCTGTCGCCGGCAAAACGCGAAAGGATTTGGAACGCGACCTCCTGGTAGCGCTTGCCCTTGAACCCCGCGATCTGCTGTGCGGAAAAATGCGGCCAGGCCGCGGGCATATAAAGCCCGCCATCC
>DATBAP010000028.1:0-4702 GCA_036271455.1 Rhizomicrobium sp.
GAAGAGCCTCAGGACTATGCTGCCGCACAGCTTCCCCGGCTCGACATTTTCATTCCTTCCAGCCGATATCGTCAGTCAGATTTTGAATTTCGGTTCGCCGGCGCCCATTGATGTCATGGTCAACGGACCGGATAAGGTCAAGGATGAAGCTTACGCCACCGAATTGATGAAACGCATCACTCCGATTTCGGGCGCGGTGGACGTGCGGCTCGAACAATCCTCGCATTATCCCGAATTCGGCGTCGATGTGGACCGCACCCGCGCCGGCCAGGTGGGCATCAACGAACGCGACGTCACCAATTCGCTAGTGGTCAATCTTGCCTCGAGCTTCCAGGTGGCGCCGACCTTCTGGCTCAACCCCAAGAATGGCGTGTCCTATCCGGTAGTGATCCAGACGCCGCAATACCAGCTCGACACGCTGGAAGACCTCAAGAACTTGCCCATCACCAGTTCGACCGAAACCACGCCGCAGATGCTGGGCGGGATCAGCGAGATCCAGCGTGAGGACACCGATGCGGTAGTGTCGCATTACGCCATCCAGCCCGCCTTCGACGTCTATGCCACCACGCAAGGGCGCGATCTGGGCGCGGTCGCCTCATCCATCCAGCGCGTCCTGAACCAAACCGAGCATGACCTGCCGTCGGGCGCCACCGTCACCATCCGCGGCCAGGTGCAGACCATGAACCAGGCTTTTTCCGGCCTGTTCTTCGGCCTCGCCGAGGCGGTAGTGCTGATTTATCTCGTGATGGTGGTCAATTTCCATTCCTGGTCGGATCCTTTCGTGATCATCATGGCGCTACCGGCGGCGCTGGCAGGCATCGCCTGGACTCTTTTCACCACCCACACGACGCTTAGCGTGCCTGCGCTCACCGGCGCCATCATGTGCATGGGCGTGGCCACGGCTAACTCCGTGCTGGTGGTGAGCTTCGCCCGCGAAAAGCTGGAGGAAACCGGCGACGTGGTGCGCGCGGCGATCGAGGCGGGTGTCACGCGTTTCCGCCCGGTCTTGATGACCGCGCTGGCGATGATCATCGGCATGGCGCCCATGGCGCTGGGCCTGGGCGAAGGCGGCGAGCAGAATGCGCCTTTGGGCCGCGCCGTGATCGGCGGTTTGATTTTCGCCACGTTTGCCACGCTGTTCTTCGTGCCTGCCATGTTCGCAATGGTACGGGGGCGTTCGCCGTTCCGGGCGCATTTGACTGGAGAAGCCCATGCCCCCGCAGAGTGATCCCCATGCCTCCCCTGGGCCCTCCCAGGTGCGGAGCAATCTGAGGCGTGCCGCCATCGCCGGAGGCTGCATCCTGGCTGTGATCATGGCAGTGGGCACCTATACCCGCCTGTCCCAGGCGAACGCGGTCGCGACATGGACCCGGCAGGATGACACTCCCACGGTATCGTTGATCGCCCCCGCCTCCTCGGGCAAGAACCAGGCGTTGGTGTTTCCGGGCGCGCTCCAGTCCTACGATGATGCCAACATCTATTCCCGCGTGCCGGGCTATGTGCATGCCTGGTACCAGGATATCGGCGCGCATGTGAAAAAGGACCAACTTCTCGCCACCATCGATACGCCCGACCTGGACCAGCAGATCGCCAATGCCCGCGCCAATTTGAATGCGTTGGCCGCGGCCCAGAAACTGGCCCTGGTCACCGCCGAACGCTGGCAAGACCTGCTCAAGCAGGGCGCGGTCGCCAAGCAGGACACCGACACCAAGGAAGAAGCTCTGGAAAGCGCGAATGCGACGGTGAAAGCGTCCCAGGCCAGTCTCGACCAGCTTCTGACGCAAAAGAATTTTGCCCGGATCGTGGCGCCATTCGACGGCATCGTCACCAAGCGCTCCATCGATGTGGGCGCGCTGGTCAACAACACCCTACCCACCACGCCCGACCCGCTGTTCACGGTGTCGGATGTTCACGAACTGAGACTCTATGTGAATGTGCCGCAGAATTATTCCGCCGACATCGCGCCCGGCGCGACCGTAACCCTGTCGGTGCCGGAATATCCGGGCAGAACCTTCCCCGCCAGGCTGGTCTCGAACGCCGATGCCATCAATTCCCAGTCGAGTCTGTTGGTGGAATTCGAGGTGGACAATGGCCAGGGCCTGCTCAAGCCCGGCGAATATGCCCAGGTCAATTTCGGCCTGCCGGGCACCGGCGCCATGCTGCGCCTGCCGGCTTCGGCCCTGGTGTTCCGCGCCGAAGGCCTGGAAGTCGCCACCGTGGGGCGGGATAATCGCATTGTGATGAAGCCGATCACCATTGCCACCGATCTGGGCACGCAGGTCATCGTCGGCTCGGGCCTGACCGCGGCCGACCGGGTGGTGAACAATCCGCCCGATTCACTTTCAAACGGCGATCGGGTGCGCATCGCGTCCCCGAACCAGCAGGGAGCATGACGCCATGCGTATCCTGATTGTCGAGGACGAAAAGAAGCTCAACGATATCCTGCAGCGCAGTCTGAAGGCGGAAGGCTATACTGTTGACGGCGTCACCACCGCGGGCGAAGGCTTCGAGTCGGTGAAGAATTTCCACTATGACCTGATCGTTCTCGACCTTCAGCTTCCCGACGGCAGCGGCACCAGTCTTTTGAAGCGCGTCCGCGAGCAAGGCCATACCATGCCGGCCCTGGTGCTCACGGCCAGAAGCGATCTTGACGCCAAGCTGGAGAATTTCCGCGCCGGCGCCGACGATTATGTGGTCAAGCCGGTGGCGATGGCGGAACTGGCGATCCGGGTACAGGCGCTGCTGCGCCGGGGGCCGGCGCTGCAGGAAAACATCATCCGCGCCGACAGTCTGGAGATCAACCGCCTGACAAGGCAAGTGAAACGCGACGGCAGGCGCATCGAGCTCAGCGCCAAGGAATATTCGCTGCTGGAATATCTGCTGCTGAATTCCGGCCGCATCTTGTCGCGCAGCATGATTGTTGAGAAAATCTGGGACCAGTCTTTTGAAGGGCTCACCAACATCGTGGATGTCTATATCGGCCATCTCAGGCGCAAGATCGACGAGGGCCACGACACCAAGCTGATCCGCACGGTGCGCGGGCTGGGCTATACGCTCGATTCTCAGGCCAGACCATGAAGTTTGGGCCATGAAGCTGTTCCGCTCGGTCACCGCGCGCCTGGTCTTCTTCTATTGTTTGCTGCTGGCGATGCTAGGCGGAGCCTTCATGCTCTACACCGTATTGAGTTTCCGCCATTACGCGCGAGACACGGTGACAGGTCCGATCCCTGTCCGCATCCAGGTGATATGGGACATCGCGCAAGGCTCGGTCGATGATCCCGCCCGGCTTGCCGCGGTGATGCAACGCTTCGCCACCGAGGCGCAAGACCGGTTCTTGCGCATCCGCCGCGGCACGCAGATTCTCTACAGCTCGGGCGATCCGGCGGATCGGTCCTTTTCCGCCACAAAGATTCCTTTCGAGCCACCGGGTGCGCCCCATCTTTCGGGCAATCTCATTCTTGCCACCCGCAGTTTTCCCGCCGCCAACGGCGAAGAGATCACCGTCGATGCCGGTCAATCTCTTGCGTCCATGGAAGGGTTGGAGAACCAACTCGCGGCTTTGGTCTTCACAGGTCTGCCGGTGCTCCTGCTTCTTACCGCTATCGCCGGCTTCATCCTGATGCAGGGCGCGCTGAACCCGGTCGAAGCAATGATCAAAGCCGCCGAGGCCTATAGCTTCAGCGATCCCCAGAAGCGCCTGCCCCTGATCGGCACCGACCCTCGGCTGGAAGCGCTGGGCCTGGCGCTCAACCGCATGCTGGACCGGCTGGACGCGGCCTATGTCCATGTCAGCCGCTTTTCCGCCGACGCCGCGCACGAGTTGCGCACCCCGCTCACCATCATCCGGGGCGAGTTGGAACTTGTCATCGGTGAGGCGAAAGCGTCGCCCGACCTGGAGCGCGCCATCAGCAATGCGTTAGAAGAGATGAACCGCCTGTCCGGTATGGTGGACAGTCTCATCACTCTGTCGCGGATGGAGAGCCTGTGGGGGCGGCACACCCATCCCAGGATCGCGCTTTTGCCATTGGCGCAGGAGACGATGGAGCAGATGAATCTTCTGGCGGAAGAAAAGAACATCGTCCTGAGCGGGCCAGATGGCGATCCCGCCGTGACGGTGACGGGCGACCGCGACCGGCTGAAGCAGGTGCTGGTCAACCTGATCGACAACGCCATCAAATACACGCCAGAGGGCGGCGAGGTGCACGTGGCCGTGGCGGCGGCGGGCGCCAAAGCGCAGCTTAAAGTGCGGGACACCGGCATCGGCGTCGAACCCGCCCATCACGTCCGCATCTTCGATCGCTTCTATCGCGTCTCGACCGATCGCGGTGAAGCGGGCGCGGGGCTTGGCCTCGCCATTGTCCGCTCGATCTGTCACGCCCATGGCGGCACGGTTGCGATCAACAGCATGGCGGGGAAGGGCAGCTGCTTCGTGGTGGAGTTGCCGTTGACGGGAACGGAAGCCGATAGCGCGCGCAAATAACGCTCTTTATAGCGGTCATGAACAAAGCGTCATGGGCGTATCGAATTGTCGCCATTGGAGAGCGCCCGACCTGCTGCGACGGTATGGCTGCACAAAGTGAAGCCTATTCGCCGCGTACATGTGCTACGCCCGTGCCTGTTAGTTCAACAAACAGGACAAAAACAATGCGCATGAATGTGAAAATTGCGGCACTTGCCTTGGCGGGGGGCTTGGCGATGCTGG
>DATBAP010000029.1:0-17373 GCA_036271455.1 Rhizomicrobium sp.
CGAGCTCGGAAATATCGATGCCGTCGAAGCGGATGGCGCCTTTTTGCGCCGCGTAGAAACGCAGCATCAACTGGAAGACGGTCGATTTGCCCGCACCCGACGGCCCCACCAGGGCCACCGCTTCGCCCGGCGCGATCGTCAGCGAAAAATCATGCAGCGCCGCAGCGTCTGGACGGGTGGGATAATGGAAGGTGACATGCTCGAAGCTCACACTGCCTTTCGGCCGCGCCGGCAACGCCTTGGGATGAGCCGGCGGCGCGATGGCGGGCTGCTCGTGCAGCAATTCCATCAGCCGTTCCGACGCACCGGCGGCGCGTTGCAGATCGCCCCAGGTTTCCGACAGGGCGCCTACCCCGCCTGCAACCAGGAAGCCATAGATGATGAACTTGACCAGCATGCCGCCGCTGATCTGGCCGGTCACGATGTCGTGCAAGCCCACCAGCGCGATGGTGGCCAGGCTGGCGCTGGCGGTGAAGATCGCAACCGCGGTGAGAATGGAGCGCGCCAAAGTGCGGCTGCGGGCGATAGCGAACGCGCGCTCGACCGTGGCGCCGAATTCGCGCTGCTCATATTTTTCCTGAGTGAAAGCCTGCACGGTAGGAACCGCGTTCAAGATCTCGCCGCCGCGCGCCGAGGTCTCGGCGATGGAATCCTGGCTCTTGCGCGACAGGCTTCTTACCCAGCGGCCGAACACCAGCATGGGCACCAGCACCAGGACCACCGCGCCCACCACCAAAAGCGCCAGCTTGGGGCTGGTAACGAACATCAGGATCAGGCCGCCGGTGAGATTGACCACATTGCGCGCGGCGACCGAGGCCGAGGATCCCACCACGGTTTGAATCAGGGTTGTGTCTGCAGTCAGCCGCGAAAGCACTTCGCCGGTGCGGGTGACTTCAAAGAATTGCGGCGTGAGGCTCAGCACATTGTCGAACACCGCCTTGCGGATATCAGCCACCACGCGCTCGCCCAGCCAGGTGATGAAATAAAAGCGCGTCGCGGTGGCGAGGCCCCATACCGCGCCTGCGATCAGGAAGGCGATGTAGTAGCCGCTGAGGAACTGCGCCTCATGGGCCGTCAGTCCCCTGGCATCGATCAGCCCGCCCGCGATCTGGGGCAACGCCAAAGTGGTGGCGGAGGATATGACCAGTGCCAAAATGCCGATGGCGATCCGGCCACGATAAGGCCGGAGAAAAGGCAGCACCCGCCTCAGCGGCGAGAGGGAGCGCGAGACAGGGCGTCCCGACAAGCGTCCCAGTTCCTGATCTCCTCGGGCCATGCACCTGATCTTTAACGGTTCCGGACTTATATAGGGGTTGAAAATTCAGGCTCAAAGGGCAGGATGCCGCGCCGCTTGCCAGGTGGGGGCCTTTTGCCTATAAGCCCCGGCTTCTGAACCGAAAAAGGCCGTTTCCATGAAAAAGGGCATCCATCCCAGCTATCATTTCGTTGATGTCCAGCTCAACGACGGCACGACCTATAAGACCCGGACCACCCATGGTCAGGCGGGGCAGAAAATCACGCTGGACATCGACCCCTCCACCCATCCCGCCTGGACCGGCGGCCAGCAGCAGCTGATGGACCGTGGCGGCAGGCTGACGCGCTTCAACAAGAAGTTCGCGGGCTTCGTGAAATCCTGATCGGATTTCACGCGCCCGTCGCGCGACGCTAGCGACGGCTCCGTTAAGTCATATCTCTCTGAAGTTTGAGTCCGCGCTTAATCGCGCGCGAAGGCCTGTTCCAGCCGGTCGATGTGCGCTTGCACACCGGAGGTGCGCGGCAGAGGCTCCGCGCCCCCGGCGAACAGAGTCTCGTCCAGGCGCAGAATGCGGCGATAGAGAGTTTCGCTGCGGGCCAGAAGATCGCGCAACGCTTCCGGCAACAGATCCACGCCATGCTCGGACGGCGCGCCCAGGCAGATTTCCTTCGAGCCCAGGCGATAACGGCTCGACGCCGCCTGATCGGCCTCCATGTCGCCGTCATTGACCGCGCGCTGCACCAGCAGCCAACTCGCCGCCTGCATCATACGGGTGGTGAGACGCATGCTTTCGCCGGCATAGAGGATGGCGCCTTTGCGCGACAACGAACGCGCGTCGGCGCGGCCGGGACCGTCGAGATAGCGCGCGGTTTCTTCCACCAGCGCCATGCCTTCATCGAAGGTGCGGCGAAACAGGGCCGACCCACTGAAAGACATTTGGGTGAGACCGATATGCACATTGTCGACTTCATCGTGCCGCATGCGTGCGTTCCGGATTTCAGGTCGCCGGGACGCTAGCAAGCCTTGATCGAGAGTCAAAGCGATATGGTTGGTAAACAGCAGGAATTGTCTTAACGCGCGTCTTTCCGGATGTGCATATTAACTAATTAACATAGGCTTTTTAGCGCTTGAAGAAATTCTCGGCCGCGGATTTGGTGGCGTGGCGCTGCGCGATTGCTGCTTTGCAGCGCTCGATTTCTTCGGCAAGCCGCGCGATGCGCGCTTCCAACTCATGCGCGGAGAGCGCGGAAATATCCTCGCCCAGTTGAATCTGCGGCAATTTCTTGGGCTGCTGCGGCAGAAGATCGTCGCTGTCCATCAGCGCTCGCATTGGCGTTACGATATTCAAGCGCTAGTGTGAGCGCGCACATCATTCCTGGCAAGTTTCTTATGCAAGCCATTGTCCTGGAAAATCCCGGCCCCGATTACCGGCTTCAGCTTGGAAATATTCCCGCTCCCGTACCGGGCGCGGATCAGGTTCTGATCAAGGTCGCCGCCGCGGGCGTCAATCGGGCCGATCTGCACCAAGGCCGCGGCACTTATCCGCCGCCGCCTGGCGCGTCTGAAACCCTGGGCATGGAAGTGTCGGGCCATGTGGCCCAGAATTCCGGCCCTTACAAAAAAGGCGATGCGGTCTGCGCGCTTCTGCCCGGCGGCGGCTATGCCGAATATGCGGTGGCCGATCTCTCTTGTGTGCTGCCTTTGCCGCCTTCGCTTGATCTGGTCAATGCCGCCGTGTTGCCTGAAGCGCTGTTCACCGCCTGGACTAATGTGATGGACACAGGCCGGCTCAAGCCCGGGGAGACGCTGCTCATTCATGGCGGCACCAGCGGCATCGGCGTGATCGCGATCCAAATGTTCGCCGCACTCGATCATAAGGTTTTCGCAACCGCCGGAAGCGCGGAAAAATGCGTGCTTTGCGAGACGCTGGGGGCGGGCCGCGCCATCAATTACAGAAACGAGGATTTCGTCGCCGTGGTGAAAGCGGCTACCGACCGCAAAGGCGTGGACGTGATCCTGGACATGGTGGGCGGTGCTTATGTCCAGCGGAACATGGCGGCGGCGGCCGTTTGGGGCCGCATCGTCAACATCGCGTATCAGGACGGCGCCAAAGTCTCGCTCGATCTGGGTTCCATGCTGATGAAGCGGCTCACCCTGGCCGCCACGACCTTGCGGGCACGGTCGCCTGGCGAAAAAGGCGCCATCCGGGATGCCCTACAGGACCGGATCTGGCCGCTGGTGGCGGAAGGGCGGATTCGGCCGGTGGTGGACCGGCAGTTTCCCCTGGCCGAGGCCAAGAAAGCCCATGAATACATGGAAAAAACCGGCGCGACAGGCAAAATTCTGCTGGTTCCCTGACCCCCTCTGTCCGCCACGCGGGCAAGCCCGCTAGCGGACATCTCCCCCTGCCAGCGCTTCGCGCACGGGGGAGAAATTCTTTGCCTTTCACCCCCTAACCCGGCTAGAAAACCGGCCTTCCTCGACCATTCATTATCGAGCGAAGGGACGGGCCGGAAAGGCCCGCCCGGGACGAAAGGATTATTGCCATGGCCGTCGATACCAAACCGCTGATGCCCAAAGCCACTGCCGTCTGGCTGGTGGACAATAGCGCGCTCACCTTCGAGCAGATCGCGGATTTCTGCGGCCTTCATCCGCTGGAAGTGAAGGGCATCGCCGACGAAGACGTGGCCAAGGGCATCAAGGGCATGGATCCCGTGACTTCGGGCCAACTCAGCCGCGAGCAGATCGAGGAAGCCGAGAAGAACCCCAAGATCCGCCTCAAGATGGCGCCGCCCAAGCACAAGATGCCGAATGTGCGGTTGAAGCGCGCCCCGCGCTACACCCCGGTTTCCAAGCGGCAGGACAAGCCCGACGCGGTTTATTGGATCATCCGTAACCACCCGGAATTCGCCGATGCCGACATCATCAAGCTGGTCGGCACCACCAAGGCCACGATCCAGAAAATCCGCGAGCGGTCGCACTGGAACGCCACCAACATCAAGGCGGTGGACCCGGTGACGTTGGGCCTTTGCTCGCAGCTGGAACTCGATCTGGCCGTGGCACGCGCCGGCGCCAAGTTTGAGCGGGCCCAAAAGCGCGCCGCCAAGAAAGGCGCCACCCTGAAATCAGTCAGCGAAAGCCTCAGCCCGGCTGCGCCGCTGCCTGAGCTGGGTGAAGGCGCGCCAGCGCCGGACGACTACAAAACGTCGAGTGAACTGGAACAGGACTGAGCGTTAGAGATAGCGCAGGGCGACAAAGCCCAGAACAACCAGAACCAGAAAACCGATCAGCGCGATTTCCAGATATCTTTCCAGCAGCTCTTTGGCTTTCTCGCCGAAGAAATGCACCAGCAACGCCTCGATCACGGCATAGCGCAAGGTGCGGGTGATCGCCGAATACAGCATGAAAAGCGGAAAAGGCACGCCCGCCAAGCCCGAGGCGATGGTCACCAGCTTGTAGGGGATCGGCGTCGCGCCCTGCACCATGATGAGATAGGCATGGGCGCTGTATTTGGCGCGCAGCGCCTCCACCTGCTCCAACGGCACATGCAGCAGATGGATCAGCCACAGGCCCGCCGTTTCCCAAAACAAGGCGCCGATGGCATAGCCCAGCATGCCGCCGGTCACCGACCAGAACGCCACCCACAGACCGAGCCGGAAGACGCGTTTGCGGTCGGCCAGCATCATCGGCAGAACCATCACATCGGCGGGAATAGGGAAAAATGACGCTTCCGCGAAGGCGAAGGCGGCCACCGCCATCCAGGCGTTGCGGCCCTGCGCTTTGGTCAGCATCCAGGCATAGAGGGCGCGCAGCCCGCGCGGTTTGGCGATGTCGGACATCAGGTCTTCTAGCGTGCTTCGCGGTGAGGTCCAATCTTGCCGTTTCCAAACGGTTTCAATAGCGTCCGGGCATGGCGAAATCACTTAAGCGCGGCAAGAAAAAAGCCAAGGCTGCCAAGCGGGCCAGACCGGCAAAGCGCCGCGTTGCCCAGAAAGCCGTCAAGAAATCAGCGCGCACCAAAACCGAAAAACCCGTGCCGGCCAAACCGGCCCAGCGTCTGCCGCCTTCGCGCGTGCGGCCCAGGCGCCGTCCGTCCGCGACCCTGACACCTCGCCTGCGCTCCAGCAGCGCTTACGATCAACTTCCCCGCACGGGGGCGAATTTCCAGCCGCTCACGCCGCTTTCCATGCTAGAGCGCGCGGCCGGCGTGTTTCCCGATCACCTTGCCGTGATCCATGGCAAGCAGCGTTTCACTTACGCGGAATTCTATCGGCGCAGCCGCCGCCTTGCGTCCGTGCTGGCCGCGCACGGCATCGGCAAGAACGACACGGTGGCGGCGATGCTGGCCAATACGCCGGCCATGCTGGAAGCCCATTATGGCGTGCCGATGACAGGCGGCGTGCTGAATGCGCTCAATACCAGGCTGGACGCTCCGTCGATCGCCTACATGCTGGAACATGGCGACGCCAAGATTCTCATCACCGACCGCGAATTCTCCACCACCATCGCGGAGGCGTTGAAGCTCCTCAAGCGCAAGCCGCTGGTGATCGACTATGACGATCCGGAATTTCCTCAAGACGGCGAACCATTGGGCGAGGATTACGAAGCTTTCCTGCAATCGGGCGATCCCGATTTCGCCTGGAAGATGCCCGGCGACGAATGGGATGCGATTTCCCTGAACTACACCTCGGGCACCACCGGCAGGCCCAAGGGCGTGGTCTATCATCATCGCGGCGCCAGCCTGATGGGCTTCAGCAATGTGCTGGCCGGCAATATCGGCCGCCACCCCGTGCTGCTGTGGACCTTGCCCATGTTCCATTGCAATGGCTGGTGCTTTCCCTGGACCTTGTCGGTGGTGGCGGGCACCCATATCTGCCTGCGCTGGGTGCGCGCCGGGGCGATCTATCAGGCCATCGCCGAGCATGGGATCACCCATCTCTGTGGCGCGCCGATCGTGATGTCCACCATCATCAATGCGCGCGAGGATGAGAAGCGCGCCTTCAACCAGCGCGTCACTTTCATGGTCGCGGCGGCGCCGCCGCCTGAAGCGGTGCTGGCGGGCATGGACAAGGCCGGTTTCGACATCGTCCATGTCTATGGCCTGACCGAAGTTTATGGTCCCGCCGTGGTCAATGAATGGCATCAGGACTGGGATACGCTCAAAGGCGACGCCCGCGCCAAGCGCCAGGCGCGCCAGGGCGTGCGCTATCACACTCTGGAAGAATTGAATGTGCTCGATCCCGAGACCATGGAGCCCAAAGCGCCCGGCGAATTGGGCGAAGTGATGTTTCGCGGCAATGTCGTCATGAAGGGCTATTTGAAAAATCCCGACGCCACGCGCCAGGTCTTTGCCGGAGGCTGGTTCCATTCCGGCGATCTGGGCGTGATGGACGAAGACGGCTACATCCAACTCAAGGACCGCTCGAAGGACATCATCATTTCCGGCGGCGAGAATATCTCCTCGATCGAGATCGAGAATGTGCTTACCCGCCATCCCGCGGTGATGTTCGCCGCCGTGGTGGCCAAACCGGACGAGAAATGGGGCGAGACCCCATGCGCCTTTGTCGAGAAACGCAGCGGCCATGACGCGGTGACGGAAGAAGAGATTCTGGCCTTCTGCCGCGAGCAGCTGGCCAAATTCAAGGCGCCGCGTTTCCTGGTGTTCGCCGAACTGCCCAAGACCTCGACCGGCAAGGTCCAGAAATTCGCGTTGCGCGAGCGCGCCAGAATTCTATGAGCCGCACCACCAGCCGCTTCGCGCTTGCTTTCATTTTCTTCACCATGCTGATCGACACGATCGGGCTGGGCGTGATCATTCCCGTCTCACCTGGCCTTATCTCTCAGCTCACACACCAGAATCTCTCGGGCGCGGCGCGCTGGGGCGGCTGGCTGTTCTTTTCCTATGCGTTGATGCAGTTCCTTTGCGCGCCACTGATCGGCAATTTGTCCGATCGTTTCGGCCGCCGCCCGGTGCTGATTCTGTCGCTTGCGATGCTGGGGGTGGATTATCTGATCACGGGACTTTCGCCCACCATCGCCTGGCTGTTCATCGGCCGCACTTTGTCGGGCATGGCGGGCGCCTCCTATTCCACCGCCAATGCCTATATCGCCGACATCTCGCCGCCGGAAAAACGTGCCGCCAATTTCGGCCTTGTAGGCGCGGCCTTTGGCGTGGGCTTTGTGCTGGGCCCGGCGCTTGGCGGATTTGTCGGCGAGCATTTCGGCCTGCGCGCGCCCTTTTTTACCGCCGCCGGTCTGTCCTTCGCCAATGCCCTGTTCGGCCTTTTCGTGCTGAAAGAATCCCTGCCCAGCGAACACCGCCGGCGTTTTGAATTATGGCGCGCCAACCCTTTGGGCGCGCTGAAGGCGCTGCGCCACTTTCCGCAGATCGCGATGCTGTTGGCGGTACTTGTGCTGATGCAATTCGCCCACGATTCCCTGCCCTCGACCTGGAGCTATTACACCATGCTGAAATTCGGCTGGGGGCCGGGCGATATCGGCTGGTCGCTGGTCACGATCGGCGCGCTGAGCGCTTTTTCCTATGCCGTGCTGCCCAGGCTGCTGGTGCCGCGCATTGGCGAACGTGGCGCGGTGTATCTGGGCTTCGCCACCGGCGCATTGGCGTATTTGGGTTATGCGTTGGCGACGAAGGCCTGGATATTTTACGCTTGGATGATCCCGTTCACTGTGGGCGGCGTGGGCGGTCCTGCGCTCAACGCCATCATGGCCGGCCGCGTGCCGCCCACCGAGCAAGGCGAGTTGCAGGGCGCGACATCGAGCATCACCAGCCTGACATCGGTGGGCGCGATGTGGGCGATGCCGACCTTGTTTGCGTGGTTCACCGGCACAGGCGCTCCGATCTATTTTCCGGGCGCGGCTTTTCTCGCGGCGGCGATCTGCGAAGTCGGAGCGTTGCTGTTGTTCGCGCGGGCGATGCGGCGCGGCTAATGGAAGGCTTTCAGCCGTTCCAGTTCGTCTTTGATTCGGAGTTTTTGTTTTTTGAGGGCCGCGATCCGGGCTTCGTCCCAGCCGGGCTGGGTGAGTTCGGAGGCGATGATTTCTTCAAGTTTTTTATGCTGAACAGCGAGATTCTCGATCTGTCCTTCCAGTTCCATGCTTAGACCTCATCGGTTTAGGCGTGAAAAAAGTAAACCACCAAGAGCCTTCTCTGTCATCCCAAAAAGTTTTGGAACCAAAGCTCTTTCGGCTTATGCCGCCGGGATGTAAACGAGGGTGATGGAACGGGAAAAATCGGCAAAAAGCACGGCGGAAAAGCTGGTTATCGGGCTCAGCGGCGCATCGGGCGTGGCTTATGGCATCCGGCTGCTGGAGGCGCTGAAAGAGTTGCGAATCGAGTCGCATCTGGTGATGACCAAGCCCGCCCAGCTCACCATCGGCTATGAAACCGACCTCACGCCCAAACAAGTGGCGGCCAAGGCCGATCATGTGCACCGCATCGAGGATATCGCCGCGCCGATCGCCAGCGGCAGTTTCCGCACCCGCGGCATGATCGTGGCGCCCTGTTCGGTGCGCACCATGAGCGAGATCGCAACCGGCGTGACCACCAATCTTTTGACCCGCGCCGCCGACGTGATGTTGAAGGAACGCCGGCCCCTGGTCCTGATGGTGCGCGAGACACCGCTGCATCTGGGTCATCTGCGCACCATGACGGCGCTGGCCGAGATGGGGGCGATCATTCTGCCACCCATGCCTGCTTTTTATGCCGAGCCCAAAACCCTATCCGATCTGGTGGACCAGATGGCGGGACGGGCGCTTGATCTGTTGGGCTACATATGGCCGATGAAGCGCTGGGGCGAGGATCTGCCTTCGCCCAACTCGCGCAACGGCGCCAAACGGAAAAAGCGCTCATGACCGAACAGGTCACTCGCCCGGATGAAGTGGCGGCGCGGGCCAAACTGGCGACGTTGACCCAGGAACATCGTGATCTCGATGCCGCCATCGAGGCCCTGTCGACCTCGGGCGGAGGGGACCAGTTGTCGGTGTCGCGCTTGAAAAAACGCAAGCTCCAGCTCAAGGACGAGATCACCGAGATCAACAATTCGTTGTTGCCCGACATCATCGCTTGAAAATAGTTCTTGCTTTGTTCCGGATGCTGGGCAAGTCTGCGCGCCCATTTCAGGGAGGGAAACAATGAGCATCGGCTACACCACCATCGGCGCCAAGGACAGCGAAGCGTCCGGCAAATTCTATGACGCGGTATTCAGCGCAATGGGCGGCGAGCGCAAATTCGCCGATGGCGGCTGGATCGGCTATGGCGCGGTTGGCCCCGACAAAGGCTTCACCGGTTGCCATACCATGGTCACCGGCAAGCCCAACAACGGCCAGGAAGCCCATGCCGGCAACGGCATCATGCTGGCCTATAAAGCGCCGTCGCCGGATGCGGTGAAAGCGGCTTATGCCGGCGGCATGGCCAATGGCGGCGCCGATGAAGGCAAGCCGGGCTTCCGTCCGGCGGATGCGACGTCGGGATTCTATGCGGCCTATCTGCGCGATCCGACCGGCAACAAAATCTGCGTTTTCACCGTCGGATAATTGTCGCGCCCGGAGTTTTCTCTCCTGAAAGCGGAAAGAGGCTCGGGCAGCCCAGAGCGGTGCGGTGATCGAGAAACACCGGCCTCGATGGATTGTATTTGAAATCTGCGGGCGTTGCGCCGCGTAGCGAACAGCGCAACGCCTGCACTAAACTACCGTGAGCGCGCTCAGCCGCTGTTCGATGGCGGCGAGTGCGGCTTGCGCCTTGCCGGCGTCAGGGCCGCCGGCCTGGGCCATGTCGGGGCGGCCACCGCCGCCCTTGCCGCCCAGGGCTTCCGCGCCCAGCCGCACCAGATCCACCGCGCTGATGCGCGCCGTGAGATCGTCGGTCACGCCCACCACCAGCGAGGCCTTGCCATCGGCGGCGGCGACAAACGCCACCACGCCCGAACCCAGCTTGGCCTTGGCATCATCGGCCAGACCTTTGAGATCCTTGGGCGAAACGCCTTCGACGCTGCGCAGCACCGCCTTGATGCCGGCGATGGTCTTGGCGCCGTCATCGCCGCCGGATTTGGCCGGACCGGCCAGCGCTAGGGCTTTCTTGGCGTCGGCCAATTCGCGTTCCAGCCGCCGGCGTTCGTCGGCCAGCGCGGCGACGCGGCCTGGAAGATCGCCGGAGTTGGTCCTGAGCACGGCGGCGGCTTCGCGCGCCAACTCCGCCTGATGCGAAAGATAGCGCCGCGCGCCTTCCGAGGTGAGCGCCTCGATGCGGCGCACGCCCGCCGCCACGGCGCTTTCAGACAGGATGGTGAAAATGCCGATGTCACCCAGGCGGCGCACATGCGTGCCGCCGCACAATTCCACCGAATAGGCTTTCACCTGCTCGAGATCGTCGCCCATGCTGAGAACGCGCACTTCGTCGCCATATTTCTCGCCGAACAAAGCTTCGGCGCCCGCACCGATGGCCTGATCGGTGGGCATCAGCCGCGTCGCGGTGTCGGAATTCTGCCTTATCACTTCGTTGACTTGGGCTTCGACCCGCTCCAGTTCTTCCGGCGTCACGGGCTTGGGATGCGAGAAATCGAAACGCAGCCGCTCGGGCGAAACCAGCGAGCCTTTCTGGCTCACATGCGGGCCCAGCACGCGTTTCAGCGCGGCATGCAGAAGATGGGTGGCGGAATGATTGGCGCGAGTGGCGCGGCGTCGTTCGCGGTCCACTTTGAGGTCTACGCCGTCGCCCACCGAAAGCTTGCCGCGTGTCACTTCGACGACATGCACATGCAGCGAGCCCAGCTTCTTCTGGGTGTCGACGATCTTGCCTTCGGCTTTGGGCGAGAACATTAGCCCGGTGTCGCCCACCTGGCCGCCGGATTCCGCATAGAAAGGCGTCTGGTTGGTGAGGATTTCTACCGTCTCACCTGAACTGGCGCTTTCAACACGCTGATTGTCCTTGAGGATGGCAAGAATTTCACCTTCCGCCTCTTCGGTGTCATAGCCCAGGAATTCGGTGCGGCCCACTTCGTCGAAAACCGCGAACCATTGCGCCTCATTGGCGGCTTCGCCCGAGCCCGCCCAATTGGCGCGGGCATCGGCGCGTTGTTTTTCCATGGCAAAAGTGAAGCCATCCTGGTCCACCGCGATTCCGCGGGCGCGAAGAGATTCCTGCGTCAGGTCGAGCGGAAAGCCATACGTGTCATAGAGCTTGAACGCCACATCGCCGGTAAGGCGATCGCCGTCCTTCATGCCGAGCGTCGCTTCATCCAGAAGTTTAAGGCCGCGGGCTAAGGTCTCGCGGAAACGGATTTCTTCCAGCTTCAGGGTCTCGGTGATCAGGGCTTCGGCGCGCTTCAATTCGGGATAGGCAGAGCCCATTTCCGCGACCAAAGTCGGCACCAGCCGGTGCATCAAGGGGTCTTTGGTGCCCAACAGATGCGCATGCCGCATGCCCCGGCGCATGATGCGGCGCAGCACATAGCCGCGCCCTTCATTGGACGGCAGCACGCCATCGGCCATCAGGAACGAGGTCGAACGCAGATGGTCTGCGATGATGCGGTGGCTGAAGCGGGCATCGCCCTGACTTTTGACACCCGACATCTCGACCGATGCGGCGATCAAATGGCGAAAAAGATCAGTCTCGAAATTGCTATGCACGCCCTGAAGCACGGTGGAGATGCGCTCCAGTCCCATCCCGGTGTCGATCGAGGGTTTGGGCAGGTCGAGCCGCTGGCCGCCGGGCAACTGCTCATATTGCATGAAGACCAGATTCCAGATTTCGACAAAGCGGTCGCCATCCTCGTCCGGTGAGCCCGGCGGGCCGCCCGGCACGCCCGGACCATGGTCGTAGAAAATCTCCGAGCAGGGGCCGCAGGGACCGGTGTCGCCCATGGACCAGAAGTTGGCGCTGGTGCCGATGCGGATGATCCGCTGATCCGGCAGGCCCGCGATCTTGCCCCAAAGGCGGAACGCTTCGTCGTCATCGGCATAGACCGTGACGCTGAGCCGATCCTTGGCGAGACCCAGATCGCGAGTGAGCAACTCCCAGGCGAAGCGGATCGCGTCTTCCTTGAAATAATCGCCGAAGGAGAAATTCCCCAGCATCTCGAAGAAGGTCAGATGGCGGGCGGTATAGCCCACATTATCAAGGTCGTTGTGCTTGCCGCCGGCGCGCACGCATTTCTGCGACGAGGTGGCGCGCACATAGGACCGCCGTTCCGTGCCGGTGAAAATGTTCTTGAACTGCACCATGCCCGCATTGGTGAAGAGCAAAGTGGGATCGTTGCGCGGCACCAGCGGCGAGGACGGCACGACGGTATGACCCTGGGCCGCGAAATAACCCAGGAACGCGGAACGGATGTCTGACAGACTTTTCATGGGCTTGCTTGTAGCGGGCGGGTCAAATCTTGTCATCCCGGGGAAAAACGGCCCTGGCCTGCGCAAAAAAACAGAAGGCGCCCCATCACTGGGGCGCCTGCAAGCGTAGGCGCGAGCCGGAGCGCCAATAAAAACAGAAGGCGCCCCATCACTGGGGCGCCTTCTGCCGAGGAGTCGGTTTCCGCTGCGAGACAGAAACGACTCTAACTGGTTAGCGGCCTATTCCTCTTCCGCCGTCGCTTTTTCGTCCTCGCCACGGGCAAGGCTTTGGCCGATCTGGCCGGCAGAGGCCCGGATCGCCTGCTCGATGCTTTGGGCGAGATCGGGGTTGGCGGCGAGGAACGTCTTGGCCGCCTCACGGCCCTGGCCGATGCGGGAGCCGTCATAGGAATACCAGGAGCCCGATTTCTCCACGATTCCGGCTTTCACCCCAAGATCGACCAGCTCGCCGGTCTTGGAGATGCCATGGCCATACATGATATCGAACTCGACCTGTTTGAAGGGCGGGGCGACCTTGTTCTTGACCACTTTGACGCGAGTCTGGTTGCCCACCACTTCGTCGCGGTCCTTGATCGCGCCGATGCGGCGGATGTCGAGCCGGACCGAGGAATAGAACTTCAGGGCGTTGCCGCCGGTGGTGGTTTCCGGATTGCCGAACATGACGCCGATCTTCATGCGGATCTGATTGATGAAGATCACGATGGTGTTGGATTTGGAGATCGAGGCGGTGAGTTTGCGCAGCGCCTGGCTCATCAGCCGCGCTTGAAGACCGGGCAGGGAATCGCCCATCTCGCCTTCCAGTTCGGCCTTTGGCGTGAGCGCCGCCACCGAGTCGATGACCACGATGTCCACACCGCCAGAACGCACCAAGGTGTCGGTGATTTCCAGCGCCTGCTCACCCGTGTCCGGCTGGGAGATCAACATTTCGTCGATATCGACGCCCAGCTTGCGGGCGTAGCCGGGGTCGAGCGCATGCTCGGCGTCCACATAGGCGGCGATGCCGCCCTTTTTCTGGGCCTCGGCCACGACATGGAGCGCCAAAGTGGTCTTGCCCGAGGATTCCGGGCCGTAAATTTCGATCACGCGGCCGCGCGGCAAACCGCCGATGCCCAGCGCAATATCCAGGCCCAGGGAGCCGGTCGAAACCGCATCCGTGGCCAGGCCCAAATCGCGGCTGCCCAGCTTCATCACCGAGCCCTTGCCGAAAGCACGGTCGATCTGGCTCAGCGCTGCTTCCAAAGCGCGCTTGCGATCCTGATTGTCTTCCTTGCCTACCACCCGTAAAGCCGCCTGACTCATGACTGTCTCCCGGTTATTTCACAGCGCCCCGCGATCCCCAAGCGAATCCCAAATGGCAGCGTGATTTCTCGAAAGTACATGTTTTGTTCTCATTTGCAAGATACAGTCTAAGGTGCTGTTTTTCCGAGAAAATACTACATCTTGTTCTTATCTCGTTCCGCCTGTCCAAAGGCAGACGATCATGTGCTTGAGTGAGCAAAGTGGTGCGAATCAGCCGACAGGCCGACATTGCGTGGATAACCGGGTTTTAGGGGTGTGCACGGCGTGCACATACCGGATTGGTATAATAGAGTTCGCAAGGTGCGAACCGGGAGCTTCTTGGTTCGCCCCCGGTTGACCCCATAGGGGAGTCGCCAGCCGAGTACCGCGTGAACGGGGCCGTCGTCTTTCCTTGGTAGGGGGCGACGGCTCCAAGACTCAGCAAGGCTTAATTGGCGGGCACGTTCTGGTAATACGCAAGTCGTTCCTATATTTGTTCGCGTTATGTTCTGGTCCGAGTCGAGTCAATCCCCAGCTTATGAAAAAGGCTTCTTCCGCAAAGCCGAAGAAGGAGACGAAGGTCGAAGCATTAGACCTCGATCCAGACGCGTGGCCCAAGTTTGAAAAGCCAAAGCCCCTGCGCAATGGCTCCCGCTAGTCGCAGTGATTCGTCTTCGCTATGACAGCTTTGATGAGCGAAGCAGTATTCAAGCTCAGTTATGACGGCGACGCATTGCGCGACGGCGAAATGGATGTCGCCGATCTAGCGCCCGCGCTTCTTGGCATCGGACAAATGTTGCAATCCGCAGGCCGGGTTATTGACGGCGACGGCGTTGATGTTCGCGTTCGCGTTAAGACTACAAAAGACGCCTGTTTTGAAGTGTGGCTTTCACTGATCGTAGACCACGCAATTGCGGCCAAGACGTTCTTGGAAACCCCAGATGGTCAATTAGCACTGACGCTGCTCAGCCTAGTTGGGATTACCGGAACTGGCCTGACGATGGGCGCCATAGGGCTAGTGAAAAAGCTTGGCGGCAAAGTGCCCAAAAGCATTAAGCCCTCATCTGGCGGGATGGTTTCAGTTGAAATAGATGGAACCACAATTGAGGTGTCAGAAGGGGTTGTCCGCATTGCGCTTGATCCATCGGTCCGCGCCGCGATGGAAAAGGTTATTGCCGACCCTTTGGCAAAGGATGGCATAGAATCCGTTTCATTAGGCGAGGATGGGCATAGCCAAAAAATAGAAAAGGCAGAAGGAGAATACTTCCGCGCGCCTCCAAGTTCCGCTGCGGATGATTTCGTGACCAGATACCCCAAGGTATTTTCTATTGTAACCCTGTCATTTAAACCGGGGCAAAAAGGGAAACTGAGTGACGGACACGGCGCGCCCCAATCAGTCATAATGTCTGAAAAAGGTTTTATTGAGCGCGTTGACCGTAACGAGATTGCCTTTAGAAAAGGCGATCTTCTGATCTGCAACGTCGTAGAAAGGGCGCGGCGTACTGCTGGCGGGTTCAAGTCAGAATACGAGATTGAGAAAGTTTTGGAGCACAGGCCTCCACCGCCCCCGCACCCCGTACTCGACTGGGACGGTCCCAAATCCTAAGACTTAGTGTCACGCCGCTTTAGAAAAGCCTTCGCCTTCTGCTCAGGCATGACGGGCTTCGCCAGTCCACCGATAGGTGAGACGCTTTCCGGTAATGCCCTTACCGCCTTCTTGGCGCGGTCCTGACCCTCAATTTTCAAGCGCAACGTGGTTGCTGTGGCGGAAATTGGGGACAATAATTCCCCCATGCCCCATCTCTTTTCCTACGGCACCTTGCAGCAGGAGAGCGTGCAGATCGCCTCGTTCGGGCGCGCGCTCATCGGCAAGCCCGACACCCTGCCCGGCTGGCGGCGCGAGATGGTGGAGATCATCGACGCCGAAGTGTTCTGCCTTTCCGGCGAACGCTTCCATCCCATCCTGGTGCCGGGCGACGAGGCCGATGAAATTCCCGGCCTGGTGTTCGAGATCAGTGAGGAAGAACTTCAGCGCGCCGACGCTTATGAGGTCGCCGCATATAAGCGCATCACCGCGCGGCTGAAGTCGGGCCTGGACGCGTTCGTTTATGTGAGAGCGTGAACCCTACTTCGTGACGTCGCCGAAGACCGCGACGCATTGCTGATAGCTCTGCACAAAGACGCGCCGCTGGGTGGCGGGATCGTAATTGTTGCCTTGGGCATCTTGCGAGGCCACGGACTCACAAAAGGCATTGGGCTGCGGCTGCGCACCTTCCGGGATCGGCGCGGAGGCGACTTGCGCCCTCGGCGCGGGCGCTTCCCGTTGCGCAGCGTTGGCGGGTTCTGCGGAGGGATTGTCGTGTGAGCCGCCCAGACCGGTAAAGGTCAAGGCGTGGTTCCAGTCCTGGTCGGAACAGCCCGAGACAAGACACGCGGCGGCAAGAAAAATGGCGATGTGGATTTTCATGTGCGCGAGTGTGGTCCAGGCGCGTTACCGGCGCAAGCTATCCGGCTTTGCGCGCGGGCGCGTGCGACAAGACTTCTTTCACCTTGGCCGCCAGTTGCTTGAGGCCAAACGGCTTGGGCAGGAAATGCAGGTCCGAAGCGTTTTCCTCGTTGCGGCGGAAGGCTTCTTCCGCGTAGCCGGACATGAAGATGATCGCCAGTTCGGGTTTCAATTCCTTCACATGACGGACCAGAGTGGGGCCATCCATGTTGGGCATCACCACATCGGTGATTAGAAGATCGATCTCTTGCCCGCCCTTGGTGACGATCTCCAGCGCTTCCTCGCCGCCGCTGGCTTCCAGCACATGATAACCGCGCAGGCGCAGCGCGCGGGCAGCGAAGCTCCGCACCGCTTCCTCGTCTTCCACCAAAAGGATGGTGTCCTGGCCGGTGACGTCACGGGGCGGCAAGGGCGCGGTATCAGCACTTTGCGCGCCGGCCTCGACGCGATGGCGGGGCAGATAGATTTTGAAGCTGGTGCCACGGCCCAGCTCGGTATCCATGGTGATAAAGCCGCCCGATTGCTTGACGATGCCATAGACCGTGGCCAGGCCCAGACCGGTACCCTGACCCACCGGCTTGGTGGTGAAGAAGGGATCGAAAATCTTACCCTTGTGCTCTTCGGCGATGCCGGTGCCGGTGTCGCTGACTTCGATCTTCACATATTCGCCCGGCGGCATGATCGCGGTGCCCAGCGAGACCGCGTGCGTGCTGGTTTCGTTGCCGGTGAGGATGGTCACCACGCCGCCGCTGGGCATGGCGTCGCGGGCATTGACCACCAGATTGATGATGGCGTTGGAAATCTGCGCCTCGTCGGCATGAACCGGCCAGAGGTCGGCGCCATTGTCGAGCTTGAGCGTAATGCCTTCGCGCAAAAGCCGGCGCAGCATCTGGGTCAATTCGCTCAGCATGTCGCCCAGCGCCAAAACCTTGGGCTGCATGGTCTGCTTGCGGCTGAAGGCCAGAAGCTG
>DATBAP010000030.1:0-6996 GCA_036271455.1 Rhizomicrobium sp.
ACCTATGACACGCCTCTGGGCGATGCCGCCGAACTGGAGATCCTGCGCGGCCCGCCCTCGGCCATCTATGGCGCGGGCAAGGTGGGCGGGCTGGTCAATTTCATTCCCAAGAGCGGCGCGGCGGGCGACGCCGACACCATCAGCGGCGATGCGAGCATCACCTATGGCGCTTATTCCAAGCGCAACCTGGCGGGCGAAATCGGCCTGCCGCTGGATCTGGGTTTCGCGTCCGGCGGCGTGCATGCCTATGGCGATCTCGACGACAGCTACAGTTTTTATCGCGGCATCCATCCGTCGCATCAATTGCTGCAGACTTCGGCGGATTTCGCGTCCGGGTCATGGTCCTTTTCGGCGGAAAATATGTATTACCATTCCAATGGCGATGTGCAGACGCCGGGCTGGAACCGCCTCACTCAAGCTTTGGTCGACAACGGCACCTACATCACCGGCAGCAACACATCGCTTTCGGCCAACGGCAAGCCATATCTGACTTTCAACGATTTGGGCGGCAATCCCTACACATTCAGTCCCACTTATGTGCCGCTTTATATCGCCTCGCCCGGTTGCGGCGCCTGCACCGATGCGACCCACACGCTCGATGGCGGGTTGGGCACCACGTATCTGGATCGCCGCACGGTCTATATCGATCCCGGCGTGGATTTCTCGAATACCATCACGCATACCGGTTTTGCCGAATTGAGCCGCGCCTTGAACGATAGCGACCGCGTTCGCCTCCAGGCCTTCGTCGATACACTGGAGAATGATCGCTTCGTCTCTTACGGCTTTCCCGCTTCCTATCGCACCCTGATCGGCGAGACCCGGGCGCGTTACGATTTTGCGGAAGATTTCGGCCGCCTCACAATGACCAATGTAGTGGGCGCCTCCTACCGCTATGTCGGCGCTATCGGCAAAGAGAGTTTCAACAGTGGCGTGATCGCGCTGGACCGGCGCGACATCAGCGTGCCGGCACTGCCCAACGATATCTTCGCTTCGCCGTTCGACACTTTGCCGGCCGGCCAGGAAGGCCTGGGATGGGAGAACAATGTCCACAGCACCACGGGGGATTCGGGCGCTTTCGCCACCTCCGACATTGCCTGGGACAAGAATCTGAACCTGATCCTGGGCGGACGTTATGACGCCTACAATGTCCGCTCGGTGGATCTGGGCGTGGAATCCTTCGAGCCCGGAAGCGGTCAAGGCAGCAAAGGCATGTTCACCTATTCCGCCAGCCTTACCTACAAAACCGATTTTGGTCTGGTGCCCTACGTCACTCAGGCCAAGGATTCCGCGGTCGAGATCGGCCAGGCCAACCAGGTTCTCACCTCGCTGCTCGCCAATGATGATTGGCTGTCCACCTCGTTCCTTGACGAGTTGGGCACGAAATTCTCTTTCCTCGATCAGCATCTGGTGGGATCACTGGCCTGGTACCGGCAGGAACGCACCCAGCTGCAACAGGCAGGCGGCGTCATCACATTGATAGGCACGCGTTCCAAGGGCGCCGAAGCCGAGATCCGCTATGTGATGAATCCGAATCTCAGCTTCACCTTGGCGGGAAGTCTGCAGCACACCATCGTGAAAGGACCGGATGAAAGCTTCGCCTATATCCCGGCGCGCGACGCCGGCGTATCGCCGGCCAATAGCTTTGGGGGCGCCTATGTGGTGTTCGCTTTTTCCGAGCTGCCGGGAAAGGCGGCCAATTATGAGGACACGCTGATCCCGCATGCGGTAATCAGCCCCTATCTCACCTATACCAGCGACGATCAGAATTGGGGCGCGACGTTCGGTGGCACCTATGTCTCACATACCGAGCAGACCGTGCCTGATCCGATCATCTTCCCCGACTATGTGACGATGAACATCTCCAGCTTTCTGCGGATGGGTGAATGGGAAGCCGATGTGAATGTCGATAATCTCGCCGACGCGCGCACTTTCACGCCCGACGCCGACACTTATGCCAATCTGGCGGCGTTGCCCGGCATCGGACGCACCTGGCGCTTCACAATCAAGCGGATGTTCTGACGCGATAAGCGCTCTGAAGCACTCGGGCCATTTCTCCCAGCACGCCGTCGAAATCGCCGTCCAGCTTGCCCGCCAGCTGCAGCACCACCAAGCCATGCAGACTGGCCCAGAAGACATGGCCAATCAGGTCGGGATCGCCTTTGTAATAACCCTGATCCACCATCATGCGCACATGACCGGTCATGGCGGTGCGGGCGCGCGCTTCCGCCTCCGCCAACTCCGGCGCTGCGACGCCCATAGGTTCGGCGAAATCGAAGATCAGCCGGTAGCAGGTCTGTTCCTCCAGCGCGAAACGGACATAGGCGCGGCCCACCGCGGCGCTGCGCTCCGGCAAGGCGCCGGGCGATGCCAGCGCCTGTTCCAATCGATCGGCCAGGCGGGTGAAGGCGCGGGCGCGGATGAGAGAGAGAATCTCGTCCTTGTCGCGGAAATAGCGGTAAGGCGTCATGGCGCTCACGCCCATTTCGGAGGCCAGCAGGCGCATGTTGAAATTTTCCGGCCCGCGCTCGACGAACAATTTCGTGGCCAATTCGCAGAGCTTCTCGCGGAAGCCGGAAATGTCTGTCTCGGTGAGGACGCGGGGCACAGGCCAATCCCTTTGCGCGATTTTGCAGCGAATTTTACGTTTACGTCGTACGTCAAAATTGCCAAGCGCCAGCGGTCAGGCAAGCGCCATCAAAATCATTCGCGGGAAGACGAATGGGGTTACGGCGGGCGAAATAAATTCCCGCTAGTTGGTGACAGGCACGACTTTGCTGGCGTCATTGTCCAGCAGCGCCAGCATGTCCGCAGTGGGATAGGCGTCCGCGGCCAAGCCGTGGGTCACCTGATATTGCCTAAGCGCGATACGGGTCCGTCGCCCCAACAATCCGTCAAGCTGGCCCGTGTCAAAGCCCAGCGCCGCCAGATCGGTCTGGAAGCGCAGACGGTCGGCCCGCGACAAAGGTTTCTCGCCGCGCGGCCAGGCCCCCTGAATGCCGGGGCGATCCATCATGCGGTCGGCCAACAGGCTCACTGCCAAGGCGTAGCTGGCGGCATCGTTGTACTTCATGATCTGGCGGAAATTGCCCAGCAGCAGAAGTGCCGGTCCATGCGCGCCCGCCGGCAAATAAAGCGCCGCCATGTCGTCACCCGATGGAAGCGCCGCGCCAGACACCAAGGTCACGTCGCGCGACGCCCATTCCGATACCGGTTTGAGATTGCCCAGATCGGCGTCCTGATAGGCGAAGCCCGTGGGTAGGCGCACTTCATAGCCCCAGGGCTTTCCCGCTTCCCAGCCTTCGCGCTGAAACAGCAATGCGGTGGAGGCCAATGCATCGGCGGTGGAATGCCAAAGATCGATCTTGCCGTCGCCATCGCCGTCTGTGGCATATTTGAAAAAGGTGGATGGCATGAACTGGGTCTGGCCGATCGCGCCTGCCCAGGACGACACCATTTCTGACACCACGTAATCGTTTTGCTGCAAAAGCCTCAGCGCGGCGATCAATTCACGTTGGGCGGAGAATTGGCGCTGACCGTCATAGGCCTGGGTGACCAGCGTAGCGAAGACATTGTAGCTGCCTTCATCGCGGCCATAATCGGTTTCCATCCCCCAGATCGCCACCAGAATTTCCTTGGGCACCCCGGTCTTCGCTTCGATGCCGGAGAGCAGCGCCGCATTCTGGACCAGGAGTTCCTTGGCCCGCGCAATCCGCCGGGCCGACACCGCACCGTCGAGATAGGCCCAGACCGGCCGCACGAATTCCGGTTGCTCGTCGATGATGGGCTGGAGGGAGGCGACGGGCGCGATCCCGGCCATCGCCCGGTTATAGGTTTCTGGTGTGATGCCCGCGGCTACCGCGGTGGGCTCGAATGACCGGACAAAGGCCTGGAACTTTTCGTCGCCGCCCATCCGGGGCAGGGGCGGCAGCGCCGGGGCCTGCGCCAGAGGCGGGGGTGGGGCAGGGGGTAGGGGCGGTGGGGGGGGTGGCTTTGCCACGCAGCCAGCCAGGACCAACAGGCCCAAGGTGGCGAGGAGTGGCAAAAGGCGGCGCATGACCCCTTTTAGCACGCTTTGGCGCCAAATTTTCCTTAGGAATCCGGCTCTTTTGCGTGGTTGACAGGTGGGGGCGGCCTGAATAGTTTCCGCGCCTCTTTGCGGGCCCCGGCGCCCTACGGTCAGAAGGCAGTGTCATGAAGGTTCGCAATTCCCTCCGGTCCCTCAAGAAGCGGGACAAGGACTGCCGGGTGATCCGTCGCAAGGGCCGGGTCTATGTGATCAACAAGAAGAACCCGCGCTTCAAGGCCCGCCAAGGCTGATCCCTTCAAGGTGACAGCAACGCGCTTGGGGGATTAGGCTTTATTCCTCCATGCACAAATTCGCTTTGCTCGCAATCTTTTGTCTTGTGCCGCTCAGCGCCATGGCCGCGCCTAGCGAAGAGGACAAACTGTTCGCGCAGCTCAAGGCCGCCGATTCCGCCGAGATCGCCAAGCCCATCGAAGAGAAGCTCACCGAACTGTTCCGCGTCTCGGGCAGCCCCAGCGTGGATCTTCTGATGAGCCGCGCCGGCACCGCGCTGAGCCAGACCGACAATGGCACCGCGCGCGCCCTGGTCGATGCGGTGACAAGGGGCGCGCCACGCTATGCCGAAGGCTGGCGGATGAAGGCGCATATGCAGCAGGCGGGAGGCGATGACAGCGGGGCAATGATCTCGTTGCAGCACGCCGTGGTCCTCAATCCTCGCGAATTCGCGGCCATGACCGAATTGGCCGAGATGCTGGAGGATTACGGCGACAAGCCCAGCGCACTGAAACTCTATCGCCGGGTGCTGGTGCTGGACCCGCAAATGAAAATCGCCGCGGAACGCGCAAAGGCCCTCGGCAAAGAAGTCGAAGGCCAGGGAATCTGACCCTCAAAATCTCCAGAAGCTTGGTCGTGACCTTTCTCCCCGCGCATGCGTAAGCATGCTGGCGGGGAGATGGCCGTAGCAGCGCTTGCGATGCGAAGGCCAGAGGGGGAAAAAATAGCAATTGTAGGAACTATTTAGTTCCTACAATTGCGACACGCAGCATGTTGGTCGTGCCGGTCATACCCAGCGGCACGCCGCCGGTGATCACGATCCGGTCGCCTTTGGCGGCGAACCCTTCACGCTCGGCAAAGTCCACCGCGTTGTTCACCATCTCGTCCAGATTGTGAACCTCGGCCGCGGTGAGGCAATGCAGCCCCCACACCAGCGAGAGCCGCCGCGCCGTCTCAAGGGAGGGCGTAAGCGCGATGATGGGCGCGCGCGAGCGTTCGCGCGCCGCGCGCAATGCCGTCGAGCCCGACTGGGTCCAGCAGATGATGGCGCGGGCCTGGATGGTTTCGCTCACTTCATGCATCGCCGCCATGATTGCGTCGGCCGTGGTGGCTTCGGGGGGATTCCTCTGCGCATCGATCAGGCTTTGATAAAGCAAATCCGATTCCACTTTGGCGGCGATGTGATCCATCATCGTCACCGCTTCCACCGGATGGGCGCCAGCGGCGGATTCCGCCGACAGCATCACCGCGTCGGCGCCGTCATAGACGGCGGTGGCCACGTCGGAGACTTCGGCCCGCGTGGGCGTGGCGGACTGGATCATCGATTCCAGCATCTGGGTCGCCACCACGACGGGCTTGCCCGCCTTGCGCGCGGCGCGGGTGATCTGCTTCTGCAATCCCGGCACCGCTTCCAGCGGCAATTCCACGCCCAGATCGCCGCGCGCCACCATCAGCGCATCGCACAATTCCAGAATGTGATCCAGACACTCAAGCGCCTTGGGCTTTTCGATCTTGGCCAGTACCGCGGCGCGTCCCGCCACGATCTTCTTCACTTCGGCGATGTCTTCGGGCCGCTGCACGAAGGAAAGCGCCACCCAATCGACGCCCAGCGCCAGCGCCGCGTCGAGATCGGCGCGGTCCTTGGGCGTGATCGCCGACACGGGCAAGAGCGTATCGGGCATGTTCACGCCCTTGCGGTCCTTGATCTCGCCACCCACCACCACCACGGCGTCGGCATAGGTGTCGGCCCGTTTTGTGAGGCGCAGCCGCACCTTGCCATCGTCGATCAAAAGCGCGTGCTTCTGCTTGATCGCCTGGAAAATTTCTGGATGCGGGATGGGAATTTCGTCAGGCCGGTCGCTGCTCTCCGCCAGGACCAGGCGGATATTCTCGCCTTCCTGCAATTGGCGAGGCCCGCCCTTCAGCACGCCCAGCCTGATCTTGGGGCCTTGCAGATCGACCAGGATGCCGATTGGTCGGCCCTTGGCCTCGGCCAACGCCCTGAGATCGCCATGCATGTGCTTCAAGAGATCGTGCGGCGTGTGGCTCATATTGATGCGGAAGACGTCGGCGCCCGCGTCGAACAAGGCTGCCATCATTTCGGGCGTGCTCGAGGCGGGCCCCAAAGTGGCGACGATTTTGGTCTTGCGCTGGCGTCTCATGGGAACCTAGTTGGAAAGACTCTGCGTCCAGTCCGGTATATTGCCGGTATCGACCTCGAAAAATCCGCGGCGGTCGAAGCCGCGCTTGGCGCATTCCTCCCGTCCGGGGATGAGGAATTTCGCCCCCGGCGCGATGCAGAAATGCATCTTTCCTTCCCAGGTGCCCGCCGCGCTGTCGGCGGCATAGAGATAATAATAACGAGCCTGCAACGGTCCGTTGAGCAACCGGCTGCAGCTTTTGGGCGCCACAATCCACCAACCCTGGCTGGTCCAATGCGTGCCATCGAAACGGCCCAGCGCCACCCGCGTGCTGGCATCGCTCTTGTTGCAAACATTGAGAGCGGCAGCAGCCGGCGTGGCCGCCAGGACCGCTGTCACCGCCGTGAAGAGGATTGCAAACATTGCGCGACGCATGGGTGGGAGCATTTGGTCTCGGGTGGCCAACGTCAAGGGGCTGCTTGCCCTGGGCGGAGCCTCATTTTACAAGCCCGGCAGATGGATGCGCCTTTCACGTCGATTCCGTTCGCGCCCGGGCAG
>DATBAP010000031.1:0-4833 GCA_036271455.1 Rhizomicrobium sp.
GCCAGGCCGGCCAGCAGCACTTCGGCGAAACCGGTTTCGCGGGCTTGACCTCGCGTGGATATGAAACGGCTGGCGTCAGGCACTTTTTCTCTCCGTCAGGTCCAGCGCAGCCGGCCCTTGGACATGTGATAGGCGAGATAGACGCCGATCAGGCCTGCCGCAAGCCCAAACCAGGTGACGGCATAGGAGAGATGATTGTTGGGCAGGTCCACCACCGTCTGCCCGCCCTTGGGCCAGCCGCCCGGATTGGGCGTAGCGTCGGCTTCGATCACCACCGGCGCCGCCAAGTTGACATGATCCGAAGCTGCGATTGCCTTGACGTCGCGCGCGTACCAGACGCGACGGGCAAGGTCGGGCGCCGGGGTGAACAGGCCCGGGCCGTCAGGCGTGCGCCAGATGCCGACGATATGTGTCTGGCCTCCGACCTGGCCATGGGCTCGGCTCATGGGATCGCGCATGTCGATAGGGACCATGCCGCGGTCCACCAGATAGGCATGGCCTGAATCCGTCGTGAATGGTGTCAGCACATGATAGACCGGAATCCCTCCCGGACCGGTGGTGAAGACATACGACTCTTTGGAATTGTCGAAACGGCCGTTGAGTGAGACGCGGGCATAATCATTCTGTGGCACCTGGGCGAAAGGTCGGCCTTCGCCGTCCACCGCGACGGGCGCGGCGTGCATTTTGCGGTCCATGGTGGCGATGAGGTCGAGCTTCCAGTGCAGCCGGTCGACCTGCCACACCCCCAAGGCGATCAGAATCGCGGTCATGATCGCGACCATGACGGTGAAGCCGGGATAAGGCCGGAAGCTCAGTGCCATCAGTGAAGCCGCCCTTCTCCCGCCTTGTGCTCGTACTGCAGCACCAGCAGCGTGGATTTAGAGAGGCGCAGAAACAGAAGGCTGAGGATCACGATCAGGGGAATCCACAGCACCGCATGCACCCAATAGGGCGGCGAGAAAGTGAATTCCACATAAAGCGCCAGCGCCGCCACGATCGCGCCAACAATCAGAATTCCGAACACCGCCGGTCCGTCGCCGGCATCAAACATGGCGTAATCCAGGCCACAGGACGGGCAGAGCGGTTTGAGCTTGATGTAGAAGTCAAACAACGGCCCCTGCCCGCATTGCGGACAGAGGCCGAGAATTGCGCAACGCGCGGTGTTAGGCAGCCGATACGGGCCCCTGGCCCCACACATAAATGCACAGGAACAGGAACAGCCACACCACGTCGACGAAGTGCCAGTACCAGGCCGCCGCCTCGAAGCCGAAATGGCGGGTGGGCGTGAACTGGCCGGCGATGGCGCGGAACAGGCAGACGGTGAGGAAGATGGTGCCGATGATCACATGGGCGCCGTGAAAGCCGGTCGCCATGAAGAAGGTCGAACCATAGATAGCATCGAAATTGCCCGCCTGGGCCAACGATACATGGGCAGCGTCGGTGAAGGGCGCCAGCGCCAAATGATTGAAGCCGAAGGTGAACGGCGCATGGATATATTCATAAGCCTGCACGCAGGTGAAGCTGGCGCCCAGGAGCACGGTGATCAGGAGGCCCTGGATCGCACCCTTGCGGTCACCCATCTGGAGCGCGTGATGCGCCCAAGTGACGGTGGTGCCCGAGGTGAGCAGGATCAGAGTGTTGAGTAGCGGAAATTCCCAGGGATCGATTGTGACGATACCCGCCGGCGGCCACGAACCGATGCCGACATCGTTGAAGAAGATCGCCGAATTGAAATAGGCCCAGAACCAGGCCACGAAGAACATCACTTCCGAGGCGATGAAGAGAAGCATGCCGTAGCGCAGATGCAGCTTCACCACCGGGGTATGGTTGCCCAGCACGACGGACTCGCGCACCACGTCGCGCCACCAGCCCGCCATGGTGTAGAGCACCAAGGCCGCGCCGATCGCGAAGATCCAGGGCTGGCCGTTCACCGGCAGGCCGAAAAAGCCGGTGTAATCCTTGTTCATCCAGAACACGGCGCCCACCAGCATGGTGAAAGCGCCGATCGAACCCACGATCGGCCATGGGCTGGGTTCGACCAGATGATAATCGTGCCTGACTTCGCCGCTCATAAAACTAGCCCCTCTAGTGGCTTAAATTCTCGTGCCATTGCACGATGGACATTACAAAAAACAAGATCACCAACCCGCCCAGCGCCAACGCCAGCGCGATGTTGCGCTTGCGCCGCTCGCGGCCGGCTCTGCTGTTCTGGTCGAACGGATCATCATCCATCGCCTCATGCCCAAAGCGGAGGAAGATGGAGCAGCCGCTCCACGATCAGGGCCGCGAAAGGCACAAAAATATAGAGCAGCGAGACGCCAAACAGCCGCTTGGCGGCGGGTTCGCGCTCTTCGTCCCTTTCACGCCAGGTGGCGAAGGCTTCCAGCAGCATCCAGAAGCCCATCGAAGCCGATGTCACCAGATAGAGCATGCCGCCCAGGCCGATGAAGGCCGGAACCACGCCCAAAGGCGCCAGGATCAGTGAATAGGCCAGGATATAGCGGCGAGTAACGGTCTTACCACGCACCACCGGCAGCATCGGCACGCCGGCCTTGGCGTAATCGCCGCAACGCCACAGCGACAGCGCCCAGAAGTGCGGTGGCGTCCACATGAAGATGATCGCCACCAGCACGATGGGCGCGAGGCTGAGATTGCCCGTCACCGACGCCCAGCCGATAGCGGGAGGAAGCGCGCCGGCCAAACCGCCGATCACGATATTCTGAGACGTGCGGCGCTTCAGCCAGAGCGTATAGACCACGATATAGAAGAAGACGGTGAACGCCAAAAGCGACGCCGCCAGCCAATTGACGAACAGCCACATGGTGGCGACGGAGAACGCCGACAACGTCCAACCGAACGCCATCGCGTCCTCGCGCACGACATGGCCCATGGGAATGGGCCTGGTCGCGGTCCGCGCCATCACGCCATCTATATCGGAATCATAGGCCATGTTGAGCGCGCCGCTCGCGCCTGCCGCCAGCGCGATGCAAAGCAGCGCGGTGAAGGCGGTGAGCGGATGGACATGGCCTGGCGCGGCGATGATCCCCGCCAGTCCCGTGAACACGACGAGCGACATCACGCGCGGCTTGAGCAGCGCGAAAAAATCCCCGACCGTCGTCACCCGGGAATAGTTGAGGGTCTCCGTAATGGCCATACGCGTTGCTCTCGACCGTCCTTAATGGATGTGCGGCAGTTCGCTGTACTGATGGAACGGCGGCGGCGAAGACAGCGTCCACTCCAGAGTGGTTGCGCCCGCGCCCCAGGGATTGTCGCCCGCCTTGCGCTTGACGATGAAGGCCTCAAGCAGCATGGCGAGGAAAATCAGCACGCCGAAGCCGGCGATGAAGGCGCCGATCGATGAGACGAAATTCCAGCCTGCGAAAGCATCGGGATAGTCCGCATAGCGGCGCGGCATGCCCGACAGGCCCAAAAAGTGCATGGGGAAGAAAGCGAGGTTGACGCCCACGAAGGTGACCCAGAAATGCAGCTTGCCCAGCGTCTCGTTGTACATATAGCCGGTGATCTTCGGGAACCAGAAATAGAAGCCCGAAAAGATCGCGAACACGGCGCCCAGGCTCAGCACATAATGGAAATGCGCCACCACATAATAAGTGTCCTGCAGCACCACATCGACGCCGGCATTGGCCAGCACCACGCCGGTGACGCCGCCCACAGTGAAGAGGAAGACGAAGCCGATCGCCCATAGCATTGGTGTCTTGAACTCGATCGACCCGCCCCACATGGTCGCGATCCAGCTGAACACTTTAATGCCCGTAGGCACCGCGATCACCATGGTGGCGAAGACGAAATAGGCCTTGGTATCGACCGACAGGCCCACAGTGTACATGTGGTGCGCCCAAACCAGAAAGCCGATGAAGCCGATTGCCACCATCGCGTAAGCCATGCCCAGATAACCGAATACCGGCCGCTTGGAGAAGGTCGCGATCACATGGCTGATCATGCCGAAGCCCGGCAGGATCAGAATGTACACTTCGGGATGGCCGAAGAACCAGAACAGATGCTGGTAGAGGATGGGATCGCCGCCGCCCGCCGCATTGAAGAAGCTGGTGCCGAAATGACGGTCGGTGAGCAGCATGGTGATGGCGCCAGCCAGCACCGGCAGCGACAGAAGCAGCAGGAACACCGTCACCAGAATCGACCATACGAACAGCGGCATCTTGTGCAAGGTCATGCCCGGCGCACGCATGTTGAAGATGGTGGTGATGAAGTTGATCGCGCCCAGGATCGAGGAGGCGCCCGCGATGTGCAATGAGAAGATCGCCAGATCCATCGCCGGGCCGGGCGAACCGTAAGTGGAAAGCGGCGCATAAAGCGTCCAGCCACCGCCCACGCCGATGCCGCCGGAATCGCCTTCCACGAACATGCTCATGCAGAGCAGCGCGAAGGAAAAGGGCAGCAGCCAGAAGGAAATATTGTTCATGCGCGGGAACGCCATGTCGGGCGCGCCGATCATCAGCGGCACCAGCCAATTGCCGAAACCGCCGATCATCGCCGGCATGATCATGAAGAACACCATGATCAAGCCATGGCCGGTGACGAAGACGTTGTAAGTGTGCGGCTCCTTGAACACCTGCAGGCCGGGATACATCAGCTCGGCGCGCATCATCATCGAGAAGAAGCCGCCGACGATGCCGGCCAGGATCGCGAACACCAGGTACATGGTGCCGATATCCTTGTGGTTGGTCGAATAGACGTAGCGGCGCCAGCCGGTGGGATGATGGCTGTGATCTTCGGAATGATGTTCTTCGCGGTGCTGCTCGAAAGCGAGATCGGTCATGGGTCTAATTCCTATTTCGCTGCGAGATGAACATC
>DATBAP010000032.1:0-14620 GCA_036271455.1 Rhizomicrobium sp.
AGAGAAAGATGCCGAAAGACCGACATAGCCCGCGTACAGCATGGGGGGATGAATCGCGAGCCCCGGATCCTGGAGCAGCGGATTGAGACCGGCGCCTTCGAATGGCGCGGGATCGATGCGCAGAAAGGGATTGGAGGTGAACAGAATGAAGAGCAGGAAAGCCGCCGCCAGCAAGCCTTGCACGCCCAGGGCCGCGCTGGTGAGGCGCTCGCCGCCCCGCTGCAGGAACGCCACCGCGCCGGCGTAAAGCGACAGCACCAGCACCCACAGCAGCATGGAGCCTTCGTGGTTCCCCCATACTCCGGTGATCTTGTAGATCAGCGGCTTCAAGGTGTGGGAATTGTTGGCGACAAGAGCGATCGAAAAATCCGAGGTGACGAAGGCGGTCACCAAGGCGCCGAATGCCAGCCCCACGAATACCAGCAAGCCCAGGGCAGATGCCGTCGCGACCCGCCGCGCCAGTTCGACATTGAGGGTGGTGCCCGCTTTGGCGCCCATCAAGCCCGCGCCTGCCATCACCAGCGACAGCGCCAGCGCGAAACAGAGAGCAAGCTGGCCCAGTTCACCCAACATGATTATTCGCCGCCCTCTTTCCAGCGGCCGGAGCGCTTCAGCGCGGCTACCACTTCGGGCGGCATGTATTTCTCATCGTGCTTGGCAAGGATCTCGGTGGCGTCGAAGGTGCCGCCGGCGTTCAACGCGCCGGTCGCCACCACGCCCTGGCCTTCACGGAACAAGGCGGGAAGAACACCATTGAAATCGATCGGCACGGCGCGCGCGCCATCCGTGACGACAAAGCGCACATCGGCGCCGGCGCCATGATGGACGCTGGCCTTTTCCACCAACCCCCCGATGCGGAAGGCGACGCCTGGGCTCACATGCTTCGTGGCCAGATCGCTGGGGCTGTAGAAATAAAGCACATTGTTGCCGAGCCCATAGGTGATGGCGACGGCCAGCACCCCGCCTGCCGCGACCAAGGCGGCGGCGAAATAAAGACGGCGGCGTTTTTTCGCGTTCATGCCCGTTCAATGACTGCTGTGGCGCAGGATTTCATCCGCCAGGCCCGTGTCGTAATTCTGGCCCTGCGGGGTTAACGCAATCTGATGCGGCCATTCGGCTTTTATCATGCCTTTGCGGTTGAGCGCGTTCCACACCGCCTGATTTTCCAGGCCGGTGGCGTCGCGGCTGGCGACAGTGGCATTGCCGAGATGGAAATGATCGCCATGGGCGTGGGGGAATTGAGTAATGACGATGTCACCGTCCGGCAGCCGGTTGGACGCGCCGGGAATGCGGGCGATCGCCTGCAGAAGGGTCAGTGTGCGCAGCTGCAAGGGATTGAGCTTGGCGGGATTCTGCTTGGTGGGCATCCAGGGGTCCAAAAGAAAACGGCCGGACCATACAGCCCGGCCGTCCCCGGCAAAAGCAGTCAGATCGTCCTAGCGCGGACTTAGCGCCAGTGGCGGTGCCAGCCCCCACCGAACCCGAAGCCGAACGACACGGCAGGTCCATAGTACGGATAAGGATAGGGATAAGGCCCATAATAATAGGGCGATGGATAGGCGCCGGGAGGATAAGCACCCGGCGGATAAGCGCCCGGGGGGGGATAAGCACCGGGTGGATATGCGCCTGGGGGATAGGCGCCAGGAGGCGGAGGCGGGCCATAACCATAGGCCGTGCTGTCCGGACCCTGACCGCCCATGCAGGCATAATAGGCGGCGGCATAGTTCCGCTGCACATCGCTGGCTGCCGCCTGCGCATTGGCGGAACCGACCGCGGTGCCGGCCAACAGGCCCGCACCGGCGCCGATCGCCGCGCCCGCGCCGGCATGACCGGAAGCGCTGCCGATGATGGCGCCAAGTGCCGCGCCGCCCAGCGTGCCGCCCACGCTACCATTGGTCTGGGCGTTGCTGGCGGCTTGGCCCGGCGTCACATAGCCAGTGCGCGCCGCGGCGTCGCGGCGGCAGAACAGATCATGCTGTTGCGCGTCCTGGGGAGAAGCCTGCGCATAGGCGCCGGGCGGAGAACCTTGTTCGTCCCCGCGCTCGTCCGCGCCGGGAGGCGGGCCCATGTTGGGACCGGATAATTGTGCCGGAGGCGCGTTGGGCGCATCGGCGGTTTGGGCAAAAGCCGTGGCGCTCATCAGCACCAGCGTCAATGCAGCCAAAGTGGTTGTACGAATCATTTCATCGCCTCTTAGGAAGTGCCCCCTCCAGATGGTGCAAATGTGCGTTGCTTCAACCTGCGGGGCAAGAATGAAAATTATGAAAATTTGCGCGACGGTGAAGTGCCGTTCATCCTGCGTTCAGGTGTGGTCACTTCTGATCAAGCTGCGGCTGGCGACGCCGCGCGTACTCTGCGGCGGATGAGTTCCGCTTCTTCCGGACTGGACAGCAGGCCCGCCAATTCCGCGCAATAATTGAGCTGGAATTCCGCGGCGGTGCGGCGTTCGCCTTCGCCCTTCAATTCACGCACCGCGTCTTCGACATAGCGGCGCAGATGATGGGAGATTTCTTCGGACACGGCTTTGTGCTTGGCGGCAAACGACGCCGCCGCCGCGAATTTGCGCGCGCCACCGACCAGCCGGGCATAGTTGAGGGCGCTGGCGCGTTTTTCGGGCGCGACCTGTTTGGTGACATCGCTGGCGCCTTTCTGGATCGGAAGCGCCTGGCTGACTTCCTTGACCGCGCGCTCCATGAAAGCGTCCATCACATTGCCCACGGCGGCACGGTCCTTGAGAAGGCGCTGGCCCCATTCGCCGTCGCGCCGCATCTCCATTTCCTTCACCACGGTGCTGGAAAGATCGGAGAAGCTCTCCACCTGCGCCAGAAGCGTGTCTGCGTCGAAAGCGCCGGTACGGGTGGCCAGGATCGCCGTCTGCAGCGTATCGATGCGCCCGAAGATGATTTCGCCCACCAGACCCATATCGGTCTTCGAGATCAAGGCATCACCGGCCTGACGGCTCACCATCAAAGGCAGGCGCAGCGCTTCGCAGGGACGTTGCAGCCGGTTCATCGCCACCACCGCGACATAGGGGGCGGCATCGGCATTGCGGTCGATCAGCACGTCATAGATGGCGCGCAACTGCCAAAGAATTTCTTCGCTGATGCGGGCGGGCGGCTTGGGCAGCGTCATCTGCACCTTCAGCATCTCTTCACCTGCCATGATCAAGAGCGCCATTTCGCGCGCGTCCTCGATCTCGTCCGGCCTGAAGACCTTGCGCATCGCCTTGAGCGCCGCATCGCCGGCCAGCGCCTCGCGCATCGCCGATCCCGCCAAATTCCAGAATTGAATCGCTTTCGCCAGCGCGCCGTCGTCATCATTCGCCATCACCAGCGCCTTCACGTCGCGGCAGTAGGCACTGGTCTCGTTGGGAAGAAGCGTGCCGCCCAGCCAGGTGAAGACCGGGGCCACGGTTGCGCGCGCGATGATGCCCTTCTGCTTGGCGCGCCTGGGCTCGGATGAGAGCAGATCCTCGAAGGGCTGGCAGAAAAGCCTGAGCGGCGTCCGGGTGCGCGAAGATCCGCCGTGCAATTGGCGCAGCGACGGGCGCAGTCCCATCAGGATCGCTTCATGCGGCAAGGCTTTGCCGTCCATCATGCGATCCATCTCGATCGCATGTGCCAGCTTGGCCGCTGCCTGCTCGGGCAGCTTCCCCAAAAAGCTCTGCAAAATTACGGACTTATCCGACAGGATGATCACTCGAAAAAAGGCGCGCTTCACCTGTCACAATAGCGTTGGCATCGTTAACACCGCCTTGACTTCAAGCGATGGCGGGAAGGCCGAGCCGCACCTCCAGGCCGCCCAGGGGCGAGGCCCCGAGCGCCAAGGAACCCGCATAAAGCTTGGAAATATCCCGGACAATGGCCAGTCCCAGGCCGGAACCTGGTACGGTTTCGTCCAGTCGCTCGCCCCGTTCCCCCACCCGGTTCCGGTCTTCGGGACTTAAGCCCGGACCGTCATCTTCCACCATGAGCGTGAAAAACGGCCCCGCCTTGATGGCGCGCACCTGCACCTGGCGGGCCGCCCATTTGCAGGCATTGTCCATCAGATTGCCCGCCATTTCTTCCAGGTCCTGGCGTTCGCCGCGGAAGAAAAGATCGGGTGGACAATCGCAATCGATGACGATGGCGCGCTCGGCATGAATGCGGGCGAGCACGCGGGCTAGATCGTTCAAGACCGGCGCCACCTGGGTGCGGGTGCCCAGGACATTGACGCTGCCGGCGGCGCGCGCGCGCGCCAGATAATGATCCACCTGACGGCGCATCGTCTCCACCTGCCGGCGTACCTGATCCGACAAGGTGCCGGGCTGGGCCTGTGCTTCGCTCGCCAACACGCTGAGCGGTGTCTTGAGGAAATGCGCCAGGTTGGAGACATGGGTGCGGGCCCGCGCCACCACTTCGTTGCTGTGCTCGAGCAGGGAATTGAGCTCGGCAGCCAAGGGCGCGATCTCAGCGGGAAATCTTCCTTCCAGCCGCTGGGCGCTGCCATTGCGGATGCGGGCGAGCGATTGCTGCAGGCGACGGAGCGGCATCAGACCCACGCGCACCTGCAGGAATACCGCGACCATCAGGCCCAGCCCGAGAAGCAGGAAGGACCAGATCAAGGTGCCGTCGAACGCGCTGATCTCCGCTTCCACCGCCGACAGATCGCCCGCCACGGTGATGATATAGGCATGGGTGTCGTTAGGCTGCGGCGTATCGGCGGCAGGAAATTCCACCCGCCGCGACAACACGCGCAGATGCTGATTTTCCGGGCCCATGGCGAAGCCATAGGCGATCGCGCCGCGTGTGCTGTCCGGTGTGATGGTCAAGGCCTGATCGAACAAGGAGCGCGATATCTGTCCGCCAGGTCCGGGCCCGACCGGACGGATCTGGTAATAGAGCCCGGAATAGACGCGGTCGAATTGGCGGTTGATGAAGCGGTCCTGGAGGATCACGCCGGTCTGCGGATCGGGCTCGGCGGCGGCGATCAGGCCGCCCATGTCGTTTTGCAATGTGCCGTCGAAATTGTCCTGAACGGCGTTGCGGAACGCGTTGGACAGGACGAAACCGCCCACCGCGAGCGCAAGCATCGCCCAGATCGCGGCCGCCGCGATCAGGCGGGCGGCGAGGGAGTTAAACCGGAAGATGCTTGGTCCCAAGGGCGGGATCTTCCAGGCTGTAGCCTAGGCCGCGCACGGTCTGGATCAGATTGGCGTCCAGCTTTTTGCGCAGCCGGCCGATGAACACTTCGATAGTGTTGGAGTCGCGGTCGAAATCCTGGTCGTAGAGATGCTCGACCAGTTCGGTGCGCGATACGACCTTGCCGCGATGATAGGCGAGATAGGCCAAGAGCCTGTATTCCAGGCTGGTGAGTTTGACCGGATTGCCGTCCAAGGTGACGCGGCTGGCGCGGGTATCGATATGCAAGGGACCGATATCGATGTCGGCGGTGGCGAAGCCGGCGGCGCGGCGCAGCAGGGCGCGGAGCCGCGCCAGCAATTCCTCGGTATAGAAAGGCTTGGCAAGGTAATCGTCGGCGCCGGCATCGAAGCCCGCCACCTTATCGCTCCAGCGGTCGCGCGCGGTGAGGATCAGGACCGGCATGGTCTTGCCGGCCTTGCGCCATTTCTCCAACACGCGCACGCCATCAAGCTTGGGCAGGCCCAGATCCAGAACCACCGCGTCATAAGGTTCGGTATCGCCCAGGAAATGACCTTCCTCGCCATCGGCAGCGGTATCCACCACATAGCCCGCCTCGCTCAGCGCCTTTTTCAACAAGCGCTGCAGATCATCATCATCCTCGACCAGAAGAATACGCATCCGTTTCCTAGCGCCTCCCGCGCCGGCCTCCACCACCACCGCGGCCATAGCCCTCGAACCCGCCGCGGCTACGGCCGCCGCCTTCATAACGCGGCGGCATCGGCGCAAACGCCCTGGGCGGCATGGGATAGGACGGCGCCGGGGCAAAATAACGGCGCGCGCCGGGACCATCGAAACCGTCGCGGCCGGGAAACGCCCCCAGCACCTGGCCGGTGCGCGCGTCGGTGTCGAGCCATTCGATGCGCCCGTCCGGCGTCATCCATTTGAGATGATAATGCGGCGAGCCATCGGGTCCCGGCACCGGACCATCCGCGTCATAGAATTGACCGGGCACCGATCGGCGCACTTCGGGCAGAAGACGATCCAGTGGCTGCACGCCGGGCGCACGCGGCATCTGCGCCAAGGCCGGGCTGGAAAGCCCGGCGGCCAGAAGGGCTAGCAACAAGATAAAGGCCGGGCGCATGGCCGTTTTTTAGCCTTTTTCGAATGAACCACACATGAACGGAAGGGCCAGAAATGGTTCAGGAGCCTGTCCCTAGATTACGCGGGATGGACGGGATCGCTCCTGCCCAGGAATGGAGGAGAAGGCGATGTATAGCAGAACAATTCTCCTGGCGGCAGCATCCGTGGCCGGCGCGACGAACGCGACGCCTGTGAATCTCTGTCAACTCGCGGTGGCGCGCGGCATCAATCCATCAGGCCGCGTCATGGGTGAAATCCTCATCTGAGCTTGGGCATAGGATCCATGGCATGCCCCTCCCCATAGGATCCTAGGCTGTCAAGGAAAAGCCCGCGTTTCTCCCGAGACGCGGGCTTTTCGTTTTGATTCCCCCTCCGCCCTGCGCACGCTCGGGGAGGAAGGTCAGAACCAAGCTTCAATAAGTGCTGGATCGACTTGGTCGTGAATTTCTTCCCCCGCATGGCGAAGCCATTGGTGGGGGAAGATGTCTTCCGAGGGTTTATCCCGAGGAAGACAGATGGGGGAAGCCTTGAATATGCCGCAAATATCGGTGCTCATTGCGTCCCATGCCCGACGACTGGTCTCTGCTGGAGGAACGGATTCAGGAAATCCTCAAGCGCGCGGAGCCTTGGGTCCCTGCCTTCACCAAAATTCTCACCGCCTTGGTGGTGCCGGCATCCTTGCTCTATCTGCTGCCCACATTCCTCGGCCTGTTCGCCGCGCCGGTCAATCCTTCCACCGATCTCTACGCCGTCAACCGCCCCGTCGCGTTCACGTTTCTGGATGAAGCGGGCCAGGATGTGGGCCATCGCGGCGCGGTGGTGGGCCAAAGGCTCAAGCTGGAAGAGATGCCGCGCTATTTGCCGGCCGCGTTCATCGCCATGGAAGACCGGCGCTTCTATTCGCACAATGGCATCGACCCGCGTGGACTTCTGCGCGCGCTGTTTCTGGATCTGCGCGCCGGTCATTGGGTGGCGGGCGGCTCGACCATTTCCCAGCAGACCGCCAAGATCGTCTATACCGGGCAGGAGCGCACCGCCTCGCGCAAACTCACTGAGCTGATGGACGCGGCGGGATTGGAAAAGGCGCTCAGCAAGAAGCAGATTCTCGAACTCTATCTCAACCGCATTTATCTGGGTTCGGCGGCCTATGGCGTGGATGCCGCCGCTCAGGTCTATTTCGGCGTCTCGGCGCGCGATCTGACTTTGCCGCAGGCGGCGATGCTGGCCACGCTCACCCGCGCGCCATCGGTGTTCTCGCCCCGGCGCGATCTCTTGGCCGCGCAACAACGCGCCAGCCTGGTGCTGGATGCGATGGTCCAGACCAATGCCATCACGCAAACGCAAGCGGCGGACGCTCGCGCCCATCCCGCCACCGTGATCGACCGCACCGCTATGGATGCGCGCAATTACTTTCTCGACATGGCCGCCGATCAGGCCAAAGCACTGGCGAACGGGTCCGATCACGACTTGATCGTGCACACCACGCTCGAACCCAAGGCGCAGGAGGGCGCGCGGGCGGCCGTCGCCCGCGTGATCGGCCGCTATGGCAAGCGGGACCGCGCTCATGAGGCGGCGGTGGTGATGATGAAGCCGGACGGCGCGGTGACGGCCTTGTTGGGCGGCGTGGATTATCAAAGTTCGGCGTTTGATCGTGCCACCCAGGCGCGCCGCCAGCCCGGCTCTGCATTCAAGCCCTTTGTCTATCTCACCGCGCTGGAGCAAGGCATCTCGCCCTGGGACACCCGCGATGACGAAGCAGTCGACATCAACGGCTACAAGCCGCAGAATTTCGGCGGCCGTTATTACGGCACTCTCACCTTGGCCGATGCCCTGGCCCATTCCGTCAACACCATCACTGTGAATCTGGGGCAGGAAGTCGGCATCAAGAATGTGGTGGCGACGGCGCGGCGCGTCGGCATCACCTCGCCCTTGGAAGACAATGCTTCGCTGGCTTTAGGCACCAGCGAAGTGGCGCCGCTGGAATTGACTGCGTCCTATGCCGCCTTCGCCAATGGCGGCTATCGCGTCACTCCCTATTTCGTCACCGAAGTGGACGGCGCGGATGGCAAGCTGCTCTATCGCCGCACACCGCCACAGCCGCAACGCATCATCGGCTCGGCAACCGACCGCGATCTGGTGGCGATGTTGTGGAATGTGATCATAGCAGGCACCGGCATCAGCGCCTCACTTGCGCCGCGCGAGGCGGCGGGCAAGACCGGCACCACCCAGAATTCGCAGGACGCCTGGTTCGTGGGCTTCACCACCGATTATGTGACGGGTGTATGGGTGGGCAATGACGACAATTCGCCCACCCGCGGCGTCACCGGCGGCACTTTGCCGGCGCAGATCTGGAAAAGCGCGATGCTCACCGCCGAGAAGGACTTGCCCATAAAGCCCCTCAACCGCGCCCCGCCGCAGCCCGCCAACGAGCCCGGACTGTTTGCCTCCGGCGTGACCGGCTCGGCACCCGGTGATGACGAATCCGCGGCCGCTGCTTTGGCGCAAGCCGACCGGCCGTCCGAACCTCCGCTGGAGCGCCGCAGCCATGGCGGCGGGATTCTGGGCTGGCTGTTCGGTGACGATGATGACCGGCCACCGCCGCCGCCTCAACCCGTCTACCCCAATGATCGCTGATCCCTTCGCGCTGGAAAGGCTCATGCTATAAGCCGACATGCGCTTTCTCGCCGTTCTCTTTCTTTCGCTTCTGATGTCGCCGGCGCTGGCCGCGCCCACCCACATCACTTTCGTCACCGACTGGAAGGCCCAGGCCGAGCATGGCGGTTTCTATGAGGCGCTGGCCGAGGGGCTGTATGCCAGGCGCGGGCTTGACGTCACTATCCGCGAAGGCGGCCCGCAAATAAACGTGCCGCAATTGCTGGCCGGCGGTGCGGCGGATTTCGGCATCGGCTCCAACAGTTTCATCACCCTCAACCTGGTGAAGGAGAATGTGCCCATCCGCGCGGTAATGGCGATTTTCCAGAAAGACCCGCAAGTCCTGATCAGCCATCCCCGCCGCGATCTCTCTTCGCTGGAAGAAATGCGTGGTCATCCGATTTTGATATCCGACGGCGCCACGACCAGCTTCTGGCCATGGCTGAAAGCGCGCTGGCATTTTTCCGACAGCCAGATCCGCAAATACACTTTCAATCTTGCGCCTTTCCTGGTCGATCCCAACGCGATCCAGGAAGGCTATCTCACCAGCGAGCCTTTTACTGTCCAAAGCCAAGGCCATTTCGCGCCCAAGATTTTCCTGCTCGCCGATTACGGCTATCCGGGCTACGCCAACATGGTGCTGGTGCCGCAGAAATGGATCGACACCAATCCCAAGGCGGTGCAGGCCTTCTATGATGCCAGCCGCGACGGCTGGCATGATTATCTGAACGGCAATCCCGCGCCGGCCAATGCGCTGATCAAGCGCGCCAATCCCGACATGACCGACGCGATCATCGCTCAGGCGATCGACAAGATGAAAAAATATGGCTTGGTCTCAGGTGGCGACGCGCCCGCGTTTGGCGTGGGCGGCATGACCGAGCTGCGCTGGCGGACTTTCTATCAGACCATGCAGAGCGACGGCCTTTATCCCAAGGGGCTGGACTATACCAAGGCCTATGATCTGCGTTTCATGCGCGGCTCGCTGCAGAATTTCAAATGACGCTTCTTGCGCTAGAAGATTTGGGCAAACGCTTCGCCAATGGGGTGGACGCCTTATCGGACTTGAACTTCCAGGTGAGCGAGGCTGAATTCGTCTCGCTGCTGGGGCCCAGCGGCTGCGGCAAATCCACGGCGCTGCGCCTGATCGCCGGCCTGCTCGCGCCCGATCATGGCGCCATCAGATGGCAGGGCGCGCGCCCGGAGCTGGGTTTCGTTTTCCAGGAGCCCACCCTGATGCCCTGGGCGGATGCGCTTGCCAATGCGCGGCTGCCGCTGGATCTCAAACAGGGACCGCGCGCCGATAGCGAAGCCCGCGCCTCGCGCGCGCTTGCGCGCCTTGGACTGGGAGATTTTCTTCGCGCCTATCCCCGCCAATTGTCGGGCGGCATGAAAATGCGCGTCTCAATCGCCCGCGCGCTAGCGGCGTCGCCGCGCCTGCTGTTGATGGATGAGCCTTTCGCCGCCCTGGACGAACCCACCCGGCAGAGCCTGAATGACGATCTCAAGGCGCTGTCCCGCGAGGATGGCATCACCGTGATCTTCGTCACCCATAGCGTGACGGAAGCCGCCTATCTTTCGGATCGCGTGCTGGTGATGTCGCCCCGTCCGGGCCGCGTCAAAAGCGAGATCGTGTTGCCGGCCGGTCCACGTGACCGTCTTTCCCATGGCTTCGCGGAAAGCCAGGCGCGCGTGGCGGCATCATTGCTGGAAGCCGCATGATGCGGGCCCTTAACATCGTGTTTCCTCTGCTGCTGGGCATCGCCTTGCTCGCTTTGTGGGAATGGATCGTGACAGCGCGCGCGATTCCGCCCTATGTCCTGCCCGCACCCAGCGCCATCGCCCATGCCTTGATCCAGAATTTTGGCTCGCTGATGCAATCGCTGCTTTCGACTTTCATCGTGACGTTTGAAGGTTTTATCGCCGCGCTGATCGTCGGTACGGGCCTGGCCATCGCCTTCAGCCAAAGCCGCCTGGTCGAGCGCGCGCTTTATCCCTATGCCGTGGTGCTGCAGGTGACGCCGGTGGTGGCGATCGCGCCTTTGATCCTGATCTGGGTGGGCTTCGAGCACATCGACGCGGCGCTGGCCCTGATCGCCGCCCTGGTGGCGTTCTTTCCCATCCTGTCCAACACCACGCTGGGTCTCAAATCGGCGGACTTCAATCTGGTAGATCTGATGCGGCTCTATGGCGCCTCGCGCTGGCAGATTCTCTGGCGGGTGCGGCTCCCCACGGCGCTGCCTTATCTTCTGAGCGCGATGAAGATCGCCGGCGGCCTCTCATTGATTGGCGCGGTGGTGGCCGAATTCGTGGCCGGTTCGGGCACCGCGACGGGCCTGGCCTGGCGGATCGTGGAAGCAGGCAACCGCCTGGAGATCGCCACCATGTTCGCCGCCCTGGCGCTTCTGGCCCTGCTGGGCATCGCCATTTTCGCGGCCTTCTCGGTGCTGGAATGGGCGCTGCTCCGGCACTGGCATGAAAGCGCTCTCAAGCCCCAGCGGTAAGATCCTGCGGAACTTCAGGGAACTCCATTCATCTCCGGTTCATGTCGGCGGCGTCACTCTTGGCTGTGGGAGGGCTATGGCAATGAGGACGGAATTTCATGCGCAAAGCCCTGATTCCTATGCTTGCCTCGCTCGCTTTGTGTGGCGCGGGCACGGCAGCCCTGATCGCCAGTAACAACCACGCCCAGGCCAGTCCCCGCAAACCGGTGATGGTGGCGCTGTTGGGCGATCCGCTGATGGCGCAGAATCTCCCCGATACGCCTCCGCCGCCCAACGCCGGGGGTGCGTCGCGGGATTTCGCCCCCGACCCCAGGCAGTTCTGCGACGAACGCTATGCCGGAGAAGTGGGCCGGATGGCCTATCTGGAGACGCGTCTTCATCTCAGTGACGCCGAACAACCGCTATTCGCCCAATGGAAAGATGTGCGGCTGGACAGCGCCAAGCGCCAGGCCGCCGATTGTGCGTCGCGGACCGATGCCGATCGGGATCGCGCCGATCCGGTGGCGCGCATGAGCAGCGAGGAAGCAATGCTCAAGCAGCGCATCGCCGATCTGGACGCCGAGCGTCCGGCCTTTTCCGCCCTCTATGCCGCGCTGGCGCCCGATCAGCGCCAGACCTTGGCGCCACCACGCCCGATGATGGGACGCGATCATGGCCCGATGCCGCCGCACGAGATGGGCGATTTGCCACCGGCACCTCCGCCGCCGGCGCCGTGATCGTCATCCGTTTGTCATTCTGACCCCTCCGGGCCACGCCCAAGCGTCACCAAAGAATTCTTGCCAAGCCAGCCCTCTTGCCTCAAAGAGGCGCGGGTTGTTTCACGAGCTTGGCTTTGAACGCTCCTGTCCGCATCAAAGCGCTGCCGCGCTACGCTTCCATCGCCGACGCCGTCGCCGGGGAAAAACCCGGCGTGCCTCTCTACCTGCTTCATCCCAAGCGCTTCCGCGCTGTGGCGGAACGCTTTGCCGCCTTTCCCGGCGACGCGCTTTACGCCGTCAAGGCCAATCCCAGTCCGCAGGCGCTGGAGCAGGTCTGGGCCGCGGGCGTGCGCCATTTCGATACCGCCTCGCTGGGCGAAATCGAGCTGATCAAATCCCGCTTTCCTGACGCCGTTTGCCATTTCATGACACCCGTGCGCCTTCCCGGCGCAGCCAAGGTCGCGTTCGAAAAATACGGCGTCACCGATTATGTGGTGGATTGCGATTTCGAGCTGGACAAACTTCTGGCCGAAACCGGCGGCGCGAAAAACTTGCGCATCTTCGTGCGCATCGCCACGCCTCTGGGCGGCGCGATCCTGGAACTCTCCAGCAAATTCGGCACGCCGCCGGCCGAAGCGGCCAAGCTGCTCAAGCGCGTCGCCAAGACCGGCGCCATTCCTGCCGTCACCTTCCATGTCGGTTCGCAATGTCTTTCGCCTTTCTCCTATGCCCAGGCGATCGAGATGGCGCGGCGCACCGCGACCCTGGCCAAGGTGGAGCTACAGGCGCTGGATGTGGGCGGCGGCTTCCCCGGTCCCTATACCGGCAACGACGTCCCGCCCTATCACTGGTATTTCGATACCATCAAGGAAGCGCTGCAGACCCTGCCCAATCCCAACATCCCGCTTTTGTGCGAGCCGGGCCGCGCTTTGGTGGCGGAAGGCATGTCGCTTGTGACGCAAGTGATCCTGCGCAAAGGCTCCAGCCTTTACATGAACGACGGCACCTATGGCAGCTTCGACGAACTCACCTTGCCGGGCTGGACGGGTGATTATCCGGTCACGGCGATGCGGGTCGATCAGGGCGGCGTCGCCCGCAATCTCGCCGCTGAGATGAAACCGTTCCGGGTCTTCGGTCCCACCTGCGATACGCTGGATGTGCTGCCCCGGCCACTCATCTTGCCCGACGATGTCGCGGCCGGAGACTTCCTGGTGTTCGAGGCCATCGGCGCCTATTCGGTGGCGGTGCGCACCACCTTCAACGGCTTCTATCCCGACAGCTGGGCCATTGTGGACGAGTGAGAGACGGACGGCCGATCAACGGCTGTTGTCGTCATCGTTGAGATCCACCTTGTCCAACTCCTTCGCCACTTTCTCGCGGATTTTGGCGTTGAGCTTTTCCTCGGCGGCCTGAAGCCTGTCCGGATCGGGCGCGCGGCCGTTGCGGACCGCCTCCTGCACGATCGCGTTGATCTCGTCGCCATTCACCTCGCTGCCGACGTAATTGGCATGATGCCGGTATTTCTTCTCCAGCTCCGCATGGCGCTGTTCATGGCGGTCCTCGACCGTGCCATTGGGATGGACGATGCGGCCGCTGCCGCTGAAATCGCTTTCGATATTCTTGGGCTCGGTCTTCAGATAAATCGTGCCGGAGCCCGAGATATCGACGTTCAGCGAATTCTGGGGCGCGATTTCCACTTTGCCGCTGCCGGAAATATCGATATGGGCATCCTTGTTCACCAGATCGGCCAGTTTGACATTGCCCGAACCATCCACTTCGACATGCACATCGTCGGCCTGACCCTTGGACTGAACCGTGCCCGAACCGTCGATCTCCAGATTGAGCTTGTCCACCTTGCCCTCGGTCTCGATGGTGCCGGAACCGGCAATCTCGACCCGGGCTTCAGGTTGCGACAAGCCGTTCAGCTGCATGTCGCCCGAGCCCATCATCTCGAATTTCTGGAAAGTGCGCCGGCCCGGCAAGGTCACGTCGATCCGGTTGTCCTTGCCCAAATGCATGGAGCCTCGGCAATCCAGATCCACCACGCCATTGTGGACGCGGATATGGGAGATGATGGCGGGATCGCCCCGCACCACCAGCTGGTCGCCGCTGCCGGCCTGATAATGGGTGACGGCGGGGATGGCGATGGCGGCGCGGGCGTCGCTGCCATCCTGCCAGGGCAGGCTGCGTGTTTCTGCCGTCGCGGTGGGCGAGGCGCTGACATCGCAGCGCGGCAGGCTGAAATCGCCGCCGAAATCACTGAAATTAAAAGTAGCGTCGCCCAGTTGGCCGCCACCCAGCGCGAAGGCGCCCCCCAGGCACGCGGCGGACACGGCGAAACTGGACAGGGCGATAATGGCGAGTTTGGTGCGCATGTGTCTCTCCTTTGAGCGATTGCGTCAGATATGGCGGTTGTTGCCCGACACCGAGCCGTCGAGATGAATGATCCGGCCCGAGCCGATGATGTGGGTCTCGATGTTCTTGGGTTCGCTGCGCAACGTCATGG
>DATBAP010000033.1:0-37151 GCA_036271455.1 Rhizomicrobium sp.
CGACATAGTTCGCAATCACGCCCTTGGCTTCTTTGTAATCGGGCGAGGGGGCCCAGGCAGCCGGCAACATGACAAACGCGCCTTCGACGCCTTTGAGCGCCCGCTCGATGGCTGCCGAATCATTCCAATCACCGTCAACCAGTTCCACGCCCTGGTTCGCCCAGCTTGACGCCTTGTCGCGATTGCGGACGAGCGCGCGTACTTCCTTGCCGTGCACCAACAGATGTTCTGCCGTGGCGCCGCCCACTTTTCCCGTGATTCCCATGACTAAAAACATGCATTTTCTCCTGATTTTGAGGACAGAGGACTGCCCTGTTGGTTCAACGGATGAGCGGCAGAATGGCCCGGATGCGGGGATCGCGCGCGTAGAGGCCGCCCCATGCAATCGCGCCAAGAAGCAGGGAAATGATTTCCGGCGGCGACCCAAACTCACCGATGCGGACATGGACGCAGATGACACCTCCCAGAAAGCCAGTCACGAGGATCGCGCCGAGGACGGCGGTGGACGGGATGGCGTAAAGGATGGCGCAGGCGAGGATGATCGGACCCACGACGCGGGTCAGGTCCATCGCGAACCCGGTTTCCTGCAACATGCTCGCGATCTGTGCCGGCGCGAAAAGCTGAATAGTGCCGTCTGCCACCAGAGCGATAACGACAAACGCGCTCATTATCCGGCCGATCCACAGGGTGCGATGCAGGGTCATTGCTTCTGGCACCTGATGCAGGTTCATGGTTTCAGACACTTGTCGTTCTCCAAATGGGGTCTCAATTTCGAGGCTACTGTGCCTCTCAGGTGTGATAAACACCCAGGAAATGAACTCACTGTTCTCTTTAGGATGAACAATGCCGAGGCACGAAAATGCAGAATCTCGAACCCATCCTCATTTTCATAACGGTAGCGGAAATGGGGAGCTTCACCCGCGCAGCCGATAGCCTGGGCGTTCAGAAGGGAAGAGCCTCAACGGCGGTCCGGAAGCTAGAAGAAGATGTCGGAGTCAGGCTTCTGCACCGGACGACGCGTAGCGTGCAGTTGACGGAGGACGGACGCGTATTTCATGCCCGTGCCCGCGATCTGCTTGCCGACATTGATGATCTGCACTCAATGTTCGCCGGCGATCGCGTGGCACTTCGCGGGCGCTTGCGGGTCGATCTGCCGAGCGAGGTAGCGCGCACCACTATCGTGCCGGCGTTGCCGGATTTCATGGCGACTCACCCCGAGTTGGAGCTGGAGGTGTCGAGTACGGATCGGCAAGTCGATCTGGTTCAAGAGGGGTTCGACTGTGTATTGCGCCTTGGGCCCATAGGGGACGAGACGCTGATTGCCCGCCCACTGGGCCTGTTGCGCATGGTCAACGCTGCCAGTCCCGCCTATCTGGCGCGCTATGGCATCCCTCGATCGCTGGAAGATCTCCAGCGTCAGGAACATCGGACAATTCATTTTTCGACGATGCTGGGCGCAAGGCCCCATGGATGGGAATATCCGGACGGCGACAGCTACGCGACGCTTCAGTTGCCAGGTGCGCTACACGTAAACAGCGCGCAGACCTACGAAGCCGCCGCCCTCGCCGGCCTTGGTCTGATTCAGGCGCCGCTGTTGGGGGTTGGCCGATACTTTGAGAGTGGAACGCTTGTGGAGATCATACCCGATTTTCGTCGCCGGGCACTCGCCGTGTCCCTTGTCGTGGCACATCGAAGCAATCTGTCGCGCCGAGTCCGCGTATTCATGAAATGGATCGAAGATGTGCTCGCGCCCTATCTGGAATAGCGAAACGAACCGCTTCGCTCTGGCTGCAGATTCGGGACCCAATGTACGGCATAATCACCGATCCTGAGCCCACTGCTATTTGCCGAAATATTTCTTCATTGGCTCCCAGTAATGGGAATGCCAGCCGGAGACGAGCGAGGCGTAGTCGCTCATCGGATACCCGCCCTGATCGAACACCAGATGCGTGCCTTGGCCGGCGGCGCTCAGCTCGAACTTCGCCACAGAATAGACGCCCGGACCCCAATCCGAATCCCGCCATGCCTGAACCACGCGGCGGTCGGGCACCAGAGCGATGGTGCGTCCCATGATCGCGCCGCCGAACAACGAGAAAGCACCACCTTCGCCGGCGCCGATCTTGGCGGGCGCGCCGGTGAAAGCCGCGAACTCTTTTTCGTCCGTCAGCGCGGCATAGACGCGATGGGGCGGCGCGGCGAAATCATCTTCCTGGTGGATGCTGCTTGCGGGTTTGGGTGACGCGGCCAGAGCGCGCCCGGAAAGCATGGACACCGCCAGTCCACCCAACAGCAGATGCCGGCGCGCCGGCCCCGAAAACTCCAAAGTCATGATCCGCCCTTTCGCCCTGGTTCGCGGGCATCACCATGCCGGAGCGCAGAAGATGTTCAAGATCATCTTTTGCAGCTCTGTGATAGCGTTGCCTGTCTGATCTGAAGGGGAGCGCCATGCCTTATCCTTTGAATCATGGCCGGGAGACCCGGGCCAGGATCGTCACCGCGGCACGCAAGCTGTTCAACCGCTTCGGTTTTGACGGCGTCACGATCGGCGACATCATGAAGGAGGCGGGCCTCACCCATGGCGGCTTCTATCGTCATTTTGCCAGCAAGAGCGACCTCTATGCCGAAGTGCTGGACTGTTTCTTCACCAACCCGGAATGGAGCTGCGGCTGGAAGGGCATGGAGGAATTCGACGAGGCGGCCGAATTGGCGCCGCAGATCATCCGCGCCTATCTCTCCAACGCGCATTTCGACGATGTCGAGAATGCCTGCCCCATGGTGGCGCTGCCCAGCGACGTGGCGCGCGCCAGCGACAATGCCAAGCGCGCCTATCAGGCTGCGTTCGAAGGCATGGTCGCCATTCTGGAGCAGGGTGCGGATCGCCCCAGCCGCAATTCCGCCCTGGCGATCGCCGCACTGTGCGTGGGCGGCATGGTGATCGCCCGCGCCAGCAATGACCGCGCCCTGGGCGATGAATTGCGCCGGGCTGCGATGAGCGTGGCGTTGGGACTGGGCGGCTGGGATCAACCGGCGCGCCGCGACCGTTCCAGCGCGGAGGCATCCGCGTCTTGATCCCCGTCTTCAGAACGTCTTGCGCAGTTGCAGGAATATTCTGGGGAGGGAATGGGTGTGCTCGTCCTGGATCGAGACGAGCGGCGAGATATCGCGTGACCCGGCATAATTATATTCGATCACATCGAAGGTATAAGGCACGATATTGGAGAGCTGGAGCTGAAGATCGAGATCCGGCTGGGGTTTATAATCCCACTGCACGCCGAAATACGGCGTCGCCAGTTGCAGATGGGTCACCTGGTCGATGCGGTAATAGTCCCGCCCATAGGGGAAGCTGCCCATGTCGAACTCCAGGCTCGAATTCAGGGATTTGATATCCTCCAGGTAGGCGATCTGAATCGTGTGATCGCGGGTGTTGGAAATCTGGCGCGTCTCTCCCGTCACCGGATCCTTGGTCGAGGAGTCGCGCCACACCAGCGATGGTTTAAGCGTTCCGCCGGTGATCCCCAGCCGGTCGAGCGGCACCGAGATTTCGACGTCATAGGTGGTCAAGAGCCCGTGGGGAAGATTGCCCGGTCCGTCCAGCCCGTCGCCGATCGGGACATAATCCACCAGGTCGGTGGCGTAGTCGCGCGTGATGCTTAGGAGGAACGCGCCCCGCTCCCAGAAATGATATTCGTAATCGCCTTCGAACTGCCAATGCTGGTCGGGCACCAGATTCTCGTTACCGGCATTGACCCCGTTCTGAGAGAAATTACTCGAAGCGATGAAGTTGTTGAAGTCGAGCTGGCCCACCGTGCGCTCGATACGCAGCCGGAATTGACTGGCGTCGGACGCCTGCCAGCTCAACAGCGCGCGCGGCTTGAGGAAGGTGAAACTGCGTGAGGGAATGCCCCGCGCCAGGATGGTAGAATATTCCACCCGCGCGCCGGCTTCCAATGACCAATCGGGCGCGATCTTCCAGCTCGATTGCACAAAGGCTTCGCCGCGCTTTTCATTGACGGCGGGATTGGCGCCCGGCAGCAGAATCGATGTGCCGTTGGAGACATAACTGGACGTGCCATTGAGGAAATTGTAGGCGCCTTCCATACCGCCCTCGAGCATCAGATCGGCCGACCATAGATATCGGAGCGTGCTACGCAGAATGCTTTCGCCGCTATCGGCTACGGAATAGAAGACCTGATCTTCTCCGGGCGTGATCGAGGCATTGTCGTTCTGATCGCGTTGCAACCTCTGCAGTGCCACGATGTTGAGTTCCACCGCGCCAAAATGCCGGTCCCAATTCCCGCCCAGTTCGGCATTGCGCCATTTCTCGAGCGCGGGGAAATCGGCCTGGCCCGGCGCGTCCTCGAATACGGCGCTGTGATAGCTGCTTTCCTGCAGCACCAGGTTGGTCGAAAGATTGCCGGCCAGCAGCGGCTGCACCCAGGAGCCGTTAAGCCCCCAGCCCACTTTCTCGGTGCCGCGGCGATGCGAACCGTCGATCACTTCGCCTTGACCCGGATAGGCGGTAATGCCGATGCCGTTGCCGGCTGAATCGTCCCACAGCGTGTTGATGCGCGACAATTGAAGATCATATGTCTTGTCGCCCCAACTACCTTTGAATTCCGCGCTGGCTGCCGGTCCCTGGTGACCGTCGCCATAGATCGTGTCCGCCAGGGTGACGATCACATGATTGGCGCCCGGCTTGAGGATCACATTGGCGATCACGGTAAGGCCCTGCATGTCGATGCCGGGCGCGCCGCCCCTTATCACTTCGATGCGGTCCACATCGGTGATGGCAATGCGGGTCAGCACGCTGCTGAGGACGTCGGTCTTGGAGGCGGGGGGCGCGCCATTGATAAAGACGTTGCCCATCGACCCGGCATAACCGCGTTGCTGGGTATTGGTGTCGGTGAAGACAAAACCGGGCAACCGCGTGACCATGTCATAGGCGGTGTTGAGCTGCGCGCTGGCGAAATAGCTAGCGGGATAGACCAGCATGGCGCCGGTCGCGGCGGGGGCGTCGGCGGCTTGGGTCACACCGCCAAGACAGACCGCGAGCATCAGGGCCGTCACAGCGATACGTAAGCAATTGTTTTTTGTGGTGAAAATAGAAATAGCGCGTTCCCCCTTTTGCCGATCGTCTGGTAACTTGTACAGCAAGATACCTTGCGACAGAGGAGAGCTCAAGTGCATAAACGCCTTTTCATAACCTTTTTTGCCGCTTCCGTGCAGTTCCTCGGAACGGCAACCGCCAAAAAGAAAGGCCGCGCCCTCACGGACACGGCCTTTCGCATTGTCGTCGTTTGGGAGCGCCCTTAGGCCGAAACCCCGCAGGAAACGAGATCCAGGTGGCAGGCACCCCGTACGGAATGACAATGAGACACTGGATCACCTCCTTTGTTTGATGGTTGCATGGGGCGAATATAGGAAGTCCCTCTTCGCCTGATAAGTCTCCCCTCAAAAAATTTGCGCGGCCGATGGAACATCTTTCCACCACATGCGTGATCGCCGGCGGCGGCCCCGCCGGGATGATGCTGGGCTATCTTCTGGCGCGCGCCGGCGTGGACGTTACGGTGCTGGAAAAGCACAAGGATTTCCTGCGCGATTTCCGGGGCGACACGGTGCATCCCTCGACCTTGGAGATCATGCACGAACTGGGCCTGCTCGAGCGGTTCCTTAGATTGCCCCATACGCAAATCGAAAGCGCGGGCGTCGACATCGGCGACAGGCATTTCACCGTGGGCGATTTCGCGCGCCTTCCCACCCGTTGCAAATTCATTGCCCTGATGCCGCAATGGGATTTCTTGAATTTCCTTGCCGCCGAAGCAAAACGCTTTGCCAATTTCCATCTTCTGATGGAGACCGAGGCGAAAGACCTGCTTGCGCAAAAGGGACGCATCTCGGGAATCCTTGCCACCGGCCCCAATGGCCATGTCCAGATTCGCGCCGGCCTTACAGTCGCCGCGGACGGACGCCGTTCTGTGCTACGCGCCAAATCCGGACTCAAGGTCAAGAATCTGGGCGCGCCGTTCGATGTGCTGTGGCTCACGCTTCCCAGAGAGAAAAGCGATCCCCAGGATCTGGTGGGACGGGTGAAGGACGGCCAATTCTTCGTGATGATCCCGCGCGACGGGTACTGGCAGTGCGGTTATCTGATCGCCAAGGATGGCTTCACCGTGATCAAGGCCAGCGGGTTGGCACAATTCCGCGCCCGGCTGAAGGCGATCGCGGGCTTCGCTGCCGCGCGCGTGGATGACGCGATCACTGATTTCGGCGACGTCAAACTGCTCACCGTGATGGTGAACCGGATGGAGAAATGGGCCAGGCCCGGCCTTCTTTGCATCGGCGACGCCGCGCACGCCATGTCGCCAGTGGGCGGGGTAGGCATCAATCTCGCCATCCAGGACGCGGTGGCCACGGCCAATCTGGTGGGGCCGGCATTGCAAAGGGGCGCCGCAAGACTGAGCGATCTCAGGAAAGTTCAGCGCCGCCGCGAATTTCCCACCAAGGTGATCCAGGGTTTTCAAGTGCTGGTGCAGAATCTGGTCTTGAGCCGCACTCTGCGCGCCAAAAGCACGCCCAGGCCGCCGCTTCTGTTGAAATGGCTCAACGCGTGGCCTTGGGCGCGGCAATTCCCCGGCCGCTTCATCGGCTTGGGCGTCAGGCCGGAGCATGTGCACCTGGCGCCAAAAAAGATGGATCCCCTGCCCTCGGCACTGGACGCGCTCGATCAGAGATGACTTCGCGCTAGGCGCGAAATCACATCTGCATAGCCCAGTTTTCGACCGCCATCGCCGCTTGCCGGACCGCCTCGGACAATGTCGGATGAGAATGGCAGGTGCGGGCGATGTCTTCCGATGCCGCGCCGAACTCGATCGCCAGCACCACTTCCGCCAGAAGGTTGCCGGCCTCCGGCCCGATGATGTGGCAGCCCAGAATCCGGTCGGTCTTGGCGTCGGCCAGCATCTTCACAAAACCGTCCGTCGCCATGATGGTTTTGGCGCGGGCATTGGCGGTGAAGGGGAATTTCCCCACCTTGTAGGCGCGGCCCTCGGCTTTCAGTTCTTCTTCAGTTTTTCCTACCGCCGCCACTTCCGGCGCGGTGTAGATCACCGAAGGGATCGCGTCGTAATTGACGTGACCTGCTTTGCCCGCCAGCAATTCCGCCAGCGCCACCGCTTCGTCTTCGGCCTTGTGCGCCAGCATCGGGCCTTCGCGGCAATCGCCGATGGCATAGATGCCCGCCACATTGGTGCGGTAATGCGCGTCGGTGATGACGCGGCCGCGCTTGTCCAGCGCGACGCCCATCTGGTCCAAACCAAGATTGTCGGTAAAGGGACGCCGGCCGATGGCGACCAGCATCACATCGGCTTCGATCACTTTCTTTTCACCGCCCGCCGCCGGTTCGACCGTGATGGCGAGCCCGTCCTTTTTCTTCTCGATGCCCACCACCTTGGTGGAAAGCTGGAACGCAATGCCCTGCTTGGTGAGGATGCGCTGAAACGCCTTGGACACTTCCAGGTCCATGCCGGGCGTGATGCGATCGAGGAATTCCACCACCGTCACGTCGCTGCCCAGCCGCTTCCAGACCGAGCCCAGCTCCAGCCCGATCACACCCGCACCCACCACCAGCAGCTTCTTGGGCACCGACGCCAGCGATAGCGCGCCGGTGGAGGAGACGATCTGCTTTTCGTCGATCGGGGCGCAGGGAAGCTCAGTCACGTCCGAGCCAGTGGCGATGATGATGTGCTTGGCGGAGAGCCGGCGAATGGCGCCGTCCTTGCTTTTGACTTCGACTTGGCCGGGAGCGGTGATGCGGCCTTCGCCCACCACGCCTTCGACCTTGTTCTTGCGGAAAAGAAATTCCACGCCTTTGGTGAGTTCGCCCACCACCTTGTCCTTCTGCGCCATCATGGCAGGCATATCGAGGCTCACCTGGGCCTTGATGCCCAGCTTGGCGAAGTCGGTTTCGGCTTCGTGGAAACGCTCGCTAGCGTGCAGCAGCGCCTTGGACGGGATGCAGCCGATATTGAGGCAGGTGCCGCCGAAACTGCCGCGCTTGTCCACGCAGGCGGCGGTGAGACCGAGCTGCCCCAGCCGGATCGCGGCATTGTAGCCGCCGGGACCGCCGCCGATGACGATTGCGTCGAAACTGTCAGCCATAAGAAAATCCTTGGATAAGGCGAATGATTTGCGGGCCGGACCATAGCCGGGGAGGCTGGCCAAAAAAACCGGATTTATCGGTCCGGATGGCTGCTATTCGCCTACCACAGCCTGGGCTTTTTGCGGCATCCGCGGCGCTTCGCCCCGCTCCTTCAATGTGGGGTCGGGAAAGACAAGTTCAACCACCGTGCCCTCTCCTGGACGGGAGTGCACCGAGGAAACCCCGCCCAACTGGGCGCCGAAAGTCCGGATCAGCCGCGAGCCCACGCTGCGCCCCGTGTCGTCGATGGAAAAGCCGATCCCGTCATCGGCGACCGACAATTTCAGGCGCCCTTCGCCGTCAGGGGCGAGCTTGACGCGGATCACGCCCGGCGCCTGGCGGGGGAAAGCGTGCTTGAAGATGTTGGTGAGCGCCTCGACCGTGAACAGAGCCATCGCCACCGCCACATTGCTGGATACCACCATGCGCGGCACGTCCACATCCACCCGCACATTCTTGGTGTTGCCGATGCCTTCGGCGATCTGGCGCGACAATTCATCCAGCAGCTGTTTCAAGTCCAAGGTGGACTGGTCCTCCAGCTCATTGAGGATGCGGTGCACCAGCGCCAGCGCATTGATGCGGGTCTGGGCCTGCATCAAGGCGTCGCGCGCGGTAGGGTCCTTTACCTGATTGGCCTGGAGCGAAAGAAGGCTCATCACGATCTGCAGATTGTTCTTCACCCGGTGATGAATCTCGCGGATCAGGACCGTCTTCATGTCGACGGAATCGCGCAGGCGCCGGTCGCGGTCCTGGATGCCTTCCGCCATCGCGCTCATCGCCTCGCCCAGCTGCTTGAACTCGCTGGGCGCGTCGGCCAGGTCGGGACGGATGGTGTAATGGCCGCTGCGATAGGCGATGGCGATGCGGCGCAGATAAGCGATCCATTGCGTCACCTGGCGGTCGGTGGCGATCGAGATCGCGATCCAGGCGAACAGGATCATGGCGATGGGCAAAAGGAAATCGATGCCGACATGAAGATAGGTCTGGCCGAAGAGCTGCGCTTCGCGCTGGCCGAACGCCACGAAAAGCGTGTTGCCTAGAAGCGCGGTGGTGCCGAAGCGCCAAGCCTGTCCCCCCTGGCGCGCGTCCAGTGAGACGCCGCTGGGAAGGCCCGCCTTCTTCGCCGCCGCCGCGATCGCCGGCGCCACCGCATCGTCATTGCTGGCGAGGATGGCGCCATTCCTGTCATAGATCACCACCACCGCGTTGTCCGGCACGGGATGGGAGCGCAAGAGATAGCTGAACCATTGCGCGTCCAATGTGATGGCGACGCTGCCGCCGAAACTGCCGTCGGGATTGTGCAGGGGAAGCTCTGAGCCGACCACCGGCCGGCCGGACGCCAGGCTGACGGATTTGGTCCCCACCACCATGCCATGCGCGGCTTTGACGGCGGCAAAAATGGGAAGCTTGCCGATATTGATGCCCTTGGAGAGCGGCACCGCCGAACAGACCAGTGTGCCACTGGAATCGATGCGGCTGAGATTGGTGAAATAGCTCACCCCGATCATGGCGTCGGCCATGATGGCGTCGCAATTGCCGCTCACCTCGCGCACATCTTTCAGCGCGCCCATCGCCCGCAAAATCTGCTCGCCCGCCGAAAGCACATTGTCTTCATCGGCGGAGGTGGTCTTGGCTGACTGGATCAGTTGGGCGCTCACATCCCCTGTGTCGCGCTTTACCCGCTCAACACCCTGGAAGATGCTGACCACCGCCACCGGCAGAAGTGCGATGGTGATGATGAGCAACAGGCGCTGGCGCAGCGTCCAGCCATGATCGGCCGGGGACGCGTTGTCGGAAGGATTATTTTGGGCGGCGTTTTCCACCGGGATCCCCTGACTCCGTGGTCGGGGTAAGCCGGTCCAACTGCGCCATAATCTCACGAGCGGCGTCTCCTTCGGCGGGCCGCGCTACGCCTTCCAGCGTATCATCGCCGTCGAGGATTTCCATCAGCGCTTTGCGGGCGCGGGCGACCCTGCTTTTTACAGTGCCCACCGCGCATTTGCAGATCGCCGCCGCATCTTCATACGAGAAACCGCCAGCACCCACCAAAATCAAGGCTTCCCGCTGTTCGTCCGAGAGAACGCGCAGCGCGCGCGCCGTGTCGGACAATTGCGCGGAGAAAATCTGGTCCTCGCCGCCGCCGGGAATACGCTCGGCAGCGTCCTGGTCCCAGGGCGCCTGGCGCCAGGCCCGGCGCCGGTCGGAGTAGAATTGATTGCGCAGGATGGTGAACAACCAGGCCTTGAGATTGGTGCCGGGAATGAAGGTGGCGCGGCTTTGCCATGCCTTGACCAGCGTCTCTTGCGCCAGATCGTCGGCGCCTTCCTGATTGCCGGTGAGCGAGCGGGCAAACGCGCGCAGGAACGGGATCAACGCCAGCAATTCATTCTTGAAATCGCCGTCACCGTCATCCTTGCCGATTTCTTTGCCGGGTTCGTGGCGCATGGGGGCTGGAGCTACCATTACGACACCTTCTTGCCCGTCCGGGCATCCTCGGCGTCATCGATGCGGCGCAGCAAATCCAAGAAATCGTCCGGAACAGGTTCCTGGGCGACATCGTCATACATGCGCCGGAGTTCGCGTCCGATGGCCCTTTGACGGGCCCGGATCGCACGAGATTTTTCGTTCGGCTTTTCCTCGTTCGACACTGTGGTATCCCATTGCATCTTAGGATGAGCACTCCAAAGGCAGTACGCCGCCGTCTTTTCGCGCCCCTTAGGGTCGAGAACGTGCCCTCCATGGAAAGGTTCCTGTCCGATAGGGAACTTTTTGGGCTGGCGTGAATTCCCAATCCACGCTTTGATTTACCCCGAAGGAGCCTTTTCATGAGCATGACGCAAGCCCTTGCGCCGCACCTGCCCTATTTGCGCCGGTACGCCCGCGCGCTGACAGGTTCTCAGGCCTCCGGGGATGCCCATGTGCGGGCCGCGCTGACGGCCCTCCTGGAAGGCGATGAGAGCCTGACCGAAGGGGTTCCCCCCCGCGTGGGCCTATACCGGCTCTTCCACGCCATCTGGCAGTCCGGGGCGGAGCATTATGACGAGGCCGAGGCCGGCACGCCGGAAAACCGCCTCAAGGCGCTCTCCGCTTCCAAGCGGGCGGCCCTTCTCTTGACCGCGGTCGAGGCCTTCAGCCCCGAGGAAGCCGCCTTCATCATCGACGAGACCCCCGCGGAGGTCGAAGCCGCGATCCTGGATGCGCAAAAGACCATCGACGGTCAGCTCGCCAGCAAAGTCCTGATCATCGAGGACGAGCCCATCATCGCCATGGATCTGGAAAATCTGGTGACGGAGTTGGGCCACAAAGTGGTGGCGACTGCCGCCACCAAGGACGAAGCCGTGGCCAAGGCCAAATCGGAGCGCCCCGGCCTGGTGCTGGCCGACATCAATCTGGGCGAAGGCGGTTCGGGCATCGATGCCGTCAACGAAATTTTGGCGTCCTTCGATATTCCCGTGATTTTCATCACCGCTTATCCGGAAAAACTTTTGACCGGTGAGCGGCCTGAGCCCACCTATCTGATCGCCAAGCCCTTCCTGCCCGAGACGGTGCAGGCCACGGTTGGCCAGGCATTGTTTTTCCATCCGGGCGCGAAGCAAGCCGCCGCCTGATTTATTTTCGTTTTTGAGCTGGAGAATTCGACATGGCCGCGAAAAAGAAAAACGCCAACGGCATCGATGCGCGCCTGACGGCGCTGCGCAACGATTTCGACGCACTACAACAGGACATCAAGGGTCTGGCCGGCGATGTAGGCGCGGCCGCATCGGAACGTGCCCAGCTCGCCATGCGCTCGGCCGAGGACGTGGCCGACCGGGCGATGCGGCTGGCTGAAGAGGCCGCGCGCGAAGCCAAGGTGGTAGCCGGCGAATTCCGCGAGGATGCCGAGGAATGGGCCGAAGAGAATGCGGAGAATCTGCGCGCGCAGGTGCGCCAGCAGCCCCTGGTCTCGCTTCTCATCGCCGGCGGCATTGGCGCCTTTCTGGGCGCGATCTTCCTTCGACGCTAGGGCTTTTGGCCTCTGGCAGCGTCGCTCGTCGCTCATGGCCCTCAGCCCACATCGCTCCTCGCTCCTGGCCAGAAACCAAAATCCCTGGCGTCGCAGCCATCCGATAATTGAGTTCAAACCCTCTTCCGCTATAAGACAGACGGGCTTCTGCTGGAGATTTCATGTTCGCGCGTCTGGCCGCAAAAGCACTCTTGGCCATGGTGGGCGTGGCGCTGATCTTCTTTGGCGTCGGCTTTATCGTTTTGGGCATCGCCACCGCGCTCGGGCCTTATGTGGGCGCGGCATGGGGCGATGTGATCGCGGGCGCGATCTTCCTGGTGCCGCCACTCATCTGGGCGCTGGCGGTTGCCAGCACCCGTCCGCCCAAACCCGCGATGTCGTCGGGACTTGTGACCGCGCTTTTTGCCGCTCTTGCGAAAGAGACGCCCTGGATTGCAATCGTGGGCGCAGGCTTGGCCGGCGCCGCCGACATGTTTCTCAAGCGCAACAAATCCAAAAATTAGTTTCCAGGAACGGACGCGCCCGGCAGGACGTTCTGCTCACGCGTCTTTTGGAGAAAAACCCATGCTGGGTTGGGCTTTAACCTTCCTGCTTCTGGCTTTGGTCGCCGGCTATATGGGCTTTTTCGGCCTTGCCGGATTGGCCGCCACCATCGCCAAACTTTTGTTGATTGTTTTCGTCATCCTCTTGATCGTCAGCGCCTTTTCCGGCGCGCTACGTGGCAGGCCTCCCATCTGATTTGGGACATTTGATTCATGGGGGGCAAGGAGGGCATGCGTATGCGTATACCCCACCGGATTATCGAGCATCCCGTTGAAGCGGCGATCGGCGGCCTTTTGCTTTTGGGCCTGTTGTTCGGCTCCGCGGATTTTACATCGAACGCGAAAAACACCCTGAAACCGCCTCAAGCGCCGCCCGGCGCAACGGCGCAAAAATTGTGAAAAATTAAGGCGGGGCCCGGAACGAACTTCCGGGCCTTTCGTTCTTTAATCCGAGCGGACGTCCGATCCGGAACGCCCCCAGCCCCTTCGACAGCCCGCCTCGGGTGTCCGCTCTCTTCCCAAAAAAACCAAGAAAAGACTTCGTTCTCAGGGTGTTTTGCCGCCTATGGGCTGGCGGGGTATCTGCAATTGCCAAACCGAATAGTGTGCCAGGGGTTGGCTTCGCCGCGCCCGGACAAGATCGGGCAACTGCGTGATGGTGCCGAAATTGGCCAGGAGATTCCGGTCCGCTTCTCGGTCCGTTACGTACAAAAGCGGGCCTGAACCCGCCCGCACCATAGGCGCTTCGAGATACCGGTTGGGTTGATCCACCGCGATCACCGTGAGCGTGGGCGCATAAAAGCGCAGCCATGCGGTCATCTCATAATCGCTGGCGAGAATCGCTCTCGCGCCTTTGCGTTCCTTGATCAGTTGAAGCTGCACCGCCGTATCGCGCATGCCCACCCCCAGAAGACGCGCCAGGGGATCGCCCTTGAGCGGCAAAAGACCGGTCGAGGCCTGAAGATAGGCGGCGACGAGCACCAGTGCCGCCACCGGCATCGCCAAACGCGAAGTCCAACGCGACGCCCAATGCTTTCCATCATGGCCGAAGGCGTCCGCCGCCAGGATCGCCAGCATGGGATAGAGGAATGCAGGCCAATTGCCTTGCACCCGGTCGTGCAGCGCATGGATCAGGAAATAGACCAGCGCCGGCAAGGTCAGGCACAACAGCAAGAAGCGCGGATCGTCGCGCTGCCTAGCGCGCACGGCGCCCCATATCATCAGTATAAGGATGAACGGCGTGGCCAGGCCCAGCTGGGCGCCGATGAATTCCAGAAGATAGCGGGCGGTGAGATGCCCGCCCGTCACCCGCCCGAACTGGAAGGCGAAGGTCATCCATTGATGGGTGCTCTGCCACCACAGATTGGGCAAGAAAATGATCAGCGCCACCAGCGCGCCCGCCCAGGGCCAGGGTGTCTTGAGGAAGGAGCGCGCGCGCGGACTTGCCAATAGCCAGACCAACGCGCCAAGCCCGATGAAGAAGCCGGAATATTTGGCGAGCAGTCCGAGCCCACCTTTCACGCCCACACCCAGCCACCAACGTCCGTCGCCGGTTTGCTCGACTTTCGCCAGGAAGAAAAGAAATCCGGCGGTGGCGCTCACCGACAGCGTGTCCGGCGTCGCCGCCAGCATCTCTACCCCGATCATCAAAGTGAGATTGAACAGCAGCGCCGCCAGCGCGGCGCGGCTGTCATCCTTCAGGATCAATTGCCCCGTTCGCCAGACAAACCAAGTCGCGAGGATGGAAAACAACACCCCGCCCAGGCGCACGCCCAATTCGGTGTCGCCCAAAAGCCAGGTGCCGAAGCGGATCACGAAAGCGATCGCCGGCGGATGATCGTAATAGCCGGCGGCCAGATGCTTGGACCAAAGCCAGTAATAGGCCTCGTCGGCGGAGAGCGGCAGCACCGCCGCCATCACCAGGCGCAACACGATCAGCCCCGCCACCGACCATAAAGCGGCGCGTTGGCTCATCACCGCGCGCGCCAGACGAATAGGGTGGACATGGCGTAATTCCACAATGCGCCCATGATGGCGCCCGCAGCCCCTGCCACCCACCAGACCTGACGCTCGCTGTAAAGCCAGGAAGCGAGATCGACATTGGTGAGTACGCCCACCGACCCGATCAGGCAAAACAGGGCGAAGCCGCGCAGCATCGCCGCGCCTTTGAGCCGGCGATCACGGTAGGTGAGTTCATTGTTGAGTAGGAAATTGCTGGTCATGGCGACAAAGGTGGCGATGATCTGAGCGCCCCGGAAGGCGTCAGGCAGGAACAGCAGCCCCAGCCGCAATGCCACCAGATGCACCACAAGGCCCAGGCTTCCCACGATGGCGAAGAAAATAAAGCGCGGGTCCACCAGATCGCCCGTCACTTTGGCCAGCAACAGCCCCAGAAATTCCACGCCGATCTGGGCATTGAATTTGCTCTCGCCGTCGAAGCGCGTGCCGAAGGCATAGGGCTGCTCGGCGATGGCGAGCCGGTCGCCGGCCGTGATGACGATGTCGAGCAGGATCTTGAAGCCCACGGGCGAAAGATCGGGCGCGATCCGTTCGAAATTCTCGCGGCGCATCATGAAGAAACCGCTCATGGGATCGCTGAGATTGGTGCCCACCAGCCGGTGGGTGAGCCTGGTGGCGGCGCGGGAAATGGCGCCGCGCCTTTGGGAGAAATTTCCCGCGCTGCCGCCTTCGGTATAGCGGGTGCCGGCCACCAGATCCACGCTGCCATCCCTTAGCCGCTTCAGCATCAGCGGCATCACTTTCTCGTCATGCTGAAGATCGGCGTCCATCACCGCGACGAAGGGCGCCGACGATGAGAGGATGCCTTCGATGCAGGCGCCCGCCAACCCACGCCGGCCGACGCGGCGCAGGCAACGCACGCGCGAATCATCGCCGGCAATGTCCTTGATCGCCGCCGCGGTGCCATCGGGAGAATTGTCGTCGACGAAAACCGCTTCCCACGCGATTCCGGCGAGCGCGGCATCCAGCCGGCGCACCAGTTCGGCGACATTGCCCCTTTCCTTGTAGGTGGGGACGATGATGGAAAGCTCGGCGCTATGCATGACCCGGCCTCGACATGAGACTTGGTGACGGGCGCGGCTCTTGCCGTCAAGAGCCCTCGCGGGCTGCCGGGATCAGAGCTTGAAAAAACTGAAATAGATGACAATGCCAGCCAGGACCGCCAGGCCCAAGCTGATGCGCAGAACCCAACGCACCGTCCCGGTCTCCGCGCCTTGGCGGGCCTCTTCGGTATCCAGTTCCTTGTGACCGTCCTTCGTTGTCGCCATGACTTGTTTTCCTATTCAGCCGCGTGGTCACTGGGCGCCAGGCGGCGTTCCATGTCGCCCAACGCGTCGTTGATCTGCCCGGCGAGCTCGGGGTCGCCTTGCGCGGCCCAGGCTCTCAAGATTTCCAACCGTTCGAAATCGCCGAACCGGCGATCCCGCATCACGTCTCCCGGCACGCGATAAAAGCGTCCGGGGCGGGCCTTGATGTCTTCAAGCAGTTTTCTTTTTGCCATGGGCACCACCGGGCCCCGTCAAATGCGGCCCAACAGCGCCAGCACCAGGACGACGACCAGGACCAGACCCAGCGTGCCGGACGGGTAGTAGCCCCAGCCGCTGCTATAGGGCCAAGCCGGCCACGCGCCCAAAAGCAGAAGCAGCAGGACGATAATCAAAATGGTTCCCAACATGGCCAATTCCTTTCGCAATCTAAAAAACCAATCGCATATGGAAATCGCTTTAAGCAGCGAAGGTTCCTTGCGGGGCAGCTGCGGAACGGCGCGGCTCCAGCATTCGTTTCACCCAAGGATAACCAAAGGAGATTTTCCATGAGAAGCATCCGGACAGTCGCGCTGGGCGCAGCCGCCCTTATGTGCCTGGCAGGCGGGGCGCAAGCCTACACCCATCATCCCTCCACGCGAGCGGAACGCGCGCAGACCAAGGCGCTGAATGAAGAGCAGCTCAAGCTGGCGCAGCAAAGCAATCCTGACCAGGCCATGAACACCAATTCGACGGCGACCGACGCGTCCGCGGACATGGCGGCGAATTCGCCGCCCGCCGCCGCGCCGACCGCGCCCGTGCAGCAGGCGAATGCCGATGGCGTTCGTCCGCCCGGCTCAGGCCCGACCTCGGGACGTTAGAGCATCCGCGAGAGCGGGAGCGACCGCTATAAGGGGTCTTTTGGCTTGACCATCGCTGGCACCAATAAAAGTGCCGTGAGGAAGAGCACGCCCAACACCAGCCACGCCTCGTTGCAGGACTGGGCGAGCGCGGCGCGCCGGACCAGGGGCTCGATCATCGCTTGGGTGACCGGGTCCACCGGCCCCATGGCATGATTGCGGAATAACCGCATTGGCAGGCCTGCCAGCCGTGCCGCATTGGGATCGCCGGCCTGGAGCCGCGCCACCAGATTGGTGACATGGCCTTGGGTGCGCTCGGTGAGAACTGTGTCGATCACAGCGATGCCGATAGCGCCGCCAAGATTGCGCATCAGATTGAACAGACCGCTGGCCTCGGCCACGTCCTCGGGCCGCCAATGCTCCAGCGCGCAGCGCGTGGACGGCAATAGGCAGAACATCACTGCCAGCCCGCGCATCACCTGCGGCCAGAAGAGTTGATTGAAATCGCTGGTCTGGGTGGTGAAGCCGTTGGCGATCAAACCCGCCCCGAACAGCGCGAAGCCGAACAAGGTGAGCAGCCTGGCGTTGATTTTTGTTTCCGCCCAGGCCGCCACCGGCGCGGTGAGAAGCTGTGCGCCTCCCGATACCATCAGGATTTCCCCGATCCCCAGCGGCGTGTGATTGCGCACCACGCCCAGGAACACGGAGAGAAGATAGACCGAGCCATAAAGCCCCACGCCCAGCACAAAGCTCAGCGCGCAGCCCAGCGCGAAACGGCGGTTGCGGAAGCGCTTGAGATGGACAAAAGGATGGGCCACCGACAAAGCGCGATGAATGCCCCAGGCACAGGCGATCCCGCAGGTAATGATCAGGCTCCAGATATAAACGCCCTGCCAATAATAATGAGGGCCCTCATTCAAGAGCCATTGCAGGCCCGCCAGGAAGATCGCGAACAGCAAGAGCGTGAGGCCATCGAGGCGTTTCAGAACCGCGACGTTCGGCTTTTCGTTCTTGAGGCACATCAACACGATCAGCGCCACGATCAGGCCGGGCATGATGTTAATGAGGAAAATCCAGTGCCAGGATTGGGTCTGGGTGAGCCAGCCGCCCAAGAGCGGCCCCAGGGTGGGCGCGAACAACGCCGCCACGCCCGCCATGGTGGTGGCAAGAATGTGATGCCGCTGGGGGATCAGAACAAAGACGGCGGTGAAGACCGAGGGGATCAGCATGCCGCCGAAAAATCCCTGCACCACGCGGGCGGCGATCAAGACGTCAAAGCCGGGGGACAGCGCGCACGCCCAACTGGCGATGACGAAGCCCAAAGTGGCGCCGGCGAATAAAAGCCGCAGCGACAGGGCGCGGGTGAGGATGCCGGTCAAGGGAATCGCCACCACTTCGGCCATCAGATAGGCGGTTTGAATCCAGCCCAGCCGGCCCAGCGGAATATGCAGCGCGGTCTGGATCGCGGTAAGCGAAGATGCCACCACTTGCACATCCAGCACCGCCATGAACATGCCCACGCACATGGCGGCGAAGCCCAGCCAGAGAGCGGCGCTTGTTTCGCTGTCTGGGGACTCCGAGATGCTGATCATGAGGTCAGCTCAATTCCCGCCTTGTCACGAGGCCGGTTTCTTCCTCGCGGATGCGCCAGAACAGAATGGCCGCATTGGCGAGCGAAAAAAAGATCGCCACCGGGATTTCGTGGAAGGCGAGCGGCAGGGCCAGGATCTCACCGGCCACCACCAGGTAATTGGGATGACGGACGAAACGATAGGGCCCGCGCCTGACCAAAGGCGCGCCGGGCACGGAAATGATCCGCGTGGTCCAATAGGGACCGAGGCTTGCGATCACCCAGATGCGCGCCGCCTGCAAGAGCACGAAAACCGCCAGCCACGGCCAGGAAATCTCAAGCGGCGCCGGCAAAAGCCAAAGCACCGCCAACAGCCAGGCGGTGTGCAGCAGCACGATAAAAGGATAATGGGCGGCGCCGATTTCCACCGCGCCTTGCGCTTTCAGTCGCTTGGTATTGCGATTGGCGAGCACCAATTCGCCCAGCCTTTGCAGCACCACCAGGAAGATGATGGCGTAGGCGATCCCGGTCATCGCCCATCCAGCATCAGGAAGGTGGCCGAAAAGCCCGGGCCCAAAGCAGTGAGAAGCGTACGCTGGGACTTCTTCAGTAATTTCATGCGCTCGACCACGAACAGCACCGTCACCGCCGACATGTTGCCATAGTCGCGCAACACTGAGCGGCTGTCTTCCAGCGCGCCGCGCTGCAATTCCAGTGCGTCTTCCAGCGCGTCCAGCACCTTGGCGCCGCCGGGATGGCAGGCGAAGGCGTCGATCTCAGACAAGGGGATGTCGTTGCGGGCCAGATACTGATCCAGCAGCGGACGAAAATCGTTGGCCACTAGAGTGGGAATGCTTTGGGCGAAGCGGGCCTTCAGGCCGTCCTCGGCCATGTCCCAGCCCATCACATCCAGCGAATTAGGCCAGGTATGTTCGCCCGCCGCGCCGAATGCGGGGCCCTCACCCTCGGTGGAAAGAATGGCGCCCGCCGCGCCATCGCCGAACAAGGCCGTCGCCACGATATTGCTGTTGGAGATGTCGTTCTTGCGGAAGGTGAGCGCGCAAAGCTCGACCACCAGGAACATCATTTTGCTGCCGGGCCGGGCGCTGGCGATGTCGGCGGCCCGCGAAAGTCCGGTCACGCCGCCGGCGCAGCCCAGGCCGAAAATCGGCAGCCGCTGAATGTCCCGGCGCAGTCCCATCCGCTCGATCAAAAGTGCGTCCAGGCTGGGCGTGGCGACGCCGGTGGTGGACACCACCACGATACTGTCGATGTCGTTGGGCTTGAGGCCGGCTTCATCCAGAAGGCCGCGCGCCACCGTCTCCAGCAGGTCCACGGCATTTTCGATGTAAAGCTCGGTGCGGTCCTTCCAGCCATGATCTTCCAGGTACCAGTCGACCGGGACACAGGAATAACGCGTATCGATGCCGGTGTTGGCGAAGACGGGATAGAGCCTCGCCATGTCGCGCACCTTGCTGAACAGATTCTGGGCGTGTTCTGCAACGTCGGTCTGGGCGATGGCATAAGGCGGAACAGCGGATTTCAAAGCCAAAAGGCGCGGACGCATTGATCCTCGATCTCGCACGACAGCTTGTTCTTTAAAAATGGCGCCCCCACCCTTCTTACGTGCCGAACGCGTGAAACGCCAGTGCCATGTCGAGCGCCAAATCAACCGGGCGGCACCAGTAAAACGGCGGAAATGCGGCGTTTTGAGCAAATTTGCCGTGTTGATATGCCGGTGATGCGCATGTAAATGAGCCGTTCAGGGGCCAGAGCAAGAAGGAAAGATCGATGTCGAATGGGAGAATCGCCGCTCTCGCAGTGATCGCGGCAGCCATCCTCACCACACCGGCTTTTGCGGCGGGCGATCCCGTCCAGGGCAAAGCTGTCTTTGCGCGCTGCGCCATCTGCCACAATGTCGAGAAAGATGGCGGCAACGGCGTTGGCCCCAACCTGTTCGGGATCATGGGCCGCAAGGCCGCCAGCGTCGACGGGTTCAATTATTCAGGCCCGATGAAGGCTTCGGGCATCGTCTGGAACGACGACAATCTGTCGAAATGGGTCGCCGGCCCCGCCAAGATGGTGCCGGGCACCAAGATGGCGTTCGGCGGCATTTCCAGCAAAGGCCAGATTGCCGACGTCGTCGCCTATCTCAACACCCTGAAATAAGGCCCCTCATCCCAAGCGCAGGAATTCGGCCGCCCGCCGCGGAACCATCCGCGGCGGGATGACGCATGTGTTGTGCTGCAGTGCGGTGCGATTTCTTAAGTTCCCGGAACTAACCTTCCCCCAGGCGCGGCTTGATTGACGAGACTGGGGACCGCGCCTAGTGTTGCGCCGCACAAGAACCGGATGGCGGGCCTCCGAATGGAGTCCAAAAGCCACCCCATGGGGATGCGATAACGCCATGAAAGTGCTGGTGCCCGTGAAGCGGGTGATCGACTTCAACGTCAAGGTCCGGGTCAAGAGCGATCAGACCGGCGTCGACCTCGCCAATGTCAAAATGTCCATGAATCCCTTCGACGAGATTGCCGTTGAGGAAGCGGTGCGGCTGAAGGAAAAAGGCACAGTCAGCGAGATCGTCGTGGTCTCGATCGGACCCGCGCAGGCCAGCGAAACCTTGCGCACGGCGCTGGCGATGGGCGCCGACCGGGGCATCCTGGTCAAGAGCGATGGCGAGGTCGAACCCCTGGCGGTGGCCAAGATCCTCAAGGCGATTGTCGAAGAGGAAAAGCCGGAGCTGGTGATCACCGGCAAGCAGGCAATCGATGATGACTCCAACCAGACCGGCCAGATGCTGGCGGCGTTGCTGGGCTGGGGCCAAGGAACTTTCGCGCACAAATTGGAACTGGACGGCGGATCGGCCAAAATCGAACGCGAGGTGGATGGCGGGCTTCAGACCGTCGAGGTCAAGCTGCCGGCGGTGATGACCACCGATCTCAGGCTGAATGAGCCGCGCTACGCGTCGCTGCCCAACATCATGAAGGCGAAGAAGAAGCCGATCGCCGAGAAGGCACCCGCCGATTACGGCGTCGATGTCACCCCGCGCCTCAAAGTCATCAAAGTCACCGAACCCGCCAAACGTAGTGCCGGGATCAAAGTGAAGAGCGTGGCCGAACTGGTGGATAAGCTCACCGAAGCGGGGGTGATCTGATGGCCGCGCTGGTTCTTGCCGAGCATGACAACAAAAAATTGAGCGACGCCACCGCCAAGACGGTCGCGGCGGCTTCCGCCATTTCCACTCCGGTGCATGTGCTGGTGGCGGGCCAGAATTGCGGCGCGGTCGCCGATGCGGCGGCCAAGATCAAGGGCGTGGAGAAAGTCCTAGTCGCCGACGATGCGCTTTATGCGCATATGGTGGCCGAGACGATGGAGACGCTTATTCTCTCCCTCGCCGACAAATATGACGCCATCCTCGCGCCCGCCACCACCAACGGAAAAAACATCCTTCCTCGCGTCGCGGCCAAGCTGGATGTGCCGCAGATCTCCGAAATCATCAAAGTGGTGAGCCCTGATACATTCGAGCGGTCGATCTATGCCGGCAACGCCATCCAGACCGTGGAAGCGAAGCTGCCCAAGAAAATCATCACCGTGCGCATCACCGGCTTCAAATCGCCGGGCGAAGGCGGCACCGCGCAAATCGAGAAAATCCCCGCTGCCACCGATCCCGGCACGGCGAAATTCGTGGGCGAGGCGCTGTCGCGCTCGGAACGCCCCGAACTCACCGCCGCCAAGATCGTGGTGTCGGGCGGGCGCGGCCTTGGCTCGGCGGAGAATTTCAAGCTGATCGAGAAAGTCGCCGACCGGCTTCATGCCGCGGTGGGCGCCAGCCGCGCCGCCGTGGATGCGGGCTATGTGCCCAACGATTATCAGGTGGGCCAGACCGGCAAGGTGGTGGCGCCCGATCTTTATCTGGCGGTGGGTATTTCCGGCGCCATCCAGCATCTGGCCGGCATGAAGGATTCCAAAGTCATCGCCGCCATCAACAAAGACGAAGAAGCGCCCATTTTCCAAGTGGCCGATTTCGGCCTGGTCGCCGATCTGTTCCAGGCGCTGCCGGAATTGGATCAAGAATTGGCCAAGCGCGGCCGGTAAAAAGCAAAGGCAACATCCATGAGTATTCAGCGTATCGGAGTCATCGGGGCCGGCCAGATGGGCACGGGCATCGCCCATGTCATGGCGCTGGCGGGCTATGACGTCGTGCTGGACGACGTCAACAAGGATGCGTTGGGAAAATCCCTGGCGCTGATCGAAAAGAACATGCAGCGCCAGGCCGGCAAGGGCATCATCAAGCTGGACGAGATCGCGCCCGCCATGGCGCGCATTCGCACCACCCAGTTGCTGGACGATCTCAAGGACCGCGAATTGGTAATCGAAGCCGCCACAGAAGATGAGGCGGTCAAGAAGAAGCTGTTCCAGGAGCTTTGCCCCAGGCTATCGCCCACCGCGATGCTCGCCACCAACACCTCATCCATTTCGGTGACGCGGCTGGGCGCCTCGACCGACCGGCCCGAGCGTTTCATCGGCCTGCATTTCATGAATCCGGTTCCGGTGATGCAGCTGGTGGAAGTGATCCGCGGCATCGCCACGGACGACAAAACCTTCCAGACGGCGCTGGACATCGTCAAGCATGTGGGCAAGACCGCCGCCTATGCCGAAGATTTTCCGGCCTTCATCGTCAACCGCATTCTTCTGCCCATGATCAACGAAGCGGTCTATACGCTCTACGAAGGCGTGGGCAATGTGGACGCGATCGACACCGCGATGCGGCTGGGCGCCAATCATCCTATGGGACCGCTGCAGCTTGCCGATTTCATCGGCCTCGATACCTGCCTGGCGGTGATGCAAGTCTTGTATGAAGGCCTGGCGGATTCCAAATACCGCCCTTGTCCGCTGCTGGTGAAATATGTGGAAGCGGGCTGGCTGGGCAAGAAAACCGGCCGCGGCTTCTACGACTATCGCGGCGAGCATCCCGTACCGACTCGATAAGGGCGCGGTTCTTTTGCCCGCTGACTTTGTCGCGCGTGCTCACGTGCATTCGCACGCCCCGCGCGCCGCTCCTCGCCATCGGCCAAAATCCCTCGCGCCGGAGTGGTGGCTTAGCTCTTCGTCAGATCTTTAAAATAAGCGATTGAGGCAGGTGATGCCCATTCGCCGGGCCCTTCCGCCTTGGCGATTTCCTTGCCGCTGGGATCGATCAGGACCGTGGTGGGAAGCCCGTAAGCACCGAAGGCGTGCAAGAGCGCCAGGTCGGTATCCACATAGGTCCCCAACTGCGCCACATTGTGGCTCTTGAGGAAGGCGGCAGCCACGTCGCTTTTGTCATGGCCCACATCCACCGCCACCACTTTCAAGCCCGGTACCGAAGCCTGCAATTTGGTGAGGGCCGGCAGCTCGGCGACGCAGGGCGCGCACCAGGTGGCCCAGAGATTGATCAGCACAAAATGGCCCTTGAAGTCGGCAATACGGTGCTTGCCGCCCGACGCGTCGGCGAACGGGGTCGCCGGGACCGCCGGAGCCTTGGTTTCGGCGCCCAGCGGCGCCGGCATGGCCGCCTTTGCGTGGACAGGTCCGTATCCAATCCCATATAGAACCCCCACCGCCAGAAGGGCGGCGATAACAGTGGTCAACGTGGCGCGGTTCTGCATGGGACCTCTTGATGACGGCAAATAAAATGTGGGGCGGCCGGTTTGAATCCGGCCCTGCCCAGATCATGAGGGAGATTACCCCCTCCATAGATTTCGACAAGCGGCTGGCGGGCGAAGACCTGGCCGGCTCGCGAGCGCATGTGCGCATGCTGACGCTGCAAGGGATCGTCGCCAAGCCGGATGCCGAAGCCATCCTCAAGGGCCTGGACCAAATCGAAGGCGAAATCGCCGACGGAAAATTTACATTCAAACGTGAACTCGAAGACATCCATCTCAACATCGAAGCGCGGCTGACCGAGATCATCGGCGCGGCGGCAGGGCGGCTTCATACCGCGCGCTCGCGCAACGACCAGGTGGTGACCGATTTCCGGCTTTGGGTAAGGAGCGCCTGCGACCGTGCCGAGCGGGGATTGCTGGCGCTGTGCCGTGCGCTGACCGCACAAGCGGGGAACCATGTGGACGACATCATGCCGGGCTACACCCATATGCAGCCCGCGCAACCCGTCACCTTCGGGCATCATCTGCTGGCCTATGTCGAGATGTTCATGCGCGACCGCGGCCGGTTCGACGACGCCAAGCGGCGGATGAATGAATCGCCCCTCGGCGCCGCGGCGCTGGCGGGAACATCATTCCCCATCGACCGCGAATGGACGGCAAGAGCCCTTGGCTTCGCCCGGCCGATGCGCAATTCCATGGACGCGATCTCGGCGCGCGATTTCGCGCTGGAATATCTGGCGGCCTGCACCATCGCGGCTCTGAACCTGTCGCGGCTGGCCGGCGAGTTGGTGCAATGGTCCACGCCGGCCTTCGGTTTTGTGCGGCTGTCGGACGCATTCACCACCGGCTCGTCCATCATGCCGCAAAAGCGCAATCCCGACGCCGCCGAACTGATCCGGGGCAAGAGCGGGCGGGTGCTGGGCGATTTCGTGGCGCTGGCCACCGTGGTGAAGGGCCTGGTCCTCACCTATGGCAGCGACTTGCAGGAAGACAAGGAACGCGTGTTCGACGCCGCCGACACCTTGGAGCTTTCGCTGGCCGCGATGGCGGCGATGGTTGCGGACTTCACCATCGACAAGGCGAAGATGCAGGCCGCCGCGGAAGCGGGTTTTCCCACCGCCACCGATCTGGCGGACTGGCTGGTGCGGGTGTTGAAAAAGCCTTTCCGCGAGGCCCATCATATCGCAGGCAGCATCGTCAAGCGGGCCGAAGAGATGAATGTCGCGTTGGACAAAGTCCCGTTGGCCGAGATGCAGAAGATCGAACCTGGCATCACGGGGGACGTGTTCTCGGTCCTGACGCTGGAAGCATCCGTCAATTCGCGGATGAGCCTGGGCGGCACCGCGCCGCTGCGCGTCAAGGAGCAATTGGCGTTCTGGCGGGAGAAACTGAAATGAAAAAACTTCTTCTGATCGCCCTGCTGTCGCTGGTGGCGGCGTCCTGCGGCGTCAAAAGCGAGTTGAACAAGCCGGATGGCACCACCACGCCCAGAAGCCAGCCCGATCCCTCGCGCCCGCCTTATCCGATCGGCCGCTAGGCCATGAATGACTCACGATGAATTTTTTCTCCTATAAAAACGGCGAGCTCTGCGCCGAAGAGGTCTCGCTCGCCCATCTCGCGCGCGAAGTGGGAACGCCTTTCTATTGCTATTCCAGCGCCACCTTGGAACGGCACTACAAAGTGTTCGCGGCGGCCCTGCCCAAGGATTCGCTGATCGCGTTTTCCGTCAAGGCCAATGGCAATCTGGCGGTGCTCAAGACCCTGGCGAAGCTGGGCGCGGGCGCCGATGTCGTCTCCGGCGGTGAATTGAAGAAGGCGCGCGCCGCCGGCATCGCGCCCAGCAGGATCGTTTTTTCCGGTGTCGGCAAGACCCAAGACGAACTCAAGCTGGCGCTGACCGAGGATATTTTCCAGTTCAATGTCGAAAGCGAGCCCGAGCTGGAAGCCTTGAACGGCTTGGCGCTGGCGATGGGCAAGCGTGCGCCCGTCACCTTGCGTATCAACCCCGACATCGACGCGCGCACCCACGCCAAGATCACCACCGGCACTTCGGAGACCAAATTCGGCGTGCCGTTCAGCCAGGCTCGCGCGGCTTACGCCAAGGCGGCAACCCTGAAGGGCATCGCTATTGTGGGCGTGGACGTCCATATCGGCAGCCAGGTCACCGAGCTTGAACCGTTCGACGCCGCGTTCCGCCGCATCGCGGAGATGGTCGGCATCTTGCGCAGCGATGGCCACGACATCGCGCGGCTCGATCTGGGCGGTGGCCTGGGCGTGCCCTATATCGAGGACAATCAGCCGCCCCCCGATCCCGCCGCCTACGGCATGGTGGTGAAGAACGCGACCCAGAATTTGGGTTGCCATTTGGTCTTCGAGCCCGGCCGGCTGATCGCCGCCAATGCCGGCGTGTTGGTGGCGAGCGTGATCTATGTCAAACAGGGCGAAGCGCGGACCTTTCTGATTTTGGATGCGGGCATGAATGACCTGATCCGTCCTGCGCTTTACGATTCCCATCATGAAATCGTGCCCGTGCGGGAACCAAAGCCCGGTATCGAGCGTGTCAAATACGATGTGGTGGGCCCCGTTTGCGAAACTTCCGATCTTTTTGCCACCGCCCGGTTCCTTCCCGAATTGAAATCGGGCGATCTTGTGGCAATCCAGTCGGCCGGCGCCTATGGCGCGGTGATGGCCTCGTCTTACAATGCGCGCCCGCCCGCGCCGGAGGTCTTGGTCAAGGGCCAGGAATGGAGCATTGTTCGCGCCAGATTGACCCATGACGAACTCATTGCCCAGGACCGCATCCCCGGCTGGCTGGCGGACTGACCTTCATTCCGCGGCGCGGGTGAAGCACGCCACCATCCTTGCCCGTTTTGTCTTGGTGATGGAGCGGGTGATGCCGGCGCTGTGGCCGGCCATCGGCATCATCGGTCTTTATTTCGCCGCTGCCCTGTTCGGCCTGTTCCTGGTCATTCCCTGGATTCTGCAATCGCTGCTTCTGGCGGCCGCCATCACCGCCACCGGACTGGCGCTGGAGAACGGCCTGCGCGAGGTGCGCTGGCCGGACTGGCAGGACGCCGCGCGCAAGCTGGAGCGCGACAGCGCGTTGGCCCACCGCCCCATCTCCGAAGGCGATGACCTTCTATTGGCCGGCGGCGGCGATCCCCTGGCGATGGCGCTTTGGGCGCGCCATCAGGCCCGCACCTTGCCGGACCGGCTTCGCGTGGCGTGGCCCAATCCCGATTTCGATTCCCGCGATCCCCAACGCTTGCATCTCATGTTGCTGGTCCTGCTGGTGGCCAGCCTGATCGTGGCGCGCGGCGATTGGCGGGCGCGGCTGGCCGGCGCCTTCGACAGCGGCGCTGCCGCCGGCGTGAGCCTGGATGCCTGGGTCGATCCTCCCCCCTATACAGGCCTGGCGCCCGTCTATCTGCCGGCGGGCGAGCATCAGACGATTACCGTGCCGTTCGGCTCGATCCTCAATCTGCGCGCCCATGGCGCGGCCCACGCGCCCGGCGTCTCCATCGGCGACATGCATCCGCCGCGCTTCACCGGAGAGGCGGGCGAATATGCCGCCACCGCCACGCTCACCCATGACGGCCGCGTCCGGGTGCAGGCCAGCGGCCACCGCATCGGCGCTTGGACGCTGCAGGTCATTCCCGACGGCGTACCCATCATCGTTTTCACCGCGCCACCTTCGGTGACCGAGCGCGATGCAGTGAAATTCGCCTTTAAGGCCAGCGACGATTACGGCGTCACTTCGGCGCGGGTGGTGATCCGGCCGCACGGCAAGCCGGGCGCGCCTTTGGTGGTGGATCTGCCGATCGCGCCCGCCAAGACGGTAGCGGAAACCAGCTATTCCGATCTTACCGGCCATCCCTATGCCGGCCTGATGGTGGATGCGCATCTGGAAGCGCGCGACGGCGCGGGCCAGATGGGCGCCAGCAAGACCGTCACCTTCCACCTGCCGGAACGGGTCTTCACCGATCCCTTGGCGCGCGCCTTGATCGAGCAGCGCCAGGCGCTGGCCACCAGCGTCGATCGTGCCGAGCGGCGTGTCGTGGCCGACATGCTGAATGCGCTTACCATCGCGCCCGACAAATTCTATGCCGGCCAGGAAAACGTCTATGCCGGCATCCGCGCCGCCTATTGGGGCGTGCGTACGGCCCATGCGCAGGCCGACATCAGCCATGTCGAGGATCTTCTGTGGCAGATCGCGATATCCATCGAGCAGAAGGGCATGCTTGCCGCCGCCAATTCCTTGCGCGAATTGCAGGCCCTGATCACCGCGGCATTGGCCGCGCATGCCCCGCAACCTGTGATCGATCAGCTTTTGCAGCGCTATAGCCAAGCCATGCAGCGCTACATGGAAGCGCTGACGCAGAATTCGCAAAAGAGCAATCAGCAGCAACAAGCCAATGATCCCAACGCCAAGAACATCAGCCCCAGCGACCTGGAACAGATGATGAAGGCGATCCAGCAATTGGCGGCCAGCGGCAATCGCGACGCCGCGGCGCAAATGCTGGCGGCGCTGCAGAACATGCTGGAGAATATGCAGGTCTCAAAAAGCGCGTCCGGAAATGGCCAGGGCGGCGATCAGCAGAACAGCGAACTCAATCAGGCGATCCAGCAATATGGCGATCTGATGGGTCAGCAGCGCTCTCTGATGGACAAGACGCTGCGCCAGAGCCAGGGCAATGGCGACCCCAAGGATGGCGGTGCGCAAGGCCTGGCCAAGCAGCAGGATCAAGTGCGCCAGAAGCTCAACCAGGCGATGCAGAAATTGGGCAAGCGCGGCGATGCACTTGGAAAAGCCGGCCAGGCGATGGAACAGGCGCAGAAATCGCTGAGCGGAAAAGACCTTTCCAACGCCAGCAATGCCGAGAACAACGCACTGCAGGAATTGCGCAAGGGCGCCGACGCGCTGGCCAAGGAAATGCAGGCCGGCGCCAACAGCCAGCAAACGGGCAAGGAAGATCCGCTGGGCCGTGGCCAGAACGGTCCCGGCAACATGATCAAGCTGCCCGATGCCAACGATCTGGCGCGGGCGCGCGACATCCTGCAGGAATTGCGCCGGCGTGCGGGTCAGCGCTCCCGCCCGCAGCAGGAGCTGGATTATCTGGACCGGCTGCTCAAGGAATTCTAAACCACGCCGATATAGGGCAGGCCGCGATGGCGGCCGGCATCATCCATGCCATAGCCGATCACGAACTGGTCGCTGATCACGAACCCCACATGATCGGCGTGCGCGACGGCATCGTTGCGTTGCTTGTCCAGCAGAACGGCGACGCGCACGCTGGCCGCGCCCGCCGCTTCGATCAACGAACGGGCCTTGGCAATGGTGCGCCCCGCATCGAGCACGCCGTCGATGATCAACACATGGCGGCCCGCAATCTGCTCGGACGGTCCCGCGATCATGGAAATCGCACCCGCCACGCGCTTATCGCCGTAAGAGCGCAGCCAGAGCATCTCGACATCAAGCTCCAATCCTTCCCATGACAGCGCCCGAATCAGATCGGCGGCAAAGACGAAGCCACCCACCAGGATGGGCATGGCGATATCCGGCTTGAGGCGGCTCGCCGCGATTTCCGCGCCAAGCGCCCGGACCCGCGCAGCGATCTGTTCGGCCGTGAAGAGCGCTTGTGGCCGGATCATCTCAGCCATTGGGCGAGAAACGCACTTCCAGATGGCTGGCGGCAGCGGGCGGGCTGGAGAGCCGGGTGAGAAAGGTGGCGGACTGGCCCGGCTTCAAGGTCTGTACATTGGGGGTGAAATTCCAATGATAAAGTTCGTGATTGCTGGCGTCGCTCAACGTCACCCGCACGCTTTGCGGCACCGGCAATTCGCGGTCGCCGTCATTCACGATGGTGCCGGTCACCGCCAGCACCACCTGGCCGTCCTCGCTTTCGCGGTGATAATCGACATGGGCGAAATCGATGCCGCGATTGTTCACCTTCAGACCCAGGCTGGAATAGACCCCGGCCGATTGCGGCCAGATCATCGCGATCTCCTGGCGGTATTTGACGGCGGAATAGCCGATCACCAGCACCACCGCGATCAGCGCGATCCAGCCTGCCGCCACACCCAGCATCGCCCCCCAGGCGATGGGCTCGCGCGCGACCGAAGGCTCCGCGGCCTTCGGCGCAAAGGCGCGGAGGCGGGACGAGACGGACTCAGGTTCGGGCGCTGGCTCGAATCGTGGCTGTGTTTGGGGCGCGGGCTCCGGCGCGATGATAGCGACATCCGGTTCGGGCGCCCCCGAGAGCCCCGCCTGATGCCAGACATGGCTGCATTTCGCACAGCGCACCATGCGGCCGTCGGGCGGAAATTTCGCCTCGTCGGCCTGATAACGGGTGCCACAGGCGGGACAGGTGAGAATCATGCGGCTTTATCGAGGATTCGCGAGCGAAAATAGGGGGCACGCCGGATGACCGCAAGGCGGCCCACAGGTTATGGTTCGTACCATGGTTCGCTTTGAAAATGTCGGCATGCGTTACAGCCTGGGACCGGAGGTGCTGCGCGACGTGACTTTCGTGCTGGAAGCCGGTTCTTTCACCTTTCTCACCGGGCTTTCGGGCGCCGGCAAGACCACTCTCCTTAAGTTGATCTACCTGGCCGAACCACCGTCCCGCGGCCTGATCACCCTGTTCAACCAGGACCTCGCCACCGCAGGCCGGCGCGATTTGCCGCCGCTGCGCCGGCGTATCGGCGTGGTGTTCCAGGATTTCCGCCTGCTCGACCATCTCTCGGCCTATGACAATGTGGCGCTGCCGCTCAGGCTGGCGGGCCGCCGGGACGATGATTATGCCCACGACGTGAAAGAGCTTCTGTCTTGGGTGGGTCTGGGCGACCGGATGCAGGCGCGCCCGCCCACGCTGTCGGGCGGCGAGCAGCAGCGCGTTGCCATCGCCCGCGCCGTGGTGGCCAGGCCTGATCTTCTGATCGCCGACGAACCCACAGGCAATGTCGATCCGGAAATGGGCGCCAGGCTGATCCGCCTGTTCGGGGAGCTGAACCGGCTGGGCACCACGGTCCTGATTGCGACCCATGACCGCGCATTGATCGAAGCCGCGCGCGCGCGGGAGATGCGCCTGGTGGATGGGCGGCTGGTCGAATTGCGCACGCCCGTGAGCGCTGCGTCATGAGTGTCATGAGAGAGACCAGCGCCATCCTGCCGCGCGACAAGGGCGCGGCACCATTGGATTTCGTGATCGCGGTGATGGCGTTCCTTGCCGCCTTAGCGCTGGGCGCATCGCTGGTCGCCGACCGGTCCACCGAAGGATGGCGTCACGGGCTTGCCGGGAAACTCACGGTGCAAGTGCTGCCGCCCGAGAGCAACGACATGCGGAACAATGACGCGCAGCATGTTCTAGACACCGAGACCGATGCGACCGTGCGCCTGTTGCGTGCCACCCAAGGCATCGCCCATGCCGCGCCCTTATCGGACGCCGAGTTGGACGCGCTGGTGGCGCCGTGGGTGGGCAAAGGCGGCCTTACCGCCGATATTCCCCTGCCCCGGCTGATCGATGCTTCGCTGGTGCCGGGCGCCGATGTGGATGTCGCCGGCCTCACCGCTGAGCTCAAGCGGGTCGCGCCACATGCGATCCTGGACGATCACCGAAGCTGGATTGCGCGCCTCTCGGCAATCGCCGATACGGTGCGCTATTCAGCGTATATCGTTTTGCTCTTGATCGCGGGCGCGACTGCGGCGGTGGTGTCGTTCGCCACGCGCGCGGGCCTGGCGGCGCATCACGAGATGGTGGCGTTGTTGCATCAGATGGGGGCGCGGGCCGGCTTCATCGCCGGCACGGTGGAGCGGCATTATTTCTTTTCCGCGCTGGGCGCGGCGCTGTTGGGCACGCTACTGGCGGCGCTGCTGTTCCTGGGCGTGGGCGGGCTCGAACATTTCGGCGTCGAGGCGGTGCCCTTTCTGCCGCCCTTGTTGCTCGATTGGACGGAAATGGCGTGGTTGGCGGCGGTTCCTGCCGCGACGGCACTGATCGCCTGGGCGACGGCGCGCTTTTCCGTGCTTTCGGTGGTTCGTGCTATCTACTGACCAATGATGCGCGGCTTCTTCGTGGCGATGTTGCTGATTGCCTTGGCCTATGTGCTGGGCTTTGTCGCGTTCATTTCGCTGCTGCCCAAGACCCCGGCGGATCTCAAAGGCGCCGACGGTATCGTCGTGCTGACCGGCGGTGAAACGCGGCTGGACCGTGCCGTCGCCCTGTTCGAAAGCGGAGTGGGCAAAAGGCTTCTGATCAGCGGCGTGGACGAAACCACCACCAAGGAAACATTGAAGCATCTTGTTCACGGCGGTCCACGCTTCGATTGCTGCGCCGATCTGGGTTATGCCGCCGAGGACACGCGTGGCAACGCCCAGGAAACCGCCGATTGGGCGCGCGCCCACAATTTCCACCGCCTGATCCTGGTGACCGCGCGCTATCACATGCCGCGTTCGCTGCAGGAATTCTCCGCCGAGATGCCCGGCGTGCAATTGATGCCCTATCCGGTCGAGCAGGAGAGCATCAATCTCGCCGATTGGTGGGAGCATCCGCGCACCATTTTCCTGCTCCATCGCGAATATGCGAAATATCTGGTCAGCCTTGTCACCACCAGCATGGCCCCGGCATGACAAACGGCATGATCTGGCTCCGCTCTTCTTTGTTCATGGTCTGGTTTCTCCTCATCACCGCGGTGATGGCGATCATCTTTTTGCCGCTTCTGGCGTTTCCCCGCAAAGCCACGGTGTGGATGGCGCGTCATTGGGCGCGAGCGAGTTTATGGGGCTTGAAGTTTTTCGCTGGACTTGGTGAGCGCCAGATCGGCGAGGCGCCCAAAGGCGGCGTGCTGGTCGCCTCCAAACATATGAGCATGTGGGACACCTTGGCGCTTTACCTGGCGCTGGAAGATCCCGCCATTGTCTTGAAGCGCGAATTGCTGCGCATTCCTTTTTATGGCTGGTATGTCAACAAAGCGGCGGCCATTCCGATCGACCGCGGCGCGGGCGCCGATGCATTGCGGCGCATGGTTCACGCCTCGGAAAAAGTTCTGGCTGAGGGCCGCCCGATTCTCATCTTTCCCGAAGGCACGCGCAAAAAGCCGGGCACCAAGCCCGACTACAAGCCCGGCGTGGCGGGGCTCTACAATCAACTGGATGTTGCCTGCGTACCGGTGGCGCTTGATTCCGGGCGTTTTTGGCAGGGCTTCTGGAAATATCCCGGCACCATCACCCTGGAATTCCTGACCCCGGTTCCCGCCGGGCTGAAGCGGCGCGAATTCATGAGCCTGCTGGAGGCGCGTATCGAAACCTCCACAAACAAGCTCTTAGAAAGTTAATCGGGGCACTGGAACAATAAGTGAACACAAGTCATATTAAAGGGCGGTGGCGCGGCCCCCGTCTTTGTGATTTTTAGAGCGGTTCCAGGAAAAGTGTGAGCGTCGGTACGCTGCCGCTACTAACTCCGTCCGGAACCGCGACAAACAAAAAGGCTTCCATGCAGGAAATTTCCCGCCAGATCTGGGACATGAAATACCGCTTCAAGGCCGCTGACGGCACGCCTGTCGACCGCGACGTGGCGGACAGCTGGGCGCGCGTGGCGACCAGCTTGGCGATGGCGGAAGCGCCCGAAACGCGAATGGAAGCGGCGGCGTCCTTCGCCCACGCGCTGACGGACCACAAATTCCTTCCCGCCGGACGCATTCTGGCCGGCGCCGGCACGGGGCGCAGCGTCACCCTCTTCAATTGCTTTGTGATGGGCACCATCGCCGATTCCATGGACGGGATTTTCTCGGCCTTGCGCGAAGCCGCGCTCACCCTGCAGCAGGGCGGCGGCATCGGTTATGACTTTTCCACCCTCAGGCCGCGGGGTGCGTCCGTGGCGGGCGTCGGCGCGGATGCGTCGGGGCCAGTCTCTTTCATGGAAGTGTGGGACGCGATGTGCCGCACCATCATGAGCGCGGGCTCGAGGCGCGGCGCGATGATGGCGACGTTGGCCTGCGATCATCCCGATATCGAGACTTTCATCGAAGCCAAGCGCGTCTCCGGACGGCTTTCCAATTTCAATCTTTCCGTCCTGGTGAGCGACGCCTTCATGGCGGCGGTAGCCGATGACGCTGATTGGACGCTTCAGTTTCAGGGGAAAATCCACCGCACGATGCGGGCGCGCGCGCTGTGGGACCAGATCATGCGCTCGACGTATGATTATGCCGAGCCGGGCGTGATCTTCATCGACCGCATCAACGAGCAGAATAATCTTTCCTACTGCGAGACGATTTCCGCCACCAATCCCTGCGGCGAACAGCCTTTGCCGCCTTATGGCGCCTGTCTGTTGGGTTCGATCAATCTGGCCAAACTGGTGAAGAATCCTTTCGCCGAAGACGCCCATCTTGATCTGGAGGCGCTGGCTGGCCTGACCGCGACCGCGATCCGCATGCTGGACAACGCGATCGAGGTCTCGCGCTTTCCCCTGGACGCCCAACGCCAGGAAGCCTTCGCCAAGCGCCGCATCGGCCTTGGCGTCACCGGCCTGGCGGATGCGCTGATCTTCTGCCGCACCCGCTATGGCACGGCGGAAAGCGTGGCCCTGATCCAGAGCTGGCTTTCCACCTTGAGCCATGCCGCCTATCGCGCCTCGGTCGAGCTGGCGCGCGAGAAGGGCGCTTTTCCGTTATTCGACGCCAATGAATATCTGGCCCGACCGCATATCGAAGCGTTGCCGGAGGATATCCGCGACGGCATCCGCGCCCATGGCATTCGCAACGCGCTGCTCACCTCGATTGCGCCTACCGGCACCATTTCGCTGCTGGCGGGAAATGTCTCGTCCGGCATCGAGCCGGTCTTCGCATTCTCGTATAATCGCAGAGTGCTGCAGCCCGACGGCAGCAGACGCGAGGAGACGGTCGAGGATTACGCCGTCACCGCGTTTCACACGAGCTTCGGCCAGGATGCAGCATTGCCCGATTATTTCGTGAGCGCCCAGACCCTCAGGCCGGAAGATCATCTGGCGGTGCAAGCGGCTGCGCAGCCTTTCATCGACAGCGCCATCTCAAAAACCATCAATGTGCCGGCTTCGATTTCGTTCGAGGCCTTCAAGGACGTCTATCTCGCGGCCTATCGGGACGGCTGCAAAGGCTGCACCACCTATCGCCCCAATGAGGTGACGGGCGCGGTCCTGTCCATTCAAGAACCCGCCGCGCTGCCCGCCGAAGCTGTGATGTTGAGCGACGAGCCCGAATTGCCGCTGCCGTTGCCCGCGCCCCGCGAAGAGCGCGGCGGCGTGGTCTATATGACCAAGCCGCTGGACCGGCCCGACGCCCTGAAGGGGCGCACCTACAAGATCAAATGGCTGGAAAGCGATCACGCCTTCTACATCACCATCAACGATGTCGAAAAGGACGGGCGGCGGCGGCCTTTCGAGGTCTTCATCAATTCCAAGAATATGGAGGCCTATGCCTGGGCCCTGGCGTTGACGCGGATGATCTCGGCGGTGTTCCGGCGCGGCGGCGATGTCTCCTTCGTGGTCGATGAATTGAAAGCGATCTTCGATCCCCGCGGCGGGCAATGGATGGGCGGCCGTTATGTGCCGTCACTGCTGGCCGCCATCGGCGAAGTGATCGAACGCCACATGGTCGAGATCGGCTTCCTGAGTTCCCGCGACCTGCGGTCGACCTCCGTTATTCCGGCCGAGGTGCAGTTGCCGCGCGAAGGTGCGCCGGCGAATTTCTGTCCCCGTTGCGGCGAGGCCAGCTTTGTGAAATTGGAAGGCTGCGATTCCTGTCTGTCTTGCGGTTACTCCAAGTGCGGCTGATTCCCTGAATGTCTTATTCCAGCCGGTTCTGGCTTTATGCGCCGCTGGCGCTGTTCCTTGGCCTGGCGGCCTGGGCGACGATCCATTGGTGGTCGGTGGCCAGCGCGCTGGATAACAAGCTCAAAGCCATGAACGGGCGTCAGGCGATTCCCGGCGTCACCATTTCCTGGACCAGCCAGACTATTTCCGGTTTCCCCTTCCGCCTGGATGTGGTGTTCAGCAATCTTCTGGTGAACGCGGAAGCTCCGCGCGGGCCTCTGATCTGGCATAGCGACGGATTCGCCGTTCATGCCCTTGGCTATGGCCGCGCCCAGTATATTTTCGAAGCGGCGGGCACGCAGACCCTGGCCTGGAGCGACGCTGACAATCAACGGCACCAACTCTCCTTTCTTCCAGCCAGCCTTCGCGCCAGCTCCATCGCCAACGCCAAGGGCTTGACGCGCTTCGATCTCGACATGGTGGGGGCAAGCGGCAAGGACAGCGACGGCGCCGCTTTCACCGCCGCGCGCATCCAATTTCACATGCGCCGCGATCCCAAAAGCGACGCGCTGGATCTGGTGCAGAGCGCGGTGGAGGTGAAAGACCCCGCCACTCCGTTCGGCGATCACATTCAGACTTTGGAAATTTACAGCCAGATCACCCAAGGTTCGGCCTTTGCCCGGCTGCTGGCCGGCCGCACCGGCTGGATGGACGCGATCATGGCGTGGCGGCATCAGAAGGGCGAAATCATCAATGGCCCGGTGCACATCCATTCCAGCGACGTGACGGCGGACAAGATGGACACGGAGCTTTTGCCGCGCCTGCGCGCGCTGCTGTTTCCGTTCTATTGATCAGGTCTTGGGGTCGTCGCGGCCAAAATTGGGCGTCGCCGAATCCTGGCCGATATCCACGATCGAGCGGCGGATGGCGCGGGTGCGGGTGAAAAGCTCGAGCAGGACGGCGCCATTGCCGTCACGCACCGCGCGCTGCAGCAGGCTGAGATCCTCGTTGAAGCGCCCCAGCACTTCCAGCACCGCCTCGCGATTGTTCAAGAACACGTCCCGCCACATCACGGGATCGGAGGCGGCGATGCGGGTGAAGTCGCGAAAGCCGCCGGCCGAGAATTTGATCACTTCGCCTTCGGCGACCTTTTCCAGATCATGGGCGGTGCCCACGATATTGTAGGCGATCAGATGCGGCACATGACTGGTCATCGCCAGCACCAGATCGTGATGCGCGGCATCCATCACTTCGACCTGGCTGCCGCAGGCTTCCCAAAATTGCTTGA
>DATBAP010000034.1:0-30602 GCA_036271455.1 Rhizomicrobium sp.
GCTTGAAATCCACCAGCTTGATTCCGGCGCCCAAAAAGAGCCCCGAGAGGAAATCATTGACCCGGATGGTGAGGTTGACGATGTCGTCCAGGTCCTGGGGGCTGGCCCAGCCGAAGGCAGTGATGTGTTCTTCGCTGACCCACGGGTCATTCAGCCCGTCATTCTTGTAGTAATATTCGATGATGGAACGGGGCAGGGCGGTGCCTTCCTCGATCCCCAGCCGCTTGGACATGGAGCCGGCGGCGACATTGCGCACCACCACCTCCAAGGGAATGATCTCGACTTCCTTGATCAGCTGCTCGCGCATGTTGAGGCGGCGCACGAAATGGGTGGGCACGCCGATCCCGGCCAGCTGGGTCATCAGATATTCGCTGATGCGGTTGTTGATGACGCCCTTGCCTTCGATCACCGCCTTTTTTGTGGCGTCGAACGCGGTGGTGTCGTCCTTGAAATACTGGATGACAGTGCCCGGCTCGGTGCCTTCGTAAAGAATTTTGGCCTTGCCTTCATAGATCACGCGGCGGCGTTTCATGGGATGTCCTTCGGGCGCGCGAAAGCTGCGCCTCAATCAACTCACGCCCGTGAAAGTCAGGCGTGGCTGGAATTTAGGGACGCGGGAGGCTGGGGGCAATGATTCCTGCCGATCAGGGTCCGCATAACGGGTTCCCGTCCACAGCCGAGTGAAAAATCCATGTATTTCAGTTAGTTATCTTCCGAAGACGCGGGCGAAGATCGTGTCCACCTGCTTGAGGTGATAGCCCAGATCGAACATCGCCTCCAATTTCGCGGCGGGCAGCGCCTTGGCCACTTCGGGATCAGCTTTGAGCAGGTCCAAAAGATTGCCTTCGCCATTCCAGGCGCGCATCGCGTTCCGCTGCACCATCCGGTAGCTCTCGTCCCGCGAGACACCTGCCTGGGTGAGCGCCAGCATCACGCGCTGGCTGTGAACCAGGCCCCGCGTCTTGTCGAGATTCTCCTGCAGGCGGGCGGGATAGACCACCAGCTTTTCGATGACCCCGGTCATGCGATGAAGCGCAAAGTCCAAAGTGATGGTGGCGTCGGGGCCGATATAACGCTCGACCGAGGAATGGGAAATGTCGCGCTCGTGCCACAGCGCCACATCCTCCATCGCCGGCAGCACATAGGCGCGCACCATGCGGGCCAAGCCGGTGACATTCTCGCTCAGCACGGGATTTCTTTTGTGCGGCATGGCCGAGGAGCCTTTCTGGCCGGGCGAGAAATATTCCTCGGCTTCCAGCACTTCGGTGCGTTGCAGATGGCGGATCTCCACCGCCAGCCGTTCCAGCGACGACGCGACCACACCCAAGGCGGCGAAATAGGCAGCATGGCGGTCGCGCGGGATCACCTGGCTCGAGACCGGCTCGACCTCAAGCCCCATCTTCTTCGCCACATACGCTTCCACTTGAGGATCGACATTGGCGAAAGTGCCGACCGCCCCGGAAATGGCGCACGTGGCGATCTCGGCGCGCGCCGTCACCAGGCGCTGCCGCGCGCGGGTGAATTCGGCATAAAATCCCGCCAGCTTGAGGCCGAAGGTGGTGGGTTCGGCATGGATGCCGTGGCTGCGCCCGATGGTGGGGGTCATCTTGTATTCGAAGGCGCGTTTCTTGAGTGCGGCCAAAAGCGCGTCGGTATCGGCGATAAGAATGTCGGCGGCGCGCATCAGCTGGACATTGAGACAGGTGTCCAGCACGTCCGAGCTGGTCATGCCCTGGTGCACAAAGCGCGCTTCCGGTCCCACGATCTCGGACAGATGGGTGAGGAAGGCGATCACGTCATGCTTGACCTCGCGTTCGATCTCGTCGATCCGGGCGACATCGAATTTGGCGTTTCGGCCCTTCTCCCACACCTTGGCGGCGGCCTCTTTGGGCACTACCCCTAGTTCGGCCAGGGCGTCGGTGGCGTAAGCCTCGATCTCGAACCAGATGCGGAATTTGGTCTCGGGCGACCAGATCGAAACCATCTGTTCGCGGGCATAACGGGGGATCATCAAGGCCTCATGTAGTGGAACGGTAGGCCATTAATAACGACCTCAAACAACGCTGCAGCAATCGAGGCGCTTTTAGCCCCTCACGCCCGCCGCGTGAAGCCGTCATCGCTCCAGGCTTCGCTGCCCACGCCGTGATGCACGATGAAAAGCCCGCCCGGATCGTATTTTGCCTTGACCGTGGCCAGCCGGGGGTGATTTGAGCCCCAATATTCGCTTTGCCAGTTGCGATTGAAATAATCGCTTTCCGAGACATAGGAGCCGGGTTGCAAGACGATTTTGCGCAAGCTGCCTGCGGCGTTCGCGATGAATCGGGCATCTCGACGGGCCCGGTTCTGATCGATGGCCGTGCGCGGTTCGCCGGGAAAGGCAGGTGCTTCACCATCGGCGATTATCGCCAATGCAAAGGCTTCGGTCACAGCCGGGTTGGTTGCGGTGTCTTTCGCCGCCGCGATCACGTCGGGCGGCGCTCCCGCCAAACCCTTGTTGAAATGCAGCCCGATGGTCTTGAAGCGGCTGCCGGAGAAGAGCGCCTGGACCAGAACCCGGCCTTCCCGTTCGCGCAGCAATGACGCCGGCAGCCAAAGCGAATCGTAGCCGTGTAGATAAATGCCCACCTGTTCGGCATCGCCGTCCCACCAGCCGTGATGAGGAGAAGCGCCTTCGCGTTCGTCCGCCACCACGGAAGGGTTTTCTTTTACGTCCCACCAATGCCGCGAATCGGTCGCGCGGGCATGGAGCGGATCGATGATCTCGAAATCGTCGCGCGAGGCCGTGACCCAGTCGAAAAAAGGCCGCCATGCCGATTGCGCGTCCGTTTCGTCCAATCCCTGGCACACCATCGAGATCTTCAAGCTGTTGTCCGGCCCGATTGCGATCTGTTCGCCCCAATGGGAATTGAGGAGATTCTCAGCATAAAAGTCGAAAAAACGTGCGAGCAATTTAACAAAGGCGGCGTCGGAGCGGGCCTTGATGCGGCCCCAGGCGGCGCCGAAATGGGCCGGCAACTCATGGGTGCGCAATGTCAACCGGGTCACCACGCCCCAACTGCCCCCGCCGCCACCTTTGAGCGCCCAGAACAGGTCGGTGTTCTGGCAGGGATTGGCAATCAGGATGCTTCCATCCGCGGTGACGATTTCTGCTTCCAGCAATCCGCAAGCGGCCGTGCCAAAGCCTTTGGAGAAACTTCCGAAGCCACCGCTTTGCACCAGTCCCGCCACGCCCACGCTGGTGCAGCCGCCGCCTTGGACGTAACGCCCGGCCTCGGTCGTCACCGCGTGGTAGAGATCGCTCCACATGGCGCCGGCGCCCGCGCTGACTGCAGGCTGCGGCTTTATTCTGCCTTCGCACCCTGCGCCGACGAAGTCCTGATGCAATGAGACGTCGTTCATGGCCCGCGTCCAAATCAGAAGCGAGTCCGCGGCATTGGACGTTCCCTGATAGCTATGACCGCCGCCCTTGACCGCAAGCCTGAGATTATGGGCGCGGGCGAAATTCACCGCGGCGGCGACGTCAGCCGCATGGCGCGCTTTTACCGCATGGACACTGGGCGCTGACATCCAGGCGTCGAGCCAGCCGGAAGTCTGCGTGCCTGCCGCCTGATCGCCGATGAAAAAGGGATTGTGGATATTTTTCCCGGTCTCGCTGCAGGGCGCACCCTTTGGATCGGTGCGGCAGGCGCCGAACAGTGGTTCCACCGCGATCAGGTTGCCGCCTATATCTGCCTTGAGGGCTTCCCACTCCTGTTCGGTAGGCCAGCCGGGCTCGCCCGGACGCACCCGCTGGAGGGACGCAGCTATCCCAGGGCGGAAGGGAGGAAGGACCGCGACAGCCGCCAAACCTTTGAGGACATCCCGTCTTTGCATGGATCGCTTCTCCACTCAGGGCACGCGCCCTATAGTGGGCGTCGCCGGATTTATGAGACTTCTCTTGCTCCATTTTCCCCATCCTTCGTCGACCAAAAAGCGCGATGGGACCGGCTGGCTATGAAACGCTTTATCCGGAAAGGACTTGGGATCAGCGCCGCGATTTTCGGGACGGGCGGGTCGCGCGTGGGCCGCACCTTTCTTTATTCCTTCGCCGCGATCGCCGTGCTGGTGGGGGTGGTCAACGTCATCAACGTGATCTCCATCCAGCATAACGAAGCGAACCAGAGCCTCTTCGGCCCCGTGATCGGAGAAGGCTCAAGCTGGCTGTCACTGATTCTTTTCCTCTGGATTCCCTGGCTCGCCTGGCGCTTAGCGCCGCCGGGAATTCGTCCGCGCTGGAAATTGTTTTTGCACCTTCCCGCCGCGGCGGCCTTCGCGTTTGCCCATGTCGCTTTTTTCGACTTCCTGCGCGTCTTGGCCTTTGGGCTGGTGGGTAAGCATTATGAGATCGGCTCCTTTCCATCGCAATTGCGGTACGAAGCCGCCAAAGATGTGTTCGCCTATGTGCTGTTCATCGGCCTGTTCTCGCTGATCGATCATTTGCTTCGCCGGCCGGGCGATACGCCAATCGGGCCACAGACTTTCGATATCCGCGATGGCGCCAAGCTCACGCGGGTGAAGCTGGACGAGATTCTGGCGGTTTCATCAGCGGGGAATTACGTTCAATTCTTCCTTGCCGACGGGCGGCACCTTTTGATGCGCAGCGCCCTTCGCAGTGTGGAAAACGCGCTGGCGCCTCGCGGCTTCGTCCGCACCCATCGCTCCTGGCTGGTGAACGGCAAAAAGGTGACGACGCTCAAGCCGGATGGTTCCGGGGATTACACGGTGGAACTGGGACGGCAGGCCGTTCCCCTGTCGCGGCGCTTTCCCGATGCTCTGGCGAAATTGCGCGACTCCCCTTGACTAACCAATATCCCGGCAGTTATATGTTCAATCAATAGCCACAGAGTTATTGATCGCAAATGCCGAACGCACACAATAGCCTGTTCAAGACGCTGGCCGATCCGACGCGCCGGGCCATCTTCGAGCGGCTGTGCCGCGAGGGCGAACAGACGGTGGGTGCGCTCACGGTCCGGGCGAAAGTCTCGCAGCCCGCCGTTTCAAAACATCTGGGGGTTCTGAAGCAAGCGGGGCTGGTGCGCGACCGCCATGAAGGCCGTCAGACACATTATAGCGCGCAGCTCAGCGCGCTCGCCCCGCTGATCGACTGGACCAGCCAGATGACGGGCTTCTGGCAAAGCCGGTTCGATCATCTCGAAGATCTGCTGAAAAGGATGGACCAATGAGCGATGCCAGCAAAACGCGCTCCGTCATTGTCGAACGGGAAATCTCCTTCCCGCCGGAAAAAATCTGGCGTGCGTTGACGCAACCGCATCTGATCGAGGAGTGGCTGATGAAAAATGATTTCAGGCCGGCCGTGGATCACTCATTCCGGCTCAGCGCCGATTGGGGCGGCGTGGATTGCCGGGTTCTCACGGTCGAGCCGAACAAGACATTGTCCTACACGTGGGGAGGGGTGGAAAGCGTGGTGACCTGGACGCTTACGCCCACCAGCACGGGGACCCATCTGCGCATGGAGCATGCGGGCTTCGGGCCAGGCCAACAACAGGCTTACATGGGCGCCAAACAGGGCTGGCCGCAATTCTTTGCCAAGCTGGAGGCGGTTTTGGAGAAAGAGCCATGAAGAAGAGCGCGCCGCCAAAGACCAAATCACCGTCCCAGCTGATCGATGCCAGGATCAAGGATCTGGATGATTGGCGGGGCGAGATGCTGGGCCGCATCCGCGGCTTGATCAAGGAAGCTGATCCAGAAGTCGTCGAGGAGTGGAAATGGCGCGGTGTTCCCACCTGGTATCACGATGGCATCATCTGCACCGGTGAAACCTACAAGAACGCCGTGAAGACGACGTTTGCTAAGGGCGCGGTGCTGAAAGATCCGTCGGGCCTGTTTAATTCCAGTCTCGAAGGAAATGTCAGGCGCGCGATCGATTTCCACGAAGGCGGCAAGGTCAACAAAAAAGCATTTAAAGCGCTTATCCGCGCTGCCGTGGATTTGAACAAGGCCAAGGCCAAACGTTGAAAGGAGCCCCACCATGAAAGAGTCCACCAAACGTTCGATCTGGCGCACGTTTCACCTGATCCTGGTCATTCCGATCTTCGGTTACATCTACAGTCCGTTCGACTTGCTTCCCAGTTATGCCTCTCCCACGCGATATATTTTCTTTCCAGCCATGGTGCTTTCAGGGCTTTGGATGTGGAAAGGCCATGTGGTGCGCCGGCTGATCTGGCGCAGACCCGCGCAAGGCGCGGCGGTGAATTCCTGAGATTGCTTAAAGCAATCCCAGCGACTTGAAGCTGGCATGACCGCTGCGGCCGATCACCAGATGATCGTGAATGGTGATCTTGAGCGCCTTGGCGGCCTGGGCGATCTCTTGCGTCATGGCGATATCGGCTTTGGAGGGCGTGGGATCGCCGCTGGGATGATTGTGCACCAGGATCAGGGCCGAGGCGCCATGTTCCAGCGCCCGCTTGATGATCTCACGCGGATAGACCGGCGCGTGGTCCACCGTGCCCTTCGCCTGCACTTCGTCGGCGATCAGGACATTCTTGCGGTCGAGATACAGCACGCGGAATTCCTCTGAGGGCGCGCGCGCCATCGTCGCCATGCAGTAATCGATCAACGCCGACCAGGATGACAAAGCGGGCTTGCCGATCACTTGGGCCTGGGTCAGCCGCGCCGCCGCGGCTTCCACGATCTTGAGCTGATTGACCACCGCTTCGCCCACGCCTTCGACTTCCATCAGGCGCTGGCGGGACGCCGCAATCACTTCGGCATAGTTGCCGAAGCGGGCCAAAAGCCGCTTGGCCAAAGGCTTGGTATCCCGGCGGGGAATGGCCGCAAACAAGGTCAGTTCCAGCAATTCGTAGTCGGGCAGGGACGTGGCGCCGGATTTCAGGAACCGCGCGCGCAACCGCTCGCGATGTCCCGCATTGGGATGCCCCCCATTGGAACGCACAGCGATTTCGGGCGAAGCGAAAAGCTCCTCTCCGTCCGAAATTTCCTGCGCGTCAGATATAGGGCGGCTTGTGCCAGCCTTTTGGCGAGAGAGTGAAGATCTCGACGCCATTCTCCGTAACCCCCACCGAATGTTCGAACTGCGCCGAGAGCGAGCGGTCGCGCGTCACCGCGGTCCAGCCATCGCCCAGTACCTTCACGCCGTAATTGCCCAGATTGATCATGGGCTCGACGGTGAAGAACATGCCGGATTTGAGCGCCATGCCGTGCGCCGCCTTGCCGTAATGCACGATGTTGGGAAGCGCGTGGAAGATGCGCCCCACGCCATGGCCGCAGAAATCCCGCACCACGGCGCAGCGCTCCTCGCCTTCCGCATAGCTTTGGATCGCATGACCGATATCGCCGGTGGTAGCGCCGGGTTTGACCGCGGCGATGCCGCGCATCATGGAATCATAGGTGATGTCTATCAGGCGCTGGGCTTTGAGCTTGACCTCGCCTACCGGATACATGCGCGAGGTGTCGCCATGCCAGCCATCCAGGATCACCGTGACGTCGATATTGACGATGTCGCCATCGCGTAAGGGCTTGTCATTGGGGATGCCGTGGCAGACCACATGATTGATCGAAGTGCAAAGCGTGTGGCGATAGCCGCGATAGCCCAGGCAGGCGGGAAGGCCGCCATGGGCGATGACGTAATCGTATGCCGCCTTGTCCAGCTCCGCTGTGGTCACGCCGGGTTTCACCAGCGGCACCATCAGGTCCAGCACTTCGGCGGCCAGCCGTCCCGCGCGCCGCATGCCCTCGAAGTCATCCTCCTTGTGCAGGATGACCGCGAAATGGGCTTTGCGGACCGCTTCGAATGCTTCGGTGTCAGGGATCAGGCTCATGGCTCAAATATAGGGAAAAATGGTGATTTTTCCAGAGCGGGCCCGGGAACCCAGTAAAACCGGCGTTAATCCAGCTTCAATTGCTTGGCTTCTGCGTCCAGCGCGTCCCCTACGTCATGTTGGCTGGCGAAAGTTTTGCGCGCGGTGGACAGTGCATCCTGGGCCTCGGCCCTCTCGCCCAGCACCACATAGGCGCGGATCAGCCGCTGCCAGCCGGCCGCGTCATTGGGATTTTCCTTCAGCCGCGCCGCCAGCATCGCCACCATCGCTTTGGGATCGGGCGCGGCGCCGGATTGCGCGGTGAGCATGGCGATGCGGTCCACCAGCGCCTGATGCAAGGGCGAGTTGGCCGGCGCCTCCGCCAGAAGACCGTTCCACAGGGCCAGCGCGCCCGTCTTGTCGCCATGCGCCGCCAGCGCATCGCCCAGGAAGAAACGCGACGCCGGTTCCCTGGGATCGAGTTTCAAGGCGGCGCGGAACGCTTGCGCCGCGTCATCGCTCACCTGGCCGCCCTGCGCAGACACCAAGGCTTCGCCATAGATCGCATCCAGGCCCGCCTCGGGATGGCCGGTGCGATTGGCGATCGCCACGGCCCGTGCATAGGCCTTGGCGGCGTCGCCGGCATCGCCCGCACCCATGTAACCACGGCCCAGATAGATCCAAGCTTGGATGTCATCGGGCGCCTGGCGTACGCGCCTGATCAAAAGCGCGATCAGGCCATTGACGTCACGTGTCTGCACGCCTTGGGCAGAACGCCAGGCCAGATAAGGCTGGCCCAGCATCCAATAGGTGCCTCCGCCCACGCCCAGAAGAGCCAAGGCAATGGCGCCGATCAGAAGATAGCGGCCCTTGAGCGCCTTGCTCTGCCACACCGGCAGGGCGGCAAAGCCGATCGCCAGAAGCGCGACCACAATCAGCCCGATGACCAGCAGCGCCTTCATGTATTTCCGCCCCGATATTTGTTCTTCACCAGCGCCACGATCATGCCGCGAATGGTGCGCACCTCCTGGTCGCTGAGATGCGAGCGCAGGATCATGGCGCGTATGTTGCGCACCATCGTCTCTTTCTTTTCGGCCGGGAAGAGGAACTGGGCTGCGTCCAATTCACGCTCCAGATGCTCGAACAAGCTCACCAGATCGGCCCGGGCGGCGGGCTGGGCGATGGTTTTACGCTGCCTTGCGGGCGGCGTGGCGTCGGCCGATTTCAGCCATTCATAGCCGATCAGAAGGACAGCCTGGCCTAGATTGAGGGAGGGGAATTCGGCGGTGGGAATGGTAATGGCGGCCTCGGCCAGAGACATTTCATCATTGTCCAGTCCGGCCCGCTCGCCGCCGAACAGGATGGCGGTGGAAAGTCCTTCCAGGCCGGCAGAACGCACGCGCCTGGCCGCTTCTTCGGGCGTGAGGATGTCGCGCAGGACGTCGCGGTCCCGCGCCGTGGTGGCGAAGACCAGGCGGATATCGGCAACGGCCTCGGCTGCGGTTTCAAAAACTTTGGTCCGTTCGATAATGTCGCCGGCCCCCGAAGCCAGGACCATGGCGCGGTCGTTGGGCCAGCCGCATTGGGGCGCGATCAGGCGCAGATCGGAGAGGCCGAAATTCTTCATCGCCCGGGCGGCGGCGCCGATATTTTCCCCCATCTGGGGGCGGCTGAGGATCACGGCGGGGGCGGTCATATGCGCCTTTGACGGGTTGGCGGGGGCAGGTTATTTGAGGCCCCGCTATAGCCCCTCCCGCCCCGTCTTTCGAGGAAAAGTCATGGACAAGATCAAGGTCGCCAATCCGGTCGTCGAACTCGATGGCGACGAGATGACCCGCATCATCTGGGATCTCATCAAGAAGAAGCTGATCCTGCCCTATCTGGACGTGGATTTGCACTATTACGATCTCTCGATCGAGAACCGCGATGCGACCAACGACCAAGTCACCATCGACAGCGCCGAGGCGATGAAGAAATACGGCGTGGGCGTCAAATGCGCCACCATCACGCCGGACGAAGCGCGGGTCGAGGAATTCAAGCTCAAGAAGATGTGGAAGTCGCCCAACGGCACCATCCGCAACATCCTGGGCGGGGTGATCTTCCGCGAACCCATCATCTGCAAGAATGTGCCGCGCCTGGTGCCGGGTTGGACCCAGCCCATCGTGATCGGCCGCCATGCCTTCGGCGATCAGTATCGCGCCACCGATTTCCGTTTCCCCGGCAAGGGCGTGCTCACCATCAAATTCGTGGGCGAAGACGGTAAAGTGATCGAGCATGAAGTGTTTCAATCGCCGGGCTCGGGCGTGGCGATGGCGATGTACAATCTGGACGATTCGATCCGTGACTTCGCGCGCGCCTCGATGAATTACGGCTTGAACCGCAAATATCCGGTCTATTTGTCGACCAAGAACACTATCCTCAAAGCCTATGACGGCCGTTTCAAGGATCTGTTCCAAGACGTGTACGAGAAGGAATTCGCTGACAGGTTCAAGGACGCGGGCATCACCTATGAGCATCGCCTGATCGACGACATGGTGGCCTCGGCGCTCAAATGGAGCGGCGGCTATGTCTGGGCCTGCAAGAATTACGACGGCGACGTGCAGTCCGACACTGTGGCCCAGGGCTTTGGCTCACTGGGCCTGATGACCTCGGTGCTGATGACGCCCGACGGCAAGACGGTGGAAGCCGAAGCCGCGCACGGCACGGTGACGCGCCATTATCGCGAGCATCAGAAGGGCAAAGCCACCTCGACCAATTCCATCGCCTCGATCTTCGCTTGGACGCGGGGCCTAGCCCATCGCGCCAAGCTGGACAACAACGCCAAACTGGCGAAGTTCGCCACCACCCTGGAAACGGTTTGCGTGGCCACAGTCGAGAGCGGCTATATGACCAAGGATTTGGCGTTGCTGGTCGGTCCTGACCAGAAATGGCTCACGACCGAAGGGTTCTTGGATAAGGTCGACGAGAATCTTCGCAACGCGATGGCCTGATTATTCAGGAGTCTTGCGCGACTTTTTCTGCGCGTACATGGCTTCGTCGGCCTTGGCGATCGCGGCTTCCGCCTTGTCGCCGGCCTTCAGCTCGAACGCGCCGTAGGCGAAGCTGACAGGAACGGCGTGGCCGTTCCATTGCGCCGGATTTTTGATCGCGAAGTCCGCCAATCCCATGGCCTTTTTCAACGCCTGACCTTGGCTGGCATGGGAAAGAAGAATGGCGAATTCGTCGCCGCCCATCCGTCCCACACAGTCGCTTTCGCGCACATGGGAAAGAAGGATCTTGGCGAATTTGGCAAGCAGCGCATCGCCGGCGGCATGGCCCAGCGTGTCGTTGGTCTGTTTCAGATGGTTGAGATCGAAATAGATCAGCGAGGCAGGCGTGCTGTAGCGGGTGGTAAAAGCGATATAGCGCGTGAGTTCGCGGATGAAGGCGCGCCGGTTCAGAATCGGCAGCACGGCGTCCAGGTCGGCGGTCTTTTCCACTTCGTCCAGGCGGGTGCGGGTCTGGTTGAGTTCCTGCTTCAGCCCATCCATCTCGCGCAGAAACGCCATGATGGTGTCGCGCACGCGCGGCGTGAGTTCGGCCGGCGGGATGCTGCTGACATTCGGCGGCAGGACCGCGCCAATCGTGTCCAGCATCGAGGAGGTGTCCATCTGCAACGCAACAGCGGCGCTCATCGCGCGTGAGGACCGCGCGGAAATGCGTTCGGCTTTCATCGGGTGCCCCAGTTAATCCCAGGCTTTAACGACTCGTTTACTATGCATGGGAATGGTTAACGAAGCTTGAACACCCCTTTTCATAAGGTTTTCCAGCCCTATACTGCGGCGCTTCCTGAACCGGCCCCCGAAAGGCGACCAGAAGCATGGCCCCCCGATCCCCGAAAAAGCCCCGCGCCCCCGCCGTGGGCATCATCATGGGGAGCCAGTCCGACTGGACCACGCTGAAAGTTGCGGCCGATATACTGGGCCAACTGAAAGTGACGCATGAGACGCGCATCGTCTCTGCCCATCGCACCCCCGATCGCATGACCCAATACGCCAAGGAAGCGGGCGGGCGGGGGATCAAAGTGATCATCGCGGGCGCAGGCGGGGCGGCGCATCTTCCCGGCATGGTGGCCAGCATGACCACCCTGCCGGTCCTGGGCGTGCCGGTGGAAAGCCGGGCCCTGAAGGGGCTCGACTCGCTTCTTTCCATTGCCCAGATGCCGGGTGGGGTGCCGGTGGCGACTTTTGCCATCGGCGAAGCGGGCGCCAAGAATGCGGCGCTGCAGGCCGCTGCCATTCTCGCCTTGAGCGATGTGGCGCTGGACAAGCGGCTCAAGGCCTGGCGCGCCAGACAGACACGCTCCGTCGCCAAGACGCCCAAATGAGCGAGATCAAGCGTCTTCTAAAACCCGTCCCGCCGGGCGGGGTGATCGGCATCATTGGCGGCGGCCAGCTGGGCCGCATGCTGGCCCTGGCCGCGGCGCGGCTGGGACTGAAGGCGGCGGTCTATAATGACGAGCACAATGCGCCCGCCTTCCAGGTGACGCCGCTCCAGCTTGCCGCGCGCTATGACGAGCGCAACATGCTCACCGGCTTTGCCGAAATCTGCGACGCCATCACCTTTGAATTCGAGAATCTGCCGTCGGAGTCGATCGCCTATCTCGCCAGCCTCAAGCCGCTTCATCCGGGACAGCGCGCGCTCGAAGCTACCCAGGACCGGCTCACGGAAAAAAGCTTTGTGCGTTCGCTGGGCTTGAAGACCGCGCCGTTTGTTGCGGTGAGTTCGCGCGAGGACGCTGTGAGAGCCTTTGCCGAAATCGCTGGCCCGGCGATCCTCAAGACACGGCGCCTGGGTTATGACGGCAAGGGCCAAGCCAAAGTCGCAAGCGCCGACGAGACCGCGCGCGCCTTCGACAGTTTCAAGGCCGCGCCCGCCATCCTGGAAGGCTTTGTCGATTTCGCGTTCGAAGCTTCGGTGGTGGCGGCGCGTTCGCTGGACGGCAAATTCGCCGCCTATGATCCGCCGGAGAATATTCATGAGCATCACATCCTGCGCCGCTCGATCGTGCCTGGGCGGCTCACCAAAGCCCAGGCCGATGAGGCCAAGGCGATCGCGCGGAAAATCGCCGAGGCGCTGGAGTATGTGGGTGTGCTGGCGGTCGAGCTGTTCGTGGGTAAGGACGACGCGCTCACCGTCAATGAGATCGCGCCGCGCGTCCATAACAGCGGGCATTGGACCATCGAAGCCTGCGCCTGTTCGCAATTCGAGCAGCATATCCGTGCCGTGGCGGGTTGGCCTCTGGGCGATCCCACCCGCCATGCCGATGCGGTGATGGAGAATATCATCGGCGCCGAAGCCGATGCCTGGGAAAGCCTGGCGCGGTCGGGGGCAATCCATCTTTACGGCAAGCGTGAGGCCCGGCCCGGCCGCAAGATGGGTCACGTCACACGGCTCAAACCATTGACGAAGTGATTTCCGCCCCATAGGTTCCCCGCCCATGACGACGCGCCAAAGCAAGACAAAGCCCACCACGACGACCAAGACCAAGCCCGGTAGGGCCTGGGCACGCGCGCGCGACTGAATATTCGCGAAAGATGCTGAAGCCAGGGCCCCGCAAAACGGGGCCTTTTTTATTGCCGAAAGAGAAGAGAAATGAAGAACAGAAACGTAGCGATTGTGGGCGCCACCGGCGGGGTGGGCCAGGAATTCATTGGCTGTATCGAAAGCCGTGGGATCGATGTGAAATCCCTCAAGCTTCTGGCCAGCGCACGCTCAGCGGGCAAGACCGCGCCGTTCCGCGGCAAGGCACTCATTATCGAAGAGTTGACCGACGATTCTTTCGAGGGCGTCGACATCGCGCTGTTTTCGGCGGGCAGCGGCATCTCAAAACGTTATGCGCCGCTGGCGGTGAAGGCGGGCGCCGTGGTGGTGGATAACAGCTCGGCCTTCCGCATGGACTCGGACGTGCCGCTGGTGGTGCCCGAGATCAACGCGCGCCGGATCGCGGATCACAAAGGCATTATCGCCAACCCCAATTGCTCAGCGATCACCGCGCTGGTGCCGCTCTGGCCGATCCATCAGAAGAACCGCATCAAGCGCTTGATCATTTCGACCTATCAGGCGGCCAGTGGCGCGGGCGCGGCGGCGATGCAGGAATTGGTGGATTCGACCCGCGCCTATCTCGACGGCAAGCCTTTCACACCCAAAATGATGCCGCACCCCTACGCCTTCAATGTCTTCAATCACAACACCGCGATTGATCCCCAGACCGGCTACAATGACGAAGAAACCAAAGTCATTCGCGAGACAAGGAAGATTTTCGAGGACGATACAATCGCCATCGGTGTCACTTGCGTGCGCGTGCCGGTGCTGCGCGCCCATAGCGAAGCGATCATTTTCGAATGTGTGAATCCCATTACCGAAGACGACGTGCGCGCGATCCTGTCCAATGCGCCAGGGGTGAAGATCGTGGACGACCGGAGCCGGAATTATTTTCCCATGCCGCTGGATGCCTCCGGTCAGGGCGATGTCCTGGTGGGACGCATCCGCAAGGATTTGTCGGACCCGTCAGGCAAATCCATCGCCATTTTTGTGGCTGCGGATCAGCTGTTGAAGGGCGCCGCGCTCAACGCCGTCCAAATCGCCGAATTACTTTAGTCGCCCCCATCTGTCTTCCTCGGGACAAGCCCTCGGAAGACATCTTCCCCCACCAATGGCTTCGCCATGCGGGGGAAGAAAGTCGGTGTCCTAGTTTGCTTTCGGTTTTATCCAAGCAGCAAAGGCGGGGAAATTCGACAAGGCTTCTTTGGCCTTGGCTTTGAATTTCTCGAACTGCATCACATTCCCGATACGGGCGTCGAGGAAGGCCTCGGTGGCGCTGTCATCCTCGCTCAAGTCGGAAAACCAGCGCACCAGGACCGAGCCATAGACCCCGGCCAGGATCGCGCGCTTGGTATAGAAATTGAAATCGGTGGAGGTGTCGCCCGTCACCCGCCACATCGCGTCCACCGTGCGATACAAAAGTTTGGCGCCCAACGCGGCATGCATGGGCAGCGTGAGCGTGGCGGCGGCGCGGCGCGCGGCTTCCTTGTGCGGCTCTAAGAGCCAAAGCCGGGTCATGACCGCGATCTTGATGCGCTCGCGAATCTTGCGGGTGCTGAGACCCGTCGCGGCGAGTTTCTTCTCCATCGCCTCGTCGATCGAGGTGGAGAAATATTCGATCAGCGACAAGGGGCCTTCGGGAAACAGCCGCGTCAGCGCGGCCTGGTCCGCGCCGGCTTCCGTGGCCGCCTTGGCCAGGACGCTATCGGTGAAGCCATCGAAGGCGGCATCCTTCAACGCGGCTTTCAGCACCGCCTCTTTGAGGGCGTCATCGCTTGGGGCGTCCGATGTCACATTCTTGTCCTGGGCATCACTCATCGGATTGTGCGGGAACGAAGTGACGGATTTCCGATTCGAAGATCAGTTTTGACAGATCGCCCATCCGGCCGGGATAAAGCCGCCCGTCCAGATGGTCGACTTCATGTTGTACCACCCGGGCATGGAAGCCGCGCGCCTCGCGTGTAAGGGTCTGGCCGTCGGGGGTGAACCCGCGATAGCGGATATGGGCCGGGCGCTCGACCCAGCCGCGCAGGCCCGGCACCGAAAGACAGCCTTCCCAGCCGCCCTCGGTTTCTGTGGAGAGAATGGCGATTTGGGGATTGATCAGGACGGTCAGGGGCGCGGTGTGGTCGAAGCGTTCCGCCTCGCTGAGGCCGGGGTCGCTGCGCTCGCCCGGCGCCTGGAACACAACGATCCGGAGCGGCACATGGACCTGGGGGGCGGCCAGGCCGGCGCCATTGGCATCCATCATGGTCTCGATCATGTCATTGACCAGACGCTGTATTTCCGGGGTCCGGGGATCGGCGACGGGGGCGGCAATCTGGCCCAAAACGGGATGGCCCATGCGGGCGATTTTCAGGATCATGGCTGGAAATATGGGGATTTTCGGGACCCGGTCAAAGCCCGAAAGCGTTAATTTCGGCAGGTAGACAGGCCAAAAGCCTTCTGATATCAACCCCGCCTTCGCAAACGGAGCTTTCTTTGCAGATCATCGTCCGCGACAACAATATCGACCAGGCCCTCAAGGCGCTGAAAAAGAAGATGCAGCGCGAAGGCATTTTCCGGGAGATGAAGCTGCGCGGCGCCTATGAGAAGCCCTCCGAGAAGCGCGCCCGCGAGCGGGCCGAGGCTGTGCGCCGCTACCGCAAGCTGCAGCGCAAGCGCATGCAGCGCGAAGGGTTGATCCCGCGCTAAGCCGGTTTGGAACACGGAATTTCGAAGAAGCCGCCTCTGTGGGCGGCTTTTTTGTTAGGCGCAGTCGGCGCAGACCGCCACTTCCACCGTGACGTGACTGAGATCGGGATAGTGGACGCGCAAGGCCGTCTTGATCTCTTCTGCCGTGGTGGGGCCGGGCGAGACCAGCGAGACGATCAAGCCGTGATGGCCGGGGCCCAGCCGCCAGAGATGCAGGTCGGCCACCCGCGCACCCAGATTCTCTTCGATGGTGGATTTGATGGCGCCCGACATTTTGGGATCGGCGTCGGCATCCAGCAGCACCATGGCGCTGTCGCGAATCAGGCCATAGGCCCATGACGCGATCACGAAAGCGCCCACCAGCGCCGCCAGCGGATCAAGCATGCCCAATCCGAAATAATAGCCGCAGGCCAGCGCGACGATGGCGAGCAGGCTGGTGCCGGCATCGGCCAGCACATGGATATAGGCGGCGCGCATATTGTTGTCGCTGTCGCCGTGATGCGCGTGGTCATGGCTGTGCGCCTGGCCGTGATCATGTCCGTGATTGTGCGAGTGATCGTCCTTGAGGATGAAGGCGCTCACCAGATTTACGCCCAACCCGATGCAGGCGATCACCAGCGCCTCGCGGTAGGCGACTTGGGCGGGATGGACCAGCCGGGCGATGGATTCGCCCGCGACCGCGACGGCGGTGAGCCCCAGCACAATGGCGCTGGAAAAAGCCGCCAGATCGCCGAACTTGCCGGACCCGAAACTGAAGCGCGCATTGTCGGCATGACGCCTTGCCAGCCAATAGGCGCCCGCCGCCAGGCCCAGCGCCCCCACATGGGTGGCCATATGCACGCCATCGGCCAGAAGCGCCATGGAATGGAACAGCAGGCCCGCGCCGATCTCCACCACCATGAAGATGGCCGTGACCAGCGCCGCCAGCTTGGCACGCGATTCCGACCGGTCATGGCCGTGCCCCAGAAAGACATGGCCATGGGTCCAGATGCCGTGACTATGCGGGTCGGCGTGGCCGGTATGAGCGTGATCGTGCGCCATGCTCTAAGTGTAACCCGAGGCGCTGCCGGGTTGGAACCCCGTGGCGGTCTCTTGAATTGGAACAAAGGACGGGCAAGGCTTGGGTCGCAAGTATCCAAGGATCGGACGATGCGGGCCAAATTCATTGCATGGAGTTTAGTCTTGGTATTGCCGGGCATGGGCCCGGCCATGGCCGCGCCGGGTGACATCTTCAAACAGCCCAGCGCGCTTCCCTATCACGCGCCCGATTTCGCCCATATCAAGGACAGCGATTTCCAGCCCGGGCTGGAAGAGGGCATGAAGGAACAGCGCGCCGAAGTCACCGCCATCGCCGCCAATCCCGCTCCGCCCAATTTCGACAACACCATCGTGGCGCTGGAACGCTCCGGCCAGATGCTGGACCGGGCGTCGGATGTCTTTTCCGATCTCACTTCCGCCAACACCGACGACACGCTGCAAAAGGTCGAGACCACAGAGACGCCGCGTCTCGCCGCCCATCACGACGCCATCTATATGGATCCCAAGCTCTTCGCCCGGGTGAAGGCGGTCTATGACCAGCGCGACCAGTTGCATTTGAGCGCCGAGGCCATGCAGCTGGTGAAAGTCTATTACCTGCAATTCGTCCATTCCGGGGCGCTGCTTTCGAATGCCGACCAGACCAGGTTGCGCGCCATCAATACCCGCGAGTCGGGGCTCGAAACCAAATTCGAACATCAGCTTTTGGCCGCGACCAAGGCGGGCGCTCTGGTGGTCGACGACGTCAAGCAATTGGACGGCTTGAGTCCCGCCGAGATCGCCGATGCCGCCAATGACGCCAAGGAGCGCAAGCTTGCCGGCAAATGGGTGATCCCGCTGCAGAACACAACCTTGCAGCCCGATCTTCTCTCACTCACCAACCGCGATGTGCGCGGGAAACTGTTCAACCAGCGCTGGACCGCGACCGAAAAAGGCGACGGCAATGACACGCGCGCCGCGATCGAAGAGATCGCGCAGTTGCGTGCCGAAAAGGCCAAGCTGCTGGGTTATCCCAACTTCGCCGCCTACACGCTGTATGACCAGATGGCGAACACGCCCGATAAGGTGGAGGCTTTCCTGAACCGCCTGGTGCCCGCGACCGCGGCCGAGGAAAAACGCGAAGCCAAAGTGATTCAAGGCGTGATCGACAAATCGGGCGCGCATTTCCCATTGAAGCCCTGGGACTGGGATCACTATGCCGAGCAGGTGAGGAAGACCCAATATGATCTGGATGAGAGCCAGCTCAAGCCGTATTTCGAGCTCGACAATGTTCTCAAGAACGGCGTGTTTTATGCCGCGAACAAGCTCTATGGGCTGACCTTCAAGGAGCGCAAGGACATTCCGGTGTGGCAGCCGGACGTGCGCGTGTTCGAAGTCACCGATTTCAACGGCAAGACGCTGGGCCTGATCTATTTCGATTATTTCAAGCGCGACAACAAATCGGGCGGCGCCTGGATGAGCAATCTGATGGAACAGTCGCACCTGCTGGGCAACAAACCGGTGATCTACAATGTGGGCAATTTCACCAAGCCCGTGTCCGGCCAACCCGCGCTGCTCTCCTTCGACGACGTCACCACCATGTTCCACGAATTCGGTCATGCGCTGCACGGCTTCTTCGCCGATCAGGATTATCCCACCCTGTCAGGCACGGCAGTGGCGCGCGACTTTGTCGAGTTCCCCTCCCAGTTCAATGAGCATTGGGCGCTCGATCCCGAAGTGCTGGCGCATTATGCCGTCGACTATCGCACCCATCAGCCCATGCCCAAGGCGCTGGCCGACAAAGTCCGCAAATCCCAGACCTTCAACCAGGGCTATGCGCTGGGGGAATTGCTGGCATCAGCAGAACTCGACATGCGCTGGCACGAACTTTCCGCCACCGACCCGCGCCAGAAAACGGATGATTTCGAGGCCAAGGCGCTGGGTGCGATGGGATTGGACACGGCGGATGTGCCGCCGCGCTACCGCTCCAGCTATTTCCTGCATATCTGGAGCAATGGCTATGCCGCCGGCTATTACGCCTATCTCTGGACCGAGATGCTGGACGACGATTCCTATGACTGGTTCGTCCATCATGGGGGATTGTCGCGGGCAGGCGGGCAGCGCTTTCGCGACCTGATTCTGTCGCGTGGCCACACCATGGATTATGGGCCGATGTTCCGTGCCTTTTACGGCAAGGACCCTGACATCGGGCCTATGCTGGCGCACCGGGGACTTATCTCTCAATAGCGTAGTGCGTCTTGGTCGAGGCTTTCTTCCCCCGCATGGCGAAGCCACTGGCGGGGGAAGATGTCTTTCGAGGGTTTATCCCGAGAAAGACAGATGGGGGAACTACTTATTCCAAGTGGAGGCGATATGGGTGGGGTCGCGCTGGGATTCCCGCTCGGACATCAGGAAGTCGTAATAGCCGCAGCTTTTGTCCCCAGGATAGGACCGGCAGATCTCGGGCCGCGCCTCATAAATGGTGCAGCGGCGCTTGTCGGTGTCGAAAAAGCGGCAGATGCGGCCGAAATGCTGATCGGCCTTGCGCCGCATGGCGTAGGGCTCGTCCCCGTCCACTTTGGTGAATTTGACGCGAGCGGCCTCGAAACTTAACCCGAAATGCTTGGCCAAGCGCTTCACATCACGGCTGTTCAGGGGGATTACGGGATAGGAACAGCAATATCCTGGGCATTTTGAACAATTATAGGCCACAGCGCTCTCAAAACCGATGGTTGCGAACAGGGGTCAAGCGATAGCAGAACCTTAAACCCACGGCCAAGGAAAATGGTCCGCCGGATTTTCGCCATAAGATCATGTTGCTATCTTGCCAGGGGCACTTTTTTTGGGCGTGGGGTGGTGCGATACCGCCCGCCATGATGTCGGATGATTAACAAAAAGCCGGTCTTCTTTGACGCGACGGGCAGGCGCGCGGCCAGACTGGCGACTCTTGGCTGGACCGCGGCTCTTTTCATCATGGTCGTGGCGATCGGCTTCATTGCCAGCCTGATGATCGCCAAGCCGGTGCCCAATGTGGATCTGCCTGGCCGCGCCTATGCCACCAATCCGCCGGAACTGGTGAAAAAGGCGGTGGCACCAGGCCTGCTCAAACAAGCAACACGGCTTGGCACCGAAGCGCTCAACCGCCGGCTTGAGAACCAGCGCCAGCGCCGTTCGCGCAATTCGATGCCATCGCGGGTTCTGCCGGCCATTCTGGCGCCGCAAAAGGGCCGCTCGCTGGCGATCGGCTTTTATGTCAATTGGGGCGAGGAAGGCGAGGCCAGCTTCGATTCGCTGAAGCGGGCGCTGCCGCATCTGGATTGGGTGATCCCCAGCTGGCTCACTTTGACGGGGCCCAATCTCACTTTCACACCCGGCCTTGACCAGCGCTCGCTCAATTACATGCGCGCCCGCAAGCCCGATGTTGCCATTCTGCCAATGATCCAGAATGCTGCCAATCGGCAGTTCAATGGACCGGCGCTGGCCCGGTTGCTGGCCGATCCCAAGCGGACCGAAGCGCTGGCCAATCAGATCGTGAATTTCGTGGCGGCCAACAAATTGCAGGGCGTGACCATCGATTTCGAGAATGTACCCAAAGACGCACACGGCAATCTGGAGACCTTCCTGGCGCGGCTGTCCCAGCTCTTCGCCCCGCACAATTGGATCATCGTGCAGGCGGCGCCGTTCGACGATGATGACTGGCCCTACAAGGCCTATTCCCAGATCGTCGATTACACCTTGCTGATGGCCTATGACGAGGCGGACGATTCCGGTCCGGCAGGCGCCATCGCCGGGCAAGGCTGGTACGAAAAGATCTTGGATCAGCGGATGCAGGAACTGCCCGCCGATTCCACCATCATCGCTATCGGCTCTTATGGCTATGACTGGGTCAATGGCGGTCAGGCCGACACGCTGGGGTTTGCCGACGGCATGGTCGCGGCGCGCGATTCCAGCGCCAAGATCCAGTTCGACGCCACCAACAATCCACATTTCTCCTATGAGGAAGGCGACGGCACCAAGCATGATGTCTGGTTCCTGGACGGGGTCACCGCCTTCAATCAGATTCATGCCGCCGATCCCTATCAGCCGGCGGGCTATGCGCTATGGCGGCTGGGGACGGAAGATCCGAGTGTGATGCCGCTTCTGGGCCGGCCTTATAACGCGCCCGCGCCCAACGGCCTTCACGCCATCCCCACCACCGACGACGTGGATTTCGACGGCAATGGCGAGATATTGCGCGTCGAGGCGAATCCCACCCAGGGGCTGCGCAGCTTTGAAATAGAAAAGGACACCGGCGACATCGTCGATGAATCCTATCTCGATCTTCCCACCAATTACGTGATCCGCCGCGTCGGCATGGTGCCCAAGAAGATTGCGCTCACCTTCGATGACGGCCCCGATCCCGAATGGACGCCGCAGATTCTCGACATCTTGAAGGCCAAGCATGTGCCGGCGACCTTCTTTGTCATCGGCGCCAATCTGGAAGCGCATCCCAGCTTGGTGCAGCGCATCCTGGCGGACGGCCACGAAGTGGGAAACCACACTTACACCCATCCCAATCTTGCCGACACGCCCATGGCGGCGGTGCGGTTGGAGCTCAACGCCACGCAGAGATTGTTCGAGGCCCTCACCGGACGCTCGATGCGCCTGCTCCGGCCGCCTTATCTGGGTGACGCCGAGCCCACCGATGCGGATGAGATTGTGCCGATCGTCGAGGCGCAGAAGCTGGGCTACATCACCGTCGGCACCCATGTGGACACGCTGGACTGGCAGATGCTGCCGGTGGACCAGATGATGAAGCTGGTCGAGCAGTCCATCCATGATCCCCGGCCCGAACTCCGGGGCGATGTGGTGCTGCTGCATGATTCCGGTGGCGACCGCAGCCAGACCATCAAGCTGTTGCCGGTGCTGATCGACCGGCTCAGGGCCGAGGGTTACAGCTTCGTGCCGGTGTCGGAGCTGGGTGGATTTAGCCGCGACCAGGTGATGCCCAAGCTGCCCTGGACGGTGATGCTCTCGGCCGACCGCGCGGTCTTTCTCACGCTCTCCTTCATCGGCCAATTTCTCTATTACTGCTTCATTGCCGCCATTATCTTAGGCGTCGGCCGCCTTGTGGTGCTGGGTGGGCTGGCAATCCAGAATCGCCTGCGCAACAGCGTTAAGCCGCCCCCCATCGCCCATGACGGTGAAACGGTTTCGGTGCTGATCCCCGCGTACAATGAAGAGAAAGTGATCGCGGTCACAGTCGAACGTATCCTGGCCAGCGATTACAAAAATCTGGAAATATTGGTGATCGATGACGGCTCGCTGGATCGTACGGCCGAAGTGATCCGCCAACGTTTTGCCGACGAGAAGCGTGTGAACCTGATTTCCATCGCCAATGGCGGCAAGGCGCATGCCTTGAATGCCGGACTTCATCAGGCCAGCGGCGCGGTGGTGGTGGCGCTGGATGCCGACACCCAGTTCAACACCGACACGATTTCACGGCTGGTGCGCTGGTTCGCCGATCCGGAGATCGGCGCGGTCGCCGGCAACGCCAAGGTCGGCAATCGCATCAACATGATCACGCGCTGGCAGGCGCTAGAATATATCGTGGCGCAGAATCTGGAACGCCGCGCGCTCTCCGCGCTTGACACGCTCACCGTGGTGCCGGGCGCGGTGGGAGCCTGGTGGCGCGAGACATTGCTGGAACTGGGCGGGTTTCCCGCCGATACCCTGGCCGAGGACCAGGACCTCACCATCGCAATCCAGACTGCGGGCTATCACGTGGCGTTCGACACCTCGGCCATCGCCTGGACAGAAGCGCCGGCTACTGTGCGTGGCCTGAGCCGCCAGCGCTTCCGCTGGTCGTTCGGCACCTTGCAATGTTTGTGGAAATACCGTCGCGTCACCTTCAACCCACGTTTTGGTGAGTTGGGCTTGGTGGCGCTGCCGCAAGTCTGGTTGTTTCAGATCATCCTCACCACCTTGGCGCCGGTGGCGGACCTGCTTCTGGTCTGGCAACTGGCCGGACAATGGATCGCCTACAAGCAGCATGGCGCGGAATTCACCGATACCGATTTGAAGCTGATCGGCATCTATTATGCCATCTTCATTGTGGTGGATCTGCTGGCGGCGCTGGTGGGCTTTGCGATGGAGCCGCGCGAGGATTGGCGCCTGCTGTTGTGGCTGCCGCTGCAACGCTTCGGTTATCGCCAGCTGATGTATTATGTGGTGCTGCGCTCCATCGCCACCGCGCTGCGCGGCCCCTTTGTGGGCTGGGGCAAGTTGGAACGGCACGGCACGGTGAAGACAAGCCACGCTTTCCGGGTTTAGACCTGCATCAATGAAAGTCGCGTGAGGGTGGCAAGACCCGCACATTGCGGGGATGCCGGTGCGTGGGCGGCACCGGCGGCAATGCGTCGCCGGACAAAAGCCTGAGGTCGGTGCTGCGGTCGATCATATGCTCCCCCATCAGATGCACCACGCCTTCCGGGCTTTTCTGTACCTTGCCCTCCACCAGCAATAGGCGCGCGCCCATCACTTCCTTGCGGAAACGCTCGAAGGTCCGCTCCCACACCACCACATTGCAGATGCCGGTCTCATCGGAGAGGGTGACGAAGATGGCGGTGCCTTCGCCGGGACGCTGGCGCACCAGGACAATGCCGGCGCAACGCACAAAAGCGCCGTCCGCGAAATTGCCCACATCCTCGCAAGAGACGATGCCCTCCGCATCGAGATGTGGCCGCAGGAATTCGGTGGGATAGCCTTTGAGCGAAAGCCGGATGGTCTGATAATCAGTGAGTACATGCTCGCTGAGCGGCATCTGGGGCAGAGGAGCGATGGTTTCGGCGCCCTGATCGGGGGTGGAAAGCCGGGCGAACAAAGGCAGCGCCTTGTCGTCAGGCAAACGCCGCACCGCCCACAGGCCGTCGCGGCGATCCAGGCCAAAGCCGCGCAAGGCATCGGCCTCGGCCAGAATGATCAGGGCGCGTTTTGACAAACCGGTGCGGCGGGCAAAATCAGCGAAATCGCGATAGCCGAAACCGCGGTCATTCATCACGGTTTGGGCATCGGCTTCGCTGAAACTGTCGATCTGGCGCAACCCCAGACGCAGGCATAGTTGGCCCGTTTCATCGCGTTCCAGGGTCGAATCCTGATGACTGTAGGCGGCATCGGGGCTCAGCACCTTGACCCCATGATCGCGGGCACAGCGCACGATCTCGGCCGGCGCATAAAAGCCCATGGGCTGGGAATTGAGCAGCGCCGCGGCGAACGCTGCGGGATGATGTTTTTTGATCCAGGCCGAGACATAGACCAGAAGCGCGAAGCTGGCGGCATGGCTTTCGGGAAAGCCGTAAGAGCCGAAGCCCTTGATCTGTTCGAAACAGGCCTCGGCGAATCCCTTCTCATAACCGCGCGCGATCATGCGGCCGATGAATTTGGTTTCGAAATTGCCGATGGTGCCGACATGGCGGAAAGTGGCCATCGCCCGGCGCAACCCATTGGCTTCGTCGGGGGTGAATTGGGCGGCGACAATGGCCAGCCGCATCGCCTGTTCCTGGAACAGCGGCACGCCTTTGGTCTTCTTGAGCAGCTCATACAATTCGTCGGGCGGCCCGTGATCGGAATGGGGCGAGGGAAATTTGATCAGGGACGGATCGGCGCGCCGCTTCAAATAGGGATGCACCATGCCGCCCTGGATGGGCCCTGGCCGCACGATCGCCACTTCTACGACCAGATCGTAAAATTCGCGGGGGCGAAGACGCGGCAGCATGTTCATCTGGGCGCGGCTCTCCACCTGGAAGACGCCGATGGCATCGGCCGCGCACAGCATGTCGTACACCGCGGGATCGGTCGGCTTCATGGCCAGGGTGAGATTTTTCTCCTCCACATTTTCGTGGGCGCGAATCAGGGCGAAGGCCTTGCGGATGCAGGTGAGCATCCCCAGCGCCAGCACATCCACTTTCATGATGTTCAATGTGTCGAGATCGTCCTTGTCCCATTCGATGAAGAAACGGTCGTCCATCGCCGCGGGCCCGATCGGCACGGTCCAGTCCAGCTTGTCGCGGGTGAGCACAAAGCCGCCCACATGCTGGGAAAGATGACGGGGAAAACCGAGCAGACGCTCGGCGAATCCCACCGCCCGTTTCACCAGGCGATTGTGCGGATCCTGTTCGCCCTGGCGGATCTGATCGTCACTGATGCTTTCGCCATGATGGCCCCAAACCGTATCCGCCAGCTTTCCCGTCACGTCTTCACTGAGCCCAAACACCTTGCCCACTTCGCGGATGGCGCTGCGCGGGCGATAGCAGATCACGGTCGCGGTCAAGGCGGCGCGGCGGTGGCCATAGCGGCGATAGACATATTGGATCACTTCCTCGCGCCGCTCATGCTCGAAATCCACGTCGATGTCGGGCGGCTCGCTGCGTTCACTGCTGAGGAAGCGCTCGAACAAGACGTCAATCTCCATCGGATCGACCGCGGTGACATAGAGCGCATAGCAGACCACGGAATTGGCGGCCGAGCCGCGTCCCTGACAAAGAATGTTCTGGCTTCTGGCGAACTTCACGATGTCGTGCACGGTGAGAAAATAATGCGCGATCTTGCGGCTGGCGATGAAGCGCAATTCCTTTTCGGCAAGCTCCCGGACTTTGGCGGGAATGCCTTTGGGATAGCGGCGCGCAAGACCCTCTTCGGTGAGATCGCGCAGATGCCCGTCCGGCGTCTTGCCCCTGGGCACCGGCTCGCGCGGATATCTCTGCCCCAGTTCGGAGAGGGAGAAATGGATGAGCTTGGCAAAGCGTAACGTCTCATCAATCGCATCGGGACATTGGCGGAACAGCCGCGCCATTTCGTCGGGTGATTTCAGATGCCGTTCGGCATTGACTTCCAACCGCCGGCCCGCGTCATGCAAGGTCACATGTTCGCGGATGCAGGTGACCACCTCCTGGAGATCGCGCTGTGCGGCGTCGTGATAGAGAACGTCATTCACCGCGATCAGGGGCACGCGCGCCGCGCGCGCCACCTGTTTGAGAGTGCGCAGGCGGCGGCGATCCTCGCCCCTATAAAGCATGGACGCCGCCAGCCAGGTATCGCGGCCCAGCGCGGCCAGAACAGGCTTTGCCTCTTCCGGATTTTCCGGCGGCATCACGATCAGAAACAGTCCGCCGCGATAGTTTTCAAGATCGGCCAAATCCAGAAAACATTCGCCCTTGGGCGCGCGCAGCTTGCCGATGGAGAGAAGCCGGCAAAGCCGTGCATAGGCTTTGCGGTCCTTGGGATAGGCCAAAATGTCGGGCGTGCCGTCGCGGAACACCAGACGTGCGCCGATCAATAATTTGAGCGGCGTATCCGGCCCCAGTTTTTTCCAGGCTTCATGGGTGCGCACCACTCCCGCCAAACTGTTGCGATCGGCGATGCCGATGGCGGCAAGGCCCAACTCCGCCGCGCGCTCCACCAATTCCCGCGGATGGGACGCGCCGCGCAGGAAGGAGAAATTGGTGGTGACCGCCAATTCCGCGTAAGTCATGCGAATATGCCTTGCAGATACCAGCGGGGATGAAGGCCGGTCTCACGATATAGCCCGTCGCGGTAAAGCCAGAAGCGTTGACCGTCGCGTGTTTCCACCCGGAAATAATCGCGAGTGGGTTTCTCCTTCTTCCACCATTCCATGGCGATACGCTCGGGCCCTTCGACGCGAGTGACATCGAACTGGGCACGCCGCCAGCGGAAGCGCATCGGCGCGCCTTCCGGCACGCCCGACACCGGCACACTGATTTCTTCGGGTTTTTCCAGCAGCCGGAGCGGACGAAGCGGCGGATCATTCTCTTTGCGCCGCCGCACCCATGTTCCATCGAAATCGCGATCCTGAGCGGGGATCGCCGCACTTTGTGCTTCGGGAATGTGCGTATCCTGGGCGACGAAACGCTGCACGCGATGTTCGCCAAAGCGTGCGGCCAGCCTGTCCACCAGGAAAGCGATCTGCCAACGGCTATTCTCATTATTGTCGAAGCTGGCGGTAATGATCCGATTTTTCTCGGTGAACGAGGCTTCCAGCCGGATCACATCAAAGCCAAAACCGGGATCCAAAGGATCGGCCAGCGCATCCAGCCGCTCGTTCAAAAGCCTGAGCATCACATCGGCATCGCGCAACGGCGTACCGGTCTTGACCGCGATCCGCTCGACCTTGCCGTCGGCGCGGAAGAAAAAGGCTTCAAGATGGCGCAAGCCCTGGCCGCCGCGTTCCAGCATCCCGCTTAAAGAGATCGCCAGGGCATGAAGGCTGGCCGCGATCACCTCTTTGGTGATCACCGGCTCGGCGAAGCGCTGTTCCGTCCGGAAATCGGGCAAGGGCCGGCGCGGCGCCAAAGGCTTTTCTTCCACGCCCAGCATCACATCCAGGCGGGTGACAAAATTCGCGCCAAAGCGCGAGGCCAGTTCGGCGCGGCCACGGTCTGCCACCTGGGCGATGGTCTTGAGGCCGGCGCGTCTGAACGCCCGCATGACGTCTTCGCCGCAATCCAGCGCCGCGACGGGAAGCGGCGCCAGCAGCTGCGCATTCTCGCCGGGCGGCGCGATTGTGTTTTTGGCATGACGCGCCAAGGCCCGTGCCGCCAGGCAGGTTCCGGTAATGGCGCCTTGCACGGCAAAGCCTTGGGCGGCGATCTTTGCCCGCACCAGGGCCAGCATCGCTTCTTCGCCGCCGAAAAGATGCGCCACGCCGGTGATGTCCAACAGCAGGCCGTGCGGCGGGTCGAGCGTCACCAAAGGCGTAAAGCGGTCGCACCAATCGGCGATCCACTCCAACAGATCCGCGTCCGCCTTTTCGTCGGCGGGCACGATCTTGAGATTTTGAATCATGGCGCGGGCATTGGCCAAAGGTTGGCCGTGATAAATTCCCTGGCGCGACGCCGCCACATTCAGGGCATGGACATACAGCGCATTGTTGGCGCGCCCTGCCACCACCAGCGGCGTTTCGGGCGCGAGGTTTTCCTTACGCGAAACGGCCTTATGCGAAACGGTAAGACATGCCAGCCGGTCGGTCGAAAACCGTGGCAGCCACAGCGCCAATATGCGCCGTCTCTTGGCGGAAGCTTCCATCTTGCGGATTCCATTCCATGATCCATTCGCCCAACCCGCCCAGGCGATGGCGCGTGAGCTGCGCCAGATAACGGGGCGATCCCCAATCGTCATCGCCGGCACGGGCATTCAGACTTCGCACTTGCCAGCGCGTGGCGGCGGCGCTGGGCCGCGCATCGGCGCCTTCGCGCAAGACAAAAAGCGTGACGCCGCTTTCCTCCGCGATCAGTCCCAGCCTGCGGCTGGCCGGAAGGTCCAAGGCATGGGCTTGGCCTTCCAACTCCAACACCACCGCGCCCATATGCGGGCAAGCGAGAATATCGGCTGTGGCCGACAACGCGTCTTCGGCATTGGCGGCGCGCAGCAGAAGCAATTTTTCGGGGTCGCCGCCCAGCTCCAGAAATCCCGTGGCCGAGAGCGCGCCATATTCCATCGCCGCATAATCGGGCCGGATCCAGAACAGGGGTTTTTTTCCCATCGCCCGGATAGCCAGGCAGGCGGCGAAACCGCTGGCGCCCCAGTCTTCCGCGAACACTTCATGCTGGGCGCCCGGCCGTAAGCCTCCGCCCAGCACGGTATCGGCGTCGGCCAGCCCCAAAGAGACCGCGGGCCGATCATGCGGCAGGCCGTAACGGCTCAAAAAATGGCGTAAGTCTGCCAGTTTTTCATATTTGTTCATGTTATGTTCCAATCTACTCTCACCGACCCCAGAGTCAAGTGCGGCATCGAAGGCGACCCCGCCATGTTGCGTCGCAACTGGTGCCCGTGGCGTATGTGTGCAAAAAACATCCTCGCTTTGGTTTTTTCTTGTTTGCAGCGGCCCGTCAGGTTTGGGTGGGCCGAATATGGGGAATTGCGGGCTATGAGCTTGCCGCCGGAACAAGGTCTCTACGATCCCAGGAACGAGCATGATTCCTGCGGCGTGGGCTTTGTCGCCAACATTAAAGGCCAGAAGTCCCACGGCATCGTCGGCCAAGGCCTGCAGCTTCTGATCAATCTTGACCATCGCGGCGCGGTGGGTGCGGACCCGCTGGTGGGCGACGGCGCCGGCATCCTGATCCAGATTCCTGACGCGCTCTTGCGCGAATGGGCCAAGAGCACCGGTGTGGTCCTGCCCGAGCCGGGCAAATATGCGGTGGCAATGTGTTTTTTGCCGCGCGAAGCCAAGGCGCGCGACATCGTCATCAAACAGTTCGAGCATTTCATCAAGGTCGAAGGCCAAGTGCTGCTCGGCTGGCGCGATGTGCCCACCGATCCGGCGGGCCTGGGCAAGACTGTCCTCGATCAGATGCCCTTGATCCGTCAGGCGATCATCTCTGCCGGTCCCCACATCAAGGATCAGGATGCGTTCGAGCGCAAACTGCTCGCCATCCGCAAGCAGACCCAGAATCCCCTGATCGAGATGGCCAAGAAGCACAAGCAGCCGGCCATAACCCAGCTTTACATGCCCAGCTTCTCCACCCGCACGGTGGTCTATAAGGGCTTGTTGCTGGCGCATGATGTGGGCCGCTTCTATCGCGATCTCACCAATCCGCTCACCCAATCGGCGATCGCGCTGGTGCATCAGCGTTTCTCCACCAACACATTTCCCAGCTGGAAGTTGGCGCATCCTTTCCGTTTCATCGCCCACAATGGCTAGATCAATACGGTGCGGGGCAACGTCAACTGGATCAATGCGCGCCGCCGCACCATGGAGTCCGAACTGCTCGGACCCGATCTGGACAAGATGTGGCCGCTGATTCCACACGGCCAGTCCGACACCGCCAGTCTGGACAATGCGCTCGAATTGCTGGTGGCGGGCGGCTATCCCCTGGCGCATGCGGTGATGATGCTGATTCCGGAAGCCTGGGCCGGCAACAGATTGATGGATGCCAGGCGCAAGGCGTTCTACGAATATCATGCCGCGCTGATGGAGCCGTGGGACGGCCCCGCCGCGATCGCCTTCACCGATGGCCGCCAGATCGGCGCGACCTTGGACCGCAATGGGCTTCGCCCCGCGCGCTACATCGTCACCGACGACGATCTCGTGATCCTGGCGTCAGAGTCAGGCGCACTGCCGGTGCCGGAAGAGAAGATCAAGCGCAAATGGCGGCTGCAGCCCGGCAAGATGCTGCTGATCGACCTGGAAGAAGGCCGCATCGTCGAAGACGAAGAGATCAAGGCCAAGCTCGCCAATGCCGAGCCCTATGAAGAATGGTTGCGTCAGGCCCAGTACAAGCTGGAAGAATTGCCCGACGTGCCGGAAGAGGCGCGCGCCAAAGCCAACGATCCCGCGCTTCTGCTCGATAAGCAGCAGGCTTTTGGCTACACCCAGGAAGATCTCAGCTTCTTCCTTGAGCCGATGGCGCGGCTGGCCGACGATCCGGTGGGCTCAATGGGCGCGGACACGCCCATCGCCGTGCTCTCCAACAAACCCAAGCTCCTCTACAATTATTT
>DATBAP010000035.1:0-26054 GCA_036271455.1 Rhizomicrobium sp.
GGTTCGGCACCACGCGCATGCTGTCCCGGCCGCCTGCCGTGATGATCCTGGATGGCGCACGCAATCATGAAAGCGCCACAAGGCTGCGCAGCCGCGCCGCTCTTGGGGCAACGCATCGCCCGTGATAGATTTTCCCCTTAAGTTGGAGACACGCCCCTGACACGCAAGAAAGCCCCCGCCAAATCCGTCAAAGGCAAAAAAACCGCCAAAGTGGTAAAAAAGGCCGCCAAAAAGGCCGTCAAGAAAACCGTCAAGGCTTCGCCCAGAAAATCCGCCAAGCCCAAAGCCAAGAAAGTCGCGCCTCGCCCACGCAAGGCGCCGCCGCAAAGCGAATTGCTGAAGCGGATCGTGGCCTCGCTGGAAGACGACAAGGCCGAAGCGATTGTCGCCGTCAATCTGGAAGGCCGCTCGTCCTTGTGCGACGCCGCCGTGATCGCCTCTGGGCGTTCGTCCCGCCATGTGATGGCGATCGCCGAACATCTGGCGCGCCGCCTGAAAGAGGAAGGCTATGGCACCCGTCCCGTCACCGGCGCCGCCCAGGGCGATTGGGTGTTGGTGGATGCAGGCGATGTGATCGTGCATGTCTTCCGCCCGGAAGTGCGCGAATATTACGATCTGGAAGGCATGTGGAACGTCGCTTTGCCCAGCCGGGCCTGACACGCGATGCGTCTCACCATTGTGGCGATCGGCAGCGCGCGGGGAAGTTCCGAAGGCGCCTTATGCGATCAATTCCTGGACCGCGCCACCAAGCTGGGCCGCAATATGGGCTTCAACCAATGCACCGTCGAGGAATTGAGCGCGGGCAAGGCGCGCGATGCCGCCACCCGCATGAATGATGAAGCGGAACGCCTGTCGAAAAAAGTGCCCGATGGCGCCCATGTGGTGCTGTTGGATGCCAAAGGCAAAGGCATGACCTCGGAAGATTTCGCCGAGATGCTGGGCAGCCTGCGCGATGTGGGCACCAAGGATATCGCCTTTGTGATCGGCGGCCCGGATGGGCTGAAGCCGCCGCCGGGCCAGAAAGCGGGGCGCAGCCTGGCGTTCGGGCCCCAGACTTGGCCGCATCTTCTGGCGCGGGTGCTGCTTTTGGAACAGATCTACCGCGCCATGACGATCCTGGCCGGTCACCCCTATCACCGGGCTTAAAGCGCGGTTCAAAGGTTCCCGAGGCGCAAGCCTTTCTTAACCACGATCGGCGATGCTGGCCTGTCAGAGCGGGCCCCATGGAAATCAAAAGCACCAGCCGGGTCGAGAGCGCCGCCATCAGGCGCAAGACCGTCAGTGCCAGCGCCAGCGGAACCTTCGCGGTCTCCGAGGCGCCAGAGAACCACGCTCAAATCGTCACCGGTCCTGGTCCCATCGCCGCGCTGGATTCCATCCTGGCGCTGCAGGACATGGGCGATTCCACCGACGGCCGCTCCAAGGGTCTGGCCCATGGCGAGCAATTGCTTGAGATTCTGGATTCAGTGCGTGACGGGCTTCTGGCGGGGGGCATTCCTCGCGCCACTCTCAATCGCCTGGCGGTGGCGGTGACGCGCCGCCATGACAGTTTCGCCGATCCAAAATTGCAGGACGTGCTGGACCAGATCGAGCTCCGCGCCCACGTCGAACTGGCGAAGCTGGAACAGATCGACAAGCGCATCGCCTGACTTGCGCTCTCGCTACAGCCCGAGGAAGGGCTGGAAGCCGCCAAAGATCATGCGCTTGCCGTCGAAGGGCAATCCTTTCTCGACCTGCTTGAGGCGCGGATCTTCGACGGCCTTTTTGGTGATCTCTCTGCGCGCTTCCGGCGAGGCGTAAACGATCCAGGAAAAGATCACGACTTCGTCTTCCTTGGCCTGCACCGCGCGGGGAAAGGACGTCACTTCACCATACGGCGTATCGTCACCGATACATTCCACATAATCCAACGCGCCATATTCACGCCAGATCGGCTCGCACAGGCGCGCCATCGCCTTGTAATCCTCCAACCTGTCCTTGGGCACGGCGATCACAAAACCTTCGACATAGGCCATGATGTTCTCCCCGATGGCGTGATGAGCTTAGCATCGGACAAAACAAAAAAGGCGGCCGGGGCCGCCTTTTAGTACATTGATCTAAACCGAAGGATTAGACATCCAAAAGCATCCGCTCCGGATCCTCCAGATTTTCCTTCACCCGCACCAGGAAGGTGACCGCGTCGCGGCCATCCACCAGGCGGTGATCATAGGACAGCGCCAGATACATCATGGGACGGATCTCGACCTTGCCGTCGATCGCCATGGGGCGCGGCTGGATCTTGTGCATGCCCAGGATGCCCGACTGGGGCGAATTGAGGATGGGGGTGGACATCAGCGAGCCGAACACGCCGCCATTGGTGATGGAGAAAGTGCCGCCCTGCAATTCGTCCAGCTTGAGCTTGCCGTCGCGGGCGCGGACGCCAAAATCCATCACCGCTTTTTCTATCGCCGCCAGCGAAAGCTGGTCGGCGTCGCGCACCACCGGTACCACCAACCCGCGCTCGGTCGAAACCGCGACGCCGATATCGTAGTAATTCTTGTAGACGATGTTGTCGCCTTCGATCTCGGCATTGACGTTGGGCAATTCCTTCAGCGCGGCGACGCAAGCCTTGGCGAAGAAGCCCATGAAGCCCAGGCGCACGCCGTGCTTCTTCTCGAAACTGTCCTTGTAGGTGCTGCGCAGCGCCATGATGCGGGTCATGTCCACTTCGTTGAAAGTGGTGAGCTGGGCGGCGGTGTTCTGCGATTCCTTCAGCCTGAGCGCGATGGTCTTGCGCAGCCGCGACATCGGCACGCGTTCCTCGCGGTCGGCATGGGCGCGCGGTCCGGACGGTGCGGCCACCGCCTGGGCGGGCTTGGCGGCGCGCGATTCCAGGGCTTCCAGCATGTCGCCCTTGGTGACACGGCCGTCGCGGCCGCTGCCGGGCACCGACGCAGTGGAAATGCCGGACTCGGTGCCGATGCGCTGGGCCGAGGGCATGGCGGGGGCTTCGCTCTTCGGGGCCGGCGCGGGCTTGGGAGCTTCGGCTTTCGGCGCCGGCTTGGACGCTTCGCTTTTGGCGGCCGGGACCGAAGAGGCCTTGCCGGCTTTGCCTTCGGCGATCGAGCCCAACACCGTGCCCACCTGCACGGTGGCGCCGGCCTTGACGGAAATGGATTCGATCGAACCGGCGGCGGGCGCGGGCACTTCGACCGTCACCTTGTCGGTCTCCAATTCCAGCAGGGGCTCATCGCGGGCGACGCTTTCACCCTCCTTCTTGAACCAGCGGGCCACCGTGGCTTCCGTCACGGATTCACCCATCGCGGGCACTTTGATGTCGATGCTCATAAAATCCTCTAGCCGGCCAAAGCCGTTACAAAGTCGCCGTCACAAAGTCGCTGTCACAAAGTCAATGCGTCGTTCAGGAATTGGGCCAGTTCGGCCAGATGCTGCTTCATCAGGCCGGCGGCGGTCGAAGCATATTCCGGCCGTCCCACATAGCGCCACTTGCCGCCGGTCAGCATTTCCAGCCTGGGCGCCACGAAACTCCAGGCGCCCTGATTTTTCGGTTCTTCCTGGCACCAGACCAGTTCGGCCTTGGGGAAGCGGTTAAGCTCTTGCGCCAATACGCTGTCGGGGAAGGGATAAAGCTGTTCCAGGCGCAAGATCTGGATGCGGTTCTCGCCCCGCTTCTCGCGCTCTTCCATCAGGTCGAAATAGACCTTGCCGGAGCAGAGCACCACCCGCTTGATGTCGGCATCCTTGGCCAGAGTGATGGTGGTGGCGCCGGGCACCACTTCGGCCTGATCGCACAGCACGCGATGGAAGCTGTTGGCTGTCTCCATGTCCGCGAGGAACGAGACGGCGCGCTTGTGACGGAGCAGCGACTTCGGCGTCATCACGATCAGGGGCTTGCGGAACGGCCGGTGCATCTGCCGGCGCAGCATATGGAAATAATTGGCCGGCGTGGTGGGCGCGCAGACCTGCATATTGTCCTGGGCGCACAGCTGCAGATAACGCTCCAGCCGCGCCGAGGAATGTTCGGGGCCCTGCCCCTCATAGCCATGGGGCAAGAGCAACACCAGGCCCGACATGCGCAGCCATTTCATTTCGCCCGAGGAAATGAATTGGTCGATCACCACCTGGGCGCCATTGGCGAAATCGCCGAATTGTGCTTCCCACAACACCAGCACCTTGGGCTCGGCCAGGGTATAGCCATATTCAAAGCCCAAGACCGCTTCTTCCGACAGCAGCGTGTCCACCACTTCGAAGGCGCCTTGGCCTTCGCGGATATGATTGAGCGGCAGATAGCGCTCGTCATTTTCCTGATCGACCAGCGAGGCGTGGCGCTGGCTGAAGGTGCCGCGCGAGGCGTCCTGGCCGGAGAGGCGCACATCCATGCCTTCGTCCAAGAGCGTGCCGAACGCCATCGCTTCGGCGGTGGCCCAGTCGAAGCCCTTGCCGGTCTCGAACATCTGCGCCTTGGCTTCAAGCTGGCGGGCGATGGTCTTGTGCAGGTGAAAGCCCTGGGGTGCGGTGGTGAGCGCCTTGCCCACCTGTTTCAGAATATCCTCCGGCACGCCGGTCGCACCGCGGCGGTCGCCGCTCTTGGGCGCGGCGGCAAGGCCGGCCCAGCGCCCGTCCAGCCAGTCGGCACGGTTGGGCAGATGCGATTTGGAGGCGTCGAATTCCTCGTCCAGCTTCTGGTTGAAAGCCGATTGCATCGCCGCGACATCGGTGTCGCTCAGCGCGCCTTCGGCCACCAGCTTCTGGCTGTAGATCGCCAGCGTCGAAGGATGATCCTTGATCGCCCGATACATCAGGGGCTGGGTGAAGGCCGGCTCATCGGATTCATTGTGACCGAATCTGCGATAGCAGATCATGTCGATCACCACGTCCTTGTGAAACAGCTGGCGGAATTCGGTGGCGATGCGCGCGGCATGCACCACCGCTTCGGGATTGTCGCCATTCACATGGAAGATGGGCGCCTGCACCATCAGCGCCACGTCGGTGGCATAGGGCGAAGAGCGCGAATAGATCGGCGCGGTGGTGAAGCCGATCTGGTTGTTGATGATGAAATGGATGGTGCCGCCGGTGCGGAAGCCCTTGGTGCCCGACATGGCGAAACATTCCGCCACCACGCCCTGGCCCGAGAAGGCCGCGTCGCCGTGAATCAGCAGCGGCAGGACCGAGGCCCGGCTCTGCACATCGCCCAATTGATGCTGCTTGGCGCGCGCCTTGCCCAAGACCACGGGATCGACGATCTCCAGATGCGATGGATTGGCGGTGAGCGAGAGATGCACCTGATGGCCGTCGAACTCGCGGTCCGACGACGCGCCCAGATGATATTTCACATCGCCCGAGCCTTCGACTTCGGAGGGATTGGCGGCGCCGCCCTGGAATTCATGGAACAGCTGGCGATAGGGCTTGGCCATCACATTGACCAGCACATTGAGCCGGCCGCGATGAGACATGCCCAGCACGATTTCTTTGACGCCCAGTTGGCCGCCGCGCTTGATGATCTGCTCCAGCGCGGGGATGGTGGATTCCGCGCCGTCCAGGCCGAAGCGCTTGGTGCCGACGAAACGGGCGGCGGCGAATTTCTCGAAGCCTTCGCCTTCGATCAGCTTGTTGAGGATCGCTTTCTTGCCTTCGGGCGTGAAGCTGATTTCCTTGTCGGGGCCTTCGATGCGGCGCTGCAGCCAGTCTCTCTGCTCGGCGTCGGTGATGTGCATGAATTCATAGCCGATCGGGCCGCAATAGGTGCGCTTGAGAAGATCGACGATCTGGCGCGGGCTGGCCGTCTCAAGCCCCAGGACGCCATCGATGAAGATGGGTTTGTCCATCCCGGCGTCATCGAAGCCGTAGAAATTTGGGTCGAGCTGCGGGAGCGGCGGCCGGGGTGACAGCTTCAAGGGATCAAGATCGGCCTCGAAATGGCCGATGGTGCGATAGGCGCTCACCATCTGGACGGCGCGGATGGAATCCTGCGCCACGGCGCGAACATTCTCGTTGGTCGCGGGCGAAGCGCTTTTGGCGGAGGCGGCTTTGACAGACGGTTCGCCGGCCAGCGCGCTGGTGAGGTCATCCCTGGGACGGGAGGCTTTCTGGTCGCGGCGCCAGGCGGGGCCGCGGCCCAATTGGGTGGGGGTGAGGCTTTGCTCGCCCAGGCTGGCGAAATAACTCTGCCATTCCGGGTCCACCGACGCCGGGTTCGCCAAATATTGGGCATAGAGCGCTTCCAGGAATTGGGCGTTGGTGCCCGACAGGAAGCTGGTGGCTTCGAAGATATCGTTGGAAGCGCGGTTGACGCGATCTGACGGTGATTGTTCTGTCATTTCAGATATTTAAGGGTCAGCTTGTTGGGCTATGACCTGTCCTGGGGCCGCTATCGCGCGGGTGTTCCGAGTGGGTGGCGTGGTACCGGTTTTGCGCCGTCAATTCAACGGCGCAAACACTTAATATGGGCTCAAAAAGCGCGAAATGCGCCTATCCCCGCGATGTCTCGAGGGACAGGCTGCCATGCAGATTCAAACCGTGAAATTTACTTGCCGGAGAGCAGCGCCACCATGGTGGTGCCCAGAGCGGCCGGATTGAGCGAGACCCGGATGCCGGCCGCTTTCATCGCCTCGATCTTGCTTTCGGCGCCGCCTTTGCCGCCAGAGATGATGGCGCCGGCATGACCCATGCGGCGGCCGGGCGGCGCGGTGACGCCGGCGATGAAGCCCACCATCGGCTTCTTGATTTTTGAATGTTTGATGAAATCGGCGGCATCTTCCTCGGCGCTGCCGCCGATCTCGCCGATCATGATGATGGATTCGGTTTCGGGATCCTTCAGGAACATCTCCAGCACGTCGATATGCTCGGTGCCTTTGACGGGATCGCCGCCGATGCCCACGCAGGTGGTCTGGCCCAGGCCCACCGCCGTGGTCTGCCACACCGCTTCATAGGTGAGGGTGCCGGAACGGGAGACAATGCCCACCTTGCCGCGGCGATGGATATGGCCGGGCATGATGCCGATCTTGCATTCGCCGGGCGTGATCACGCCGGGGCAGTTGGGCCCGATCAGGCGCGATTTGGAGCCGCACAGCGCGCGCTTCACCTTGACCATGTCCAGCACCGGAATGCCTTCGGTGATGCAGACGATCAACGGCACTTCGGCGTCGATCGCTTCCAAGATGGCGTCGGCGGCGAAAGGCGGCGGCACATAGATGGCGGAGGCGTCGGCGCCCACCGCTTCTTTGGCTTCGCGCACCGTGTCGAACACGGGAAGACCCAGATGGGTGGTGCCGCCTTTGCCCGGCGTGGTGCCGCCCACCATCTTGGTGCCATAGGCGATCGCCTGCTGGGAATGGAAGGTGCCCTGATTGCCGGTGAAGCCCTGGCAGATCACTTTGGTGTTCTTGTCGACCAGAATGGACATTATTTGGAACCCTTGACGGCTTTCACAACCTTTTCGGCGGCATCGGCGAGATCGTTGGCGGAGGTGATCGCGAGGCCCGATTTGGCGAGGATTTCCTTGCCCAATTCGACATTGGTGCCTTCCAGCCGCACCACCAGCGGCACTTTCAGCGAGACTTCCTTGGCCGCGGCGACGATGCCTTCGGCGATGATGTCGCATTTCATGATGCCGCCGAAGATGTTGACCAGAATCCCTTTCACATTGGGATCGCTGACGATGATCTTGAACGCTGCGGTGACTTTTTCTTTCGACGCGCCGCCGCCCACATCCAGGAAGTTGGCCGGCTCGCTGCCATAAAGCTTGATGATGTCCATGGTGGCCATGGCCAGGCCCGCGCCATTCACCATGCAGCCGATCTCGCCGTCGAGCTTGACGTAAGAGAGATCATATTTGGAGGCTTCCACCTCCATCGGATCTTCCTCGTCCAGGTCGCGCAGCGCCAGGATGTCCTTGTGGCGATAGAGCGCGTTGTCGTCGAAATTGATCTTGGCGTCGAGACAGATGACCTTGCTGTCCTTGGTCACCACCAGCGGATTGATTTCGAGCAGGCTCATGTCCTTGGCGACGAAAGCGTCATAGAGGCTCTTCACCACCTGGCCCACCTGCTTGGCGGTGTCGCCTTTAAGCCCGAAGGCAGCCGCGATCTCATTGCCCACATAAGGCGAATAGCCGGCGGCGGGTTCGATCTGGAAGGTTTTGATTTTCTCCGGCGTCTTGTGCGCCACCTCTTCGATGTCCATGCCGCCTTCGGTGGAGGCGATGAAAGCGATGCGGCTGGTGGCGCGGTCCACCAGGGCGGAAAGATAAAGCTCGCGCTCGATCGCCGAGCCATCCTCGATGTAAAGCCGCTTGACCACGCGGCCATGGGGGCCGGTCTGATGAGTGACCAAGGTCATGCCCAGCATGCGTTGGGCTTCCTTGCGCACATCCTCGATGGATTTGACCACTTTGACGCCGCCGCCCTTGCCCCGGCCACCGGCATGGATTTGCGCCTTCACCACCCAGACCGGGCCGGGCAGGCTTTCCGCCGCCTTGACCGCTTCTTCCACCGTGAAGGCGGGCTTGCCATTGGGCACAGGCGTGCCAAAGCCGCGCAGGACGTCCTTGGCCTGATATTCATGAATATTCATGGAGGTTTCCGGGAGGGAGGCTTGAAATTGCGCCGCACAATAGCAGCCGAAACCCTGGGCGCAAGGCGACGGATTATGCCGCAGATCAGGCTCTGGTGCGGCGCCCTGTCATGACCAGAAGCGCCAGGATCGCGAAGGGTGCCAGAAGCAGATGGCTTGCGGCGGCCAGGTTTCGGGCCGCGAACGGCAACAGCCAAAGCAAAGTAAGCAGTGACAATTCGTAAGGGCGAAAGCCGCGCACTTTGCCTTCGGCCGCGATCAGCACCAGCGCCGGCGCGAGCAGCATCAAATCATAGTCCAGGGCGTATGGGGTGGCGATGAGGGTGGCGAGGCAGAGGATGGCGCTGCGCGCGCCGAATGGCAGGGATTTGCGCCAGGCCCACACCACCATCAGCGCGCAGAACAGAAACGCTACGCCCTGCACGGCATAGGCCAGCATGATGGGGCCGCCCAGGAGCCGCACTTGTGAGAAGAAGGTCTGGATTTTCTCGAACCCAGTGGCGCCCTGTTCCAGGATCACGGTGCGGGTGAAGTGGGAGCCTGCCAGGAAAGCCGGCCACACTTCGGCTCCGAACAAGAACGTCACGGCCAATGCCAGAAACAGAATGGTGACAGCGGCGGCGGCAAAGTTGCGCCAATAATGGCCTGCCGCCAATGCCAGGGGGATCATCACGCCGAATTGCGGCTTGTAGGCGAGAAGTCCGAACAACAGCCCGGCCACAAGCGGCCTGGTGTTGAGATTGGCCAGGCCGCCCGCGAACAGAGCCGCGGTGAGAAAGCCGTTATGGCCATGGGTGAGATTGACGAAGACGGCGGTGAAGCCCAGCGCCAGCGGCAGCCAGGCGTGGCCATCCGCCCATTGCGGGACCGCGCTTTTGCGGATCAGCGCCTTCAGCGCCCAGAGATACAAAATCAGCGTCGAGAGCTGCCAGACGATCAGTGCCGCCTGATAGGGCAACAGCGCCAAAGGCGCCGCCACCAGAAGAAAGAAGGGCGGATAGTGCCAGCCATAAAGCGGCGTGGCGGCACCGAACAGCGCCTGCTCATTGTGCCATTGGGTCTTGATGTCGAAGACCGACGCGGCGTTGCCCTTCAAGGCCGCCACGCCCGCCGCATAGATATTGGAAAAATCCGTGCCCAAGGGCCGGCCGGCATAATCGTTCACGCCATGTGCGGTGACGCCTAAAAACAGGATCGCCACGGCGAAACCTGCCATCAAGATCAGGGGATAGGCGCGCAGCACGCCTGCGCTGAGAAAGCGGCCGTCGCGCAAGGGCACGAGAAAAGCAGTCATGCCCCATGATCGTCGGGGCCATTTAAGGAAGAATTGCCGATATGGGACAGTTTGTCGGTCCGGTCCCGCGATGAGATGGCGCAGGGGCCGGATTTCGGCGCCGAAAACTGAGGGTAAATCGGCGTAGCGCTGGACCTCGGGCTTTTCCGCGTCCTTCATGGCTTTTCAGGGTTACCGGAACGGGCTGGCACGGCTCCTGCTCCGTGTCTCCCCAATAAGAAAATCTGTTCCGTTCCGGGGCAGAGGGATGTGGTGGCGTGAAGCACAGGAATTCGCATCTTCTGGTGGGCTATTGGAGCCGGATCCGGCGCAACCGCGAGGTGCCGGACCAGACCGACATCGATCCGCGCGCCATCAAGCGTCTGCTGCCCTATACCTTCATCCTGGATTGCGAGAATTCCACCCGCCCGGTCTATCGCTTGGGCGGCACGGCTTTGTGCGAGCGGTTCGGCTTCGAGATGAGAGGCACCGGCTTTCTCGCCCATTGGGACGGCCGCTCGGCCCTGTCGCTGGCGGGATTGCTGAGGCAATCGCTCAAGGCGAGGAAGCCGCTCTGCCTCTCATCGGTCGCGGTCACCGCCGGCCATGACGCTGCGGAACTGGAAACCATCCTGACGCCGGTGAGCTTCAATGGCGGCGAACCCAGGCGGTTCTTCGGCCTGGTGCAGCTTCTCTCCGATCCCACGCCGCTGCTGGGCCGGGTGATCGCGTATGAAAAGCTGGTGGCGTCCAAGCTGGTCCAGGAAGACGAGCCTGGACATGACGACATCAACCTTCCGCCACCGCCCACCCGCGTGGTGCTGAGGTCGCATCCCAGAGCGCCCTATCTGGGCCTGGTGGTGAGCGACGATCAGCCCAATCTCTCGGCATTCGAGACGGGCGATTTCCTGCGCGGAATGTTCGATTGCTTCTGGAACACAGCCAACGGAAATGAGCAGCCGCGCTTCGGCGTCGGCGCGTCTCTCGAAACGATTTAAGGCGCGGGCGTCTGCGTCGGGCGATTGGGATCCTGGGTTTGCGCCTGGGGATCCTGGCCCACCGGATTGTCCACCGGATCGTGCTGCATGACATCGCGGCGAACCGCGAGGTCGCGCTGCTGCTGCTGAAGATAGGGCACCTCATAGCGCTCGATCTTGCTGCGGTAATCCTCGAAGGTTTTTTCATCTTCGGCGGAGCGCTTGTCGCAACGGTCGGCCGGGAGATGCGCCTGTTCCTGGCACCACATGTCGAAATTCATGGTCTTGACGTCGTAATTCTGGCCGGTCTGGGCGAACGCGCCGGATGCCAGCAACGTCAATGAAGCAAGCGCGCTTAGTCGGATCATCGCTCTCATGGCGTAGAGCTTATGCCCTTCGCCGACCCTTAAATAGTCCTCGACTTTTCATGTCTCCCATCCGCTCTTCATGAGAGACAATTTAGTCACGCTGTTTTTTTACCCCCATCTGTCCGCCAACGCGGGCAAGCCTGCAGGCGGACGTTCGGCGAACTTGGCGGTTCGCCTCAATCCCCCGCCAGTCGCTTCGCGACGCGGGGGAAGGAAGTCGGGACCAAGTCGCAACAAATCAGGGAACGAGAGTGATCACACTCCGGCGGTTCTTCGCTTCCTTGACGCCATCAGGAGTGGGCACCGCCAGATCGGTCTTGCCCACGCCCGACGCTTGGATCGCGGCGCGGCGCGCGCCCATGTCCACCAGCGCTTCGACCACCACATTGGCGCGGCGGACCGACAGACGCTGATTGTAGGCGGCACTGCCGGAGGTATCGGTATGGCCTACCACGGTGATGTGCGATTGGCCGCCGGCGCGGGCGGTGTTGATCGCATTGGTGATCACCGCCAGATCTTCCGCGGTCAGCGTCCAGGAATCGAGATCGAAATAAACCGTGTAATCGGGCGCCGTGACAGATGTGGGGGTGGGCGCGGGTGCGGAAACCGGTGCGCTGGTCACTGGCGCGGGCAGCGGAGGCGGCGCGGGCCGTGCGGCATTCTCCAGCGCCAGCAGCGAAGAGCTCAAGGCGCTGCGGCAATCCTGTGCCTGCGAGAGAAGATTGGCGGCGCCGCTATCCAGCACCCAGCAATCATAATCGGCCTGGGCGCGGGCAGCTTGGTCGGGAAACTGATCCTTGCCGCGTGCGACCGCCGCGATCAGGCGTGCGCGCAGCCCTTGCGCCATGGGATCGGCAGGGGCCGGTTCCGGCGCCGGCTCGTTGCCCTTGGCGGCCTGATCGGCCTTGGCGTGAAACGCATCCACGACAGCGTCGGCGGGATTGGATGGTCCGCTGCCAAACATGCCGAATATATCGCTGAAGAATCCCGTGTCCTGCGCCTGCGGCGCCGGTGTGGAGGCAGCCTGGGTGGCGAGGTCGGTATAATCCTTGAACAGGGCCTGGCTGAAAGGCGAGCCGGTGGCCGCCACGTCCTCGTCGCCCGCGCACCCGGCCAGCGCCAGACCCAGGCAAAGGAAAGACACGCTCGCCAAACGGCGCGGCGCGAGGCGGATGGAGAGCGGCATTGGTTAGTCCCCCGGTATCGATTACCCATGTCAGGCCAGGACATATAACGCGGCCAAAGGCTTTCGTTAAGCGGGCAGCCCCCGGACGATTAGGAAGCATGGAAGTTTGGTAACCGTCTATTGAGGCCCAAGGCTTACAAATTGCCGGCACGCCACTTCGAGGACCGGCCTTCACGGGCCCGCCATGTCGGACGCTGAAACACCCCATAAATCGCCCGCCGAGCGCCGGCGTTTCCGCCGCGTGCGCCTGGACCTGCCTGGGCGGTTGTTCCTTCCCGCCGATGGCGAGGAAGCCCCCTGCCAGGTGGGCGATCTTTCCCCCGGCGGCGCCAATGTGGCCTGTACGCTGTCACCGGCAACCGGCACCCAGGTGGTGTTGTATGTGGACGGCTTTGGCCGTTTCGAGGGCCAGGTGGTGCGGCGCGAGGCCAAAAGTTTCGGCGTGCGCTTTTCCTGTACCGTCCTCAAGCGCGAGCGCATCGCCGAGCAGCTCACGCTGTTTCTCAACGACGCGCTGGTCGAAGGCGCCATGCTTCGCCGCGAGCGCGCCAATCACAAGGAATTCGCCAAATTCACCCGCGCCGACGGCCAGATCGTGCAATGCGAGATCATGGATATTTCCGCAGGGGGCATATCGCTGCGCACCGATATCCGTCCGGAGCTTGGCGAATTCGTGCTGATCGCCCAACTGGCCGGCCGCGTCACCCGGCATCATGACAAAGGCATCGATATCGAATTCGTCGGGCAGGCGGGCGCGGAAATGCCCGCCAAATTGAATCTTGTGCGATAGATTCTTTTCTTACTTGGTTCCCCGCCTGATTTTCTTGATCCCCTCCGCCCTTCGCTGGCTCGAGAGCCAGCTACGGGCACCTCCCCTTCCAGGCGCTCCGCGCCGAAGGGGAGGATGTGCACGATCTAGCTTCGAGAGATTCGGAGCGCAATTATTCAAATATCCGCGAGCTTGTGGATTTGACTGTTGGCTAGCGTCAACTTTGCAATAGATAAATCTCCACTGGTCTCCAACGCCGCCAGGAAGCTTTTGGTGCGCGCCAAGGCATCCGCCTGGGACTGGGCCCAAGCTTGAAGCGCCTTCGCCGCATCCTGGGGCGTCGCTGTGCCCGGGAGTTTCGCCAACAGATTTTGCGACAGCGCGCGTTGGGCGGCGAACAGATCATCCACCAACCTGCGGATCGCCAGCCGGTCCCAATGCTCGGACGCCGAAATGCGCGCCGCCAACAGGCGCAGACGGTCCAGCCCCAGTTCGGCGCCGACGCCGAAATAGAGCGCGGCGACGGCGGCGATGTCGTGCGATGTGGCGCGCGCCAGTTGCGCGATCTCTGGCGCGACACCCAGAAGCGGCAACAGCGCGATATCGCGCGCCAGTTCGTCCGGCACGCCCGGGGCGACGAAGCGGGCAACGCGCGCCTCCAATTCTTCCTTTTGTCCGGCGGAGATGAATTGCTGGTGTCCCGTGCGCAGCGCTTCGGCGCCGGCCCGGTAAAGCGCGATCGACGCCGCCAGATCGTCCTTGGCCGGGACGTGGGAAAGAAACCAAAGTCCCAACCGGCGCAGGATTTCCGCGATCTCGGTATAAAGCCGGATCTGCACCTGCGCCTCGGTCTTGCCGTCGAGCGCGTCGATCCGCTTTTTGAGCGCCTCCAGTCCGAAGGCGCCTTCCGCCACCGTGAAAGCGCGCGCCACTTCGGCGCCGCTAGCCCCCGACATTTCCATCATGCGGGCGACGAAGACCGGCCCCGCCAGATTGACGATGCGGTTGGCCAAAGTGGTGGAAATGATTTCCCGCTTGAGGCGATGTTGGGGAAGCTCGGCAGCGAATGTCTCGGCCGCGCGCTGGGGGAAATACGCCGCCAGGGTCGCGGCGAACGCCGGATCATCGGGCAGGGTGCTTTGCAAGATCTCCGCGTCAAGATCGAGCTTGGCATAGGCCATCAGCACCGCCAGCTCCGGCCGGGTCAAGCCCTTCTTGTCATTCTCCAGCTTCTGGATGTCGGCGTCGCCCGGAAGGAATTCGACGGCGCGGTCGAGCTTGCCCTTGGCTTCCAGCGCACGGATGTAGCGGGCGTCGGCATCGATATCGCGCGCTGCCGCCACTTCCGCCACCGACAACGCCAGGGTCTGATCATAATTATCGGCCAGGACAAGGGCGGCGACTTCGTCGGTCATGTCCATCAGCACAGCGTCACGCTTCTGGGAATCGATCTCGCCGCGGCGATAGGGGCCCGAAAGCAGGATCTTCAAATTCACTTCGTGGTCCGACGTGTCCACGCCGGCGGAATTGTCCACCGCGTCGGTGTCGATGCGTCCACCGGCGCGGGCATATTCGATGCGTCCCAGCTGGGTAACGCCCAGGTTGGCGCCTTCGCCGATCACTTTGGCGCCTGCCTCGGTGCCATTGATGCGCACCGCGTCATTGGCGCGGTCGCCCACTTCCAGATTGGATTGCGATCCTGCCTTGACGAAGGTGCCGATGCCGCCGAACCAGAGCAGGTCCACTTTGGCCTTGACCAACGCTTTGATCAGCGCCAGCGGCGATAGCTTGGCGTCCTTGGTGCCGATCAGCGCCTGAACTTCAGGCGTAATCGGGATTTCCTTCAAGGTACGGGCGAAAATGCCGCCGCCCGGCCCCAGCAGATCGCGATTGTAGTCGTCCCAGCTGGAACGGGGCAGATCGAACATGCGCTGGCGCTCGGCAAAGCTTTTGGCCGTGTCGGGATTGGGATCGAGGAAGATGTGGCGGTGATCGAACGCCGCCACCAGCTTGATATGCTTGGACAGAAGCATGCCGTTGCCGAACACATCGCCCGACATGTCGCCTACGCCCACCACGGTGAAATCTTCACTCTGGATGTCGCGGCCCATCTCGCGGAAATGGCGCTTGACCGCTTCCCAGGCGCCGCGCGCCGTAATGCCCATCTTCTTGTGGTCATAGCCGTGGCTGCCCCCGCTGGCGAACGCGTCGCCCAGCCAGAAGCCGCGCCCTTCGGCGATGCCATTGGCGATGTCGGAGAAAGTCGCGGTGCCCTTGTCGGCGGCGACCACCAGATAGGGATCGTCCTCGTCATGGCGCACCACCTTTGGCGGCGGCACCACCTCGCCATCGGGCTTGAGATTGTCGGTGACGTCGAGCAGGGCGTTGATCAGCATCTTGTAGGCGGCCACGCCCACACTCATGAACTGGTCGCGGGTGGGATTGGCGGGCATGGTCTTGGGATAGAAACCGCCTTTGGCGCCCACCGGCACGATCACCGCGTTCTTGACCTGCTGCGCTTTTACCAAGCCCAGAATCTCGGTGCGGAAATCTTCCCTGCGATCCGACCAGCGGATGCCGCCGCGCGCCACCTTGCCGAAACGCAGATGCACGCCTTCCATCTGCGGCGAATAGACAAAGATCTCGCGCCAGGGCCGGGGCGCGGGGAGCTCGTCGAGCTTGGCCGAATCCAGCTTGATGGCGATTTCGCTGACGCCGTCCTGATAATAATTGGTGCGCAGGATATTGAGGATCACATTGCGGAAGCGGCGGATGATGCGGTCGTCGTCCAGGCTTGGCACTTCGGCCAGCGCGGCTTCGATCGTTTCCGACAATTTCTGAGCGTCAGACTCCGAATGCGATTTCGGATCCAGCCTTGCATGGAACAAGGCGGTGAGAAGACCGGCGATCTCGGGATTGCGGGTGAGCGCCTGCTCCATATAGTCCTGGCTGAAGGGAAAGGCGGCCTGGCGCAGGAATTTTGCCACCATGCGCAAGATCACCACGTCGCGCCAATCCAGCCCCGCCCCGATCACCAGCCGGTTGAAGCCGTCGCTTTCCGCGGCGCCGCCCAGCACGGCATGAAACACATCCTGAAGGGGCTTTTTGATCTCTCCCAGCCCGGCGGCATGGCCGTCGGCACGCTCCATCTGGAAATCCAGGATGGCGCTTTCCTCGGTCCAGCCATCGTCGCGCTTGAAGCGGACCGCATAGGCGTCTTCGGCGATCACTTTCAGTCCCAGATTCTCGAACACCGGCAGCGAGACCGAGAGGGGAAGCACATCGCCCAGCACATAGAGTTTGAGCCTGAGCGCGCTGTGCGCGTCATTGGCCTCGCGATAGGCGCGCGCTTCGACCTTGAGGCCGCCTTCGCGGCTGGTCAGATTCTCCAATATCTCCAGATCCGCCGCCGCTTCCGCCGGCGAGAAGACGCCGCGATAACCGGGGGTGAATTGCGCCGCCCGCGCATTGAGGCGGCGCAATCCTTCGGCGCGGCCATGACGGGCCGACAAGGCTTCGAGGAAAGCATCATCCCAGGTCTTGATGGCGTCGGCGATCTGCTGTTCCAGCCCGCGGATGTCGACATTGGGCCGGGGACTGCGGTTGCGGCCGATGATGTAATGGATCCGCACCAACGCGCTTTCATCGTCGATCGCGGGGATCGAGGCCGACATCCGTCCGTCCAAGGCTTTGGCCAGGATGGCGTGAATTTTTTCCCTGAGGTCCCCTGTGATGTGATCGCGCGGGGCGAACAAGAGGGCCGAGACGAAGCGGTCGAAGCGGTCGAACCGCAGGAACAGCTTCACCTTGGGCCGTCCGCCCAGGCGCAGGATGCCCATCGCGGTCTCGAACAATTCATCCTCGGAGATCTGGAACAACTCGTCGCGAGGAAATGCGTCCAGGATGTGCGCCAGCGCCTTACCATCATGGCTGGCGGGGGCGAGGCCTGCCCGCGCCATCACCGCGGCGCATTTGGTGCGCAGCAGCGGCACTTCGCGAGTGGGAAGGCTGTAAGCGCTGGAAGTGAAGAGGCCGACAAAGCGGCGCTCGCCGTTGAAGCGGCCTTGGGCGTCGAAGGTCTTGACGCCCACATAATCCATATGGGCGCGGCGGTGGACCATGCTGCGGGCGTTGGATTTGGTGATGATCAAAGGCTCGGGCCGGTCGAGATAGGCGCGCACGTCCGCGGTCAGCGCCGGACGTTCCGCGCTCTGGCGGATCACCCGCGCATCCTCGTCCGAGAGTGCGCCCAGGCCGCTGCCAGGCACCGGATCGAGCCTGCCATGCTCGCCATCGGCATGCAGCGCGTAATCGCGCGCGCCCAGGAAAGTGAAATAATTGTCGCCCAGCCAATCGAGGAAGGCCAAATCTTCGTTGATGTCGGCGTTTTCCGGCGGGTGAGCCGCCAATTCATCGCGCGCTTCCTTCAAGCGCGCCAGCATCTTCTTCCAGTCCCTCACCGTGTCGCGGCCCTGGGCGAAGCTGGCGGTGAGATTGTCGGTCAGCGCCTTGGCGGCGCTTTCGTTCAGATTCGCGTCCACCACCAGCAGGATCACGCTGATGGATTTGCCGTCCACTTCCAGGACGGGATGGAACGCGGCGCGGATGCGCGCGCCCGACGACACGGCCGCCGCCAGCGCGGTGTCGAACAGGAAAGGCCGGTCATCATTGACGGCAATAACGACGCATTCCGGATCCTGAACATCCTCGCAAGGAAGCACGCTCACTTCGATCGCGCCCGGCTTGTGCTTTTCCGCCTCGCCCAGCGCCGACCGCGCCAATGACGCCAGCGCATTGGCGTTGCTGCGGGTAATGTCTTCGCTGGCCGCGCCGGCAAACAGCGCATCGAAGAATTTCCGTTCGCCCTCCTTTTTCAGAAGCGCGCGCGCTTGATGGAGCAGGGCTTTCGCGGCTTCGTCTTCGGAATGAGGCAGATCATGAACGGTCATGACGTTCTTTCATGGCTGGGGCTCGCATGGCCTGGGAAGAGGTTAGGACGCCGCCATTATGCTTGCGCGACATAAACGAATTGGGCGCGGGAATTTTAGCTCTGGGCGGGAGGTCAGCCCTGACGGAGAGCGGCGGAATGGGGCTCGCGATTGCGCAAAAGAGCACCACTGAACAATCCCCATTGCAGGATCAAAATCAAGCTCATGTCGAGCCCGGCATGGGGGAAGCCGCAGATCAGCGCCGCGCCGATCACCGTAAGGCCCGCAGGGACCATGAAAAATGTGAAACCCATGGCATCGGGAAGGAGCAATGCCAGCGCCACGCCGGGAAGGGCCACGAAAAGAAGGACCGCCAGGGTTCCCGGATCGGGCGGCAGGACCAGGAAGGCGCCCGAGCCCCAGCCAAAGCCCATATAGAGAAAGACCATGCGGAGTTCTTTTGCCCGGGCGGATGGCGCTCCGGAAAACAAGGCGGCATGGGTGCGGATGTAACATTCCAAAAGCGCCAAGACGCCGACCAGGATCATCAGCGCCCAGGAGAAATCGCGGCCGATGGTTTCGGTTCGTCCCAGAAAAAGCACCAGAGCGCTCATCAGCATGAACAGGAAGGCGGCATGAACCGATGACGCCAGAAAGCGCGCCAGGCGGCTGGTCTCCCTGGACTCGCGATGAAGGCGGGCGAGTTGATCCAGCGCATCCAGCGGCAGGCTGGAAGACAGAAGACGCGAATGATCGCCGTCCGTAAGCGCCATGGCCCCAAAATCCAAAGAATCACAGGCGGTTCCAGGCTCGACCAGCCCGGTTAACAAGACCTTAATAAGGGCCCGACGCCATGATTCGCGCGAGAAGGATGTTATCCGCTTTGGTGATTTTCGATCTGGAATTCACGGCCTGGGCCGACTCGCTGGGCGGTCGCTGGCTTGCCCCGGGCGAATTCAAGGAAGTGGTGCAGGTCGGCGCCGTGCGTCTTGAGACGGCAAGCCTTGCTGTCACCGCCAGCTTCGATTGCCTGGTCAGGCCCCGCATCAATTCCGTGCTGTCGGATTATTTGCAGCGCCTCACCGGCATCACCAATGCGCGCCTGGCAAAAGAAGGCGTGGATTTCGAAACCGCCTATCGCCGCTTTGTCGCTTTTGCTAGCAATGAGGTGATCGCGTCTTTCGGCCATGACGAATGGGTGCTGGACGACAATATTCGCCTCTATGGCCTGAAAGACCTGCCCGCGCGTCCGCAATTTCTGGAGTTGCGGGGATGGTTTGACCACCAGGGCGTCAATCCCGATGGGCTTCATTCCTGCGATGTGGGCCCCTTATTGGGTGTTCCGTTCGAAGGCCAGATGCATGATGCGCTTTGCGACGCCCGCTCCATCGCGGCGGGAATGGCGGTGTTGCTGCAGCGAGGCGCGAAGCTATCTTTTGATTGACCCCCTCCGGCCTTCGCATCGCAAGCGCTGCTACGGCCACCTCCCCCTCCAGTGCTCCGCACGAGGGGGAGGGAGGTCACGACCAAGCTTCTAGAAAAGTTTTGTTAGGCTGGTTCCTGCAACGACAGCATCTTCCCCAGCGCGTAAGCGATCGCGCGCGAGGAAGCGCGGCCCGCCGCACCGGAGGACGGCACGAAGCTCACCAGCAAGGTGTGACCGGAAATCACGATGGTGGGCTTGTCGCCTTCCACGATGCGCACCTGATCAAAGCGCTGGGTAAAGGCGGCCCGTCCGGCCGGGGTGCCGATGATGCGCTCGATGCCCATCGCGCTATTGACGAGTGTATCGAAGGCATAGGCGCGGGCATCGTCGCCGCCTTTGACCACTGCTGCGTCGGCCGAGAAATGCAGTTTCAGATGCTGGGTATAGTTGAGATGGCTTTCCTCATCCGTCAGCGCGGTGGTGAGGCTGGCGACAGGAACCGCCAGTCTGGGCGGGATGGCGGCGTCCCCGGTGCGCGTCGCCGGCAAGCCGCCGGGCGCATCCTGGGTATAGAGCGTGATGCCGCCCCATACGGAAATCTTCAAGGCGATGGCGCCGGTATCATATTTGAGTTCCCGCCCGCCCAGCGCGATCCGGTCGCCATAGAGAACGAAATTCTCTGGGTTGCCATCGAAGCGCAGCAGATATTTGTCGCCGTAAGGAATGAGCGTGAAATTGACGTCGTCGGCGGCGCTGTAACTGCCCGCCGCCACATCGCTCACCTTCTCGGCCGACAATCTGGCCGCCATCGGATCGGACGGCTCTTGCGCCCACACGGATTGCTCAGCCCCCACAAACAAAAGGCCAAGCAGAAGGAGAAACGCGCGTGCACTCATCGCTTTTTCTTGCCCCGGCCCGCACCCATCCCCGCCGAGAAGAATGGCGCGCGAATCGGGCGATTTTAAGCCGGAAAAACCCGCAATCGTGCCCCAAACGCTATCTTTTCACGGCGAATTTGACTAAATCCGGCGCAACCGAACAAGGCTCTACCCGCTCAGAGGGAGCATCCCGTGAAGACCATCAGCCACCCCGACAGTTTCAAATGCCGCCGCACCCTGAAAGTGAGAAGCAAGACCTACGCCTATTTCAGCTTGCCGCACGCGGAAAAGAGCGGTCTCAAAGGCATTTCCAAGCTGCCCTATTCGATGAAGGTGCTGCTCGAAAATCTGCTGCGTCACGAGGATGGCCAGACCGTCAAGGCCGACGACATAAGGGCCGTGCATGCCTGGCTCAAGACCAAGACTTCGGACCGCGAGATCGCTTTCCGTCCCGCGCGGGTCTTGATGCAGGATCTCACCGGCGTTCCGGCGGTGGTGGATCTGGCGGCGATGCGCGACGCCATGAAGACTCTGGGCGGCGATCCGGAGAAGATCAATCCTTTGGCCGAAGTCGATCTGGTGATCGATCACAGCGTGATGGTGGACAATTTCGGGGCCAAGGATTCCTTCAAGAAGAACGTCGTCATCGAATATGAGCGCAACAAGGAACGCTATGCTTTCCTGCGCTGGGGCCAGCAGGCATTCGCCAATTTCCGCGTGGTGCCGCCCGGCACCGGCATCTGCCATCAGGTCAATCTGGAATATCTCGCCCAGACGGTGTGGACGCGCAAAGGCAAGGATGGCGGCAAGGCGGTCGAATTCGCCTTCCCCGATACGGTGGTGGGCACCGACAGCCACACCACCATGATCAATGGCTTGGCGGTGTTGGGTTGGGGCGTGGGTGGCATCGAAGCGGAAGCGGCGATGCTGGGTCAGCCGATTTCGATGCTGATTCCGGAAATCGTGGGCTTCAAGCTCACCGGCAAATTGCGTGAAGGCGTCACCGCCACCGATCTGGTGCTCACCGTAACCCAAATGCTGCGCAAGAAAGGCGTGGTGGGCCGCTTTGTCGAATTCTTTGGCCCCGGCCTGGACGAGATGTCGCTGGAGGACCGCGCCACTATCGCCAACATGGCGCCGGAATACGGCGCGACCTGCGGCTTCTTCCCGGTGGATGGGGAAACCATCCGCTATCTCAAGAACACGGCGCGGACCAACAGCCGCATCGCGCTGGTCGAGAAATATTCCAAGGCGCAAGGGCTTTACCGCACCAAGAAGAGCCCTGAACCCGTCTTCACCGACACGCTGTCGCTGGACATGACCAAGGTCGAGCCGTCCATGGCGGGACCGATGCGGCCGCAGGACCGCGTCGCGCTCGGCGACGTCGCCGCCAATTTCGGCGGTCACCTCGTCAACACCTACAAGAAGGAAGGCGACGCCGACAAAAGGGTCAAGCTGGAAGGTTCCGATGCCACCATCGGCCATGGCGATGTGGTGATCGCGGCGATCACGTCGTGCACCAACACGTCCAATCCGTCGGTGATGATTGGCGCGGGCCTGGTGGCGCAAAAAGCCGTCAAGCGCGGGCTCAAGGTCAAGCCGTGGGTGAAGACCTCGCTGGCGCCCGGCAGTCAGGTGGTGACCGATTATCTGAAGAAAGCGGGTGTGGACAAATCGCTCGACAAGTTAGGCTTCACTCTGGCCGGCTATGGCTGCACGACCTGCATCGGCAATTCCGGGCCTTTGCCCGATCCCGTCACCAAGGCCGTAACCGAGTCCGATCTGGTGACTGCGGCGGTGATCTCGGGCAACCGCAATTTCGAAGGCCGCGTCCATCCCCTGGTGCGGGCCAATTATCTGGCCTCGCCCATGCTGGTGGTGGCCTATGCCCTGGCCGGATCGGTCAATGTCGATCTCGCCAAAGAGCCGGTAGGCTATGACCAGAAAGACAAGCCGGTCTATCTCAAGGACATCTGGCCTTCCCTGAAGGAAATCGCCGCCGCCGTACGCAAGGCGGTGAAGGCCTCCAATTTCAAGTCGCGCTATGGCGACGTCTTCAACGGCGATGCCAATTGGAAAAAGGTGAAGCTGGTCAAGGGCCAGACCTATCAATGGGACATCGGTTCGACTTATGTGAAGAACCCGCCCTATTTCGAGGGCATGAAGCTCCAGCCCGCGCCGGTCAAGGACATTCAGCGCGCGCGTGTGCTGGCGCTGTTCGGGGATTCCATCACCACCGATCACATCTCGCCCGCCGGCAACATCAAGGCGACGTCACCCGCGGGCGTCTATCTGCAGGAACGCCAGGTCGCCCAAAAGGATTTCAATTCCTATGGCTCGCGCCGCGGCAATCACGAAGTGATGGAGCGCGGCACCTTCGCCAATATCCGCATCCGCAATGAGATGATGAGCGGCAAGGAAGGCGGCAACACCATCTATTACCGCGACCTCAGTGGCGAGGGGCAACAAATGTCCATCTTCGACGCCGCCGAAGCCTACAAGAAGGATAATCTGGACACCGTGGTGGTGGGCGGCAAGGAATATGGCACCGGCTCGTCGCGTGACTGGGCGGCCAAGGGGCCCAAGCTTTTGGGCGTGCGCGCGGTGATCACCGAAAGCTTCGAGCGCATCCACCGCTCCAATCTTATCGGCATGGGCGTGGCGCCGTTCTGCTTCGGGGCGGGCAAGAGCCGCAAGGATTACGGCTTCACCGGCCGCGAGACGGTGGATATCCCCGGCCTCTCGGGCGACATCAAGCCCCGCATGCGGGTCGAGGCGACCATCCATCGCCCCGACGGCTCGACCCAGAAGCTGCCGCTGGTCTTGATGATCCTCACCGCCGATGAAGTGGCGTACTTCAAGAATGGCGGAATTCTTCCTTATGTCTTGAGGAACCTCATCGCCGCGTAACAGGCCGGATTCAAAAAAAGCCATGCGGGGCGCATAATCGCCTGGCATGGCTTTTTCGTTTGATTCGCTTTCGTTCGATCTTCTGGGCGCGCTGGTGCTTGCGGGTGTCAGCATCTGGAGCTGGCGGATGGCGCGGGGATTGCGCGCGCGGGCCCGAATTCCTCTGCGCTTCGCCGCCGTGCTGCTGGCCGCGTTCGCGGCGTCATTGACGGTGCCGGCGCCGGGCCTTGCCTTCAATGTGATGCTGCTGACGGCAGGCGTGGCAGGGGTGGCGCTGGCTTTGGCGTTCTGCTTTCGCCAAGGCGCGCCGCAATGGCTTTCCGCGGCGGCGCTGGCGGTCGCGTTTGCTACCGGCCTGATCGCATCCCTGGCGGCGATGCCGCTTCTGGCGTTTGCCGCGGTGGCCGCAGCCGGGGTCTATATTCTGGCGGCGTGTCCTTCGCGCGCGCAAGATAATCTCCGCGGGGGCCTTGCCGCGATGCTGGGCGCGGCGGCGCTGCTTCTGGGCAGCTTGGCGATGCTGGATGGCGGACTTGCCCAGGCGGCTTTGTTCTTGGCGGCGGCGCTTGGCCTGATGACGCGCTCGCTACAGAAACCGGTCGAAGATCCGGATGCGCGCATAGAGCTCCTTGTAGGCGCCAAGCGCGCCTGAGCGTTTCTGCTCGGGATCGGGCAGGAGCTGGCCCAACAATTGGGTGATGAAAGTTGGAGTAAAATTAAAATCAGATTGCGCGTTTCGTATTGGGACATCGATCGCTGTCCCGGAATGAGCCAGCTTTTCCTCGGCTTGTTCTTGTGAAACCTGCGCATCGGTTTCCTCCTGCTCGGGCAGGCTCGCGCGCAAGCCGCTGGAGGCTTTGAGCTTTTGCGCTTCGCGGGCGCGCTTTGCCGCCGCCCGAACAGCGTTTGCCGAAGACGAAGAGATGGGGCCGACAAGGCTCATGGGCAGCAAAACGCAAGGCCCGGGCCATAGGACCGTCTTAGTATTGCTTACCCCTTTTTTAAGTGGTGCGCCGCCATACTCGCGCCTGGGTAAAGGCCAAAAAGGCCAAAGGCCAAAAAGGCCAGGATGGTGGATTTTGCTTCAGAAAACTCTGCATAAGGGTGCGGACGCGCGTGCCCAAATGGGTGCCGTTCATGAGAACGCACGCCTAAGGCTTGCCTCCCAGGCAGCCCGGGTGGTGGTGATGGATTGGCAGATCGCGGAAGACCGCGTCCAATGGGACGGCGCCACCGATATTCTGCCTTTTTCGATCGCAGCGGGCACCGCGCAGGCGCTGCTCGAGACGGTGACGCGCGCCGGCCGTGACGAGCTGACCGCCGTCCTGGAAGATCGCTCGCCTTATTCCTCGCAATTCGAACTCAATCTGGAAGTGGCGTCCGCCATGGGCGCGGTGGGTTTCACGTTCGCCGGCACCCGCGTGGCCGACAATGAAGGCCGCACCGAGCGGGTGATCGGCATGCTGCGGGAAACCACCGAGAAACAGCGTGAGATACAGCGCCTCACCTATCTCGCCACCCGCGACGAGTTGACGGGCCATCTCAACCGCAACGCGCTGCGCATCGAACTTCAGATGGTGATCTCGCGCGCGATGCAGGAAAGCCGGCACTGCGCCTTCCTGGTGGCTTCGATCGACCGGCTGGCCATGATCAATGACGGCTATGGCTTCGACGCCGGCGACGAAGTGATCGTGGGCGTGGGCGAGCGCGTGGCCAAGGGTCTGCGCACCCACGACATTATCGGCCGCACCGCCGGCAACAAATTCGGCGTCATCCTCAAAAATTGCAAAGAGAGCGAGATCACCATCGTCGCTCAGCGGCTGCGGCGCGCGGTGCGCGATCACGCCGTCGAGACCAAAGCCGGCATGGTCTTCGCCACTATTTCGGTGGGCGCGGTGTGGCTGCCATTGGCCGCCGCCAATAGCCAGGACGCGATGCTGCGCGCCGAACAGGCGCTGGAACGGGCCCGCGCCAATGGCCGCGACGGCTTCGCCGTCTATGCCGAATCCCAGCAGCTCGAGACCGCGCGGCTTCGGCAGATGGGCATCGCCGACGAGGTGGTGCAGGCGCTGAAGGACAACAGGATCCGGCTGTCCTATCAGCCCATCATCGCGGCCGGCAGCCGCAAGCCCACCCATTATGAATGTCTGTTGCGGATGATCCGCCCGGACGGCGCGATCATGAATGCGGGCTATTTCGTGCACGCGGCCGAACAGATGGGCATCGTCCATCTGGTGGATCGTTTCGCGCTGGAAAAAGCGGTGGGCGTGCTGGAGCGGCATCCCGAGCTGGTCTTGGGCGTCAATGTCTCGGGCATGGCGGCATCCGATCCTGCCTGGCTGCAAGGCTTTGTCGATTATGTGAAAGACCATGGCGCGGTGGCGAACCGGCTGGTGGTGGAATTGACCGAAACCGCCTCGCTCGCCCAGTTCGAGGAGAACGCCCATTTCGTCTCGCAACTGCGCGAGCTGGGCGTCAAAGTGGCGATCGACGATTTCGGCGCCGGCTTCACGTCATTCCGCAATCTGCAGATGCTGCATGTCGATGTGGTCAAGATTGACGGTTCTTACGTCAAGGACCTGTCGGCGAGCCCGGAAAATCAGGTCTTTGTCCGCACCCTGACGGGACTGGCCAAGAATTTCGACATGAAAGTCGTGGCCGAATGGGTGGGCTCGGATCGGGACGCCGCGCTCCTGGAAAGCTTCGGCGTGGACTATTTCCAGGGCTTCCATTTCGGCGAGCCCGAACTCCAGCCCGGCTGGGACGAA
>DATBAP010000036.1:0-10246 GCA_036271455.1 Rhizomicrobium sp.
TCGAGCGCCGTGAGGCCGATCACGCCGGCGGCGATCAGTGCGACGCCGCGCCAGGCGCGGCCATTGGCCAGCCAAAGAAACAGGGGAAACATCAGGCAGAGCGCCCATTCCACGCTCACGAACCAGGAGACTCCGTTCCAGGTGAGCCGGTCCATGGTGTTCCAGCCTTGGACAAGGAAGAGAGAAAGGAAAAAACCTTTCACGCTTACATCCTGGTGGTAGCGCAGATCGAAAATCGAATGATAGCCGCCGATATGCGCCAGGATGCGGGTGACGATCAGCACCGCCAGCACCGCCAGCAGCATGAAAAGATGGAGCGGATAAAGCCGCGCGAGGCGCGCTTTCAGGAACTGGACATAGCCGTCGCGGGTGAAAATCTGCGTCAGCCTTGGCCCATAGACATGGGCAAGGATGAAACCCGACAGGCAGAAGAAGAATTCCACCCACAGATAGCCGCGCGCCGCCAGAAGATCGAGCGGCCAGAAATTGCGATAGCCATGGCCTTCGCTGAAGTGAAACATCACCAGCACCAAAGGCGGAAAGGCCCGCGCGCCGGCCAGTGCGCGAATTTCGGCAGGTTTGGTCATGTTGGGCCCCTGGCCCAATCTAGCGCGTGGGCCAGCCCGTGTCGCGCGCGAATCAGCTAGCGTGCGCGGGGTTTGGCTGGCTGGAACGCATGACCGAAAACCTCTTGGCGCATCTTCAGTCGGTGCTGGGGATGGTGGTGATCATCGCCCTGGCCTGGGCGCTGTCGGAAAACCGGCGCGCCTTCCGGTTCCGCATGGTGGGCGCGGCGCTCATGCTGCAACTGGCGATCGCGCTGCTGTTGTTGAAATTCCCGCCGGCCCGTGCCGTGCTTTTGGGCCTCAATGAGGTGGTGGACGCGCTCAGCCAGGCCACCACGGCGGGCGCCACCTTCGTCTTCGGCTATGTGGCGGGAGGCGTCACGCCTTTTTCCGTCACCAACCCCCGTGCCCTCACCAGCTTCGCTTTCGGCGTGCTGCCGCTAGTGATCGTGATCTCGGCACTTTCGGCACTGCTGTGGTATTGGCGCATTTTGCCTCTGATTGTGCGCGGCATCGCCTTTGTGCTGCGCCGGGCCTTGGGCCTGGGCGGAGCCACCGCGCTGGCCTCGGGCGCCACTGTCTTCTTCGGCATGATCGAGGCGCCGCTGTTGATCCGCCCTTGCCTTGCCAAAATGACCCGCACGGAGCTGTTCATCCTGTTCAGCGTGGGGCTGGCGTCAGTGGCCGGCACCATGTTCGTGCTCTACGCCACCGTGCTGAAGGACGTGCTGCCTGATGCGCTGGGCAACGTGCTGGTGGCCTCGATGATGGCGCTCCCCGCCGCGGTGATGATCGCCCGGGTGATGGTACCGGGCGATGCCGCCACCGAGGAAACACCCGGAGAATTGGGCTATCGCTCCAGCATGGATGCGGTGGCCAAAGGCACCGAGGATGGGCTGAAAATATATCTGCAAATCATGGCGCTGTTGATCGTGATGATCGCCCTGATCTCGCTGGCCGATCATATTCTCAGCGCGTTGCCGCTTCTGGCTGGCGCGCCCATCACCTTGGAACGCGTCCTGGGCTTTCTGTTCGCGCCGCTGGCTTGGCTTTACGGCGTGCCCTGGCGCGAGGCCGGCGTGGCGGGAAGCCTGCTCGGCACCAAGACTGTCATCAATGAACTGGTCGCCTATCTCCAATATGCCGGCCTGCCCAAGGGCACGCTCGATCCTCGCTCCGGCCTGATCATGGTCTACGCGCTGTGCGGCTTCGCCAACTTCGGCAGTGTGGGCATTCTCATCGCCGGCATGAGCGCCCTGATGCCGGAGCGGCGCGCCGAGATCGTGCCACTGGCATTGCGCGCCATGGTGTCGGGAACCTTGGCGAGCGGGCTTTCGGCGTCCATGATCGGACTTCTCACCTGAGATCCCGGTCCCGTGATGCGCCTATTTGCGATTTTGTTGAGTCTGATCCTGATGGGGTGTGCCGTCACGCGTTCACCTGTGGGGAATGAGAGTGTGACGCCGCATCTCGAAGAAGGCGTATTGGTGACACGTGATGGCACACGATTGCCGTTGCGCGAATGGGATGCGGATGGCGGGACGCCCAAGGCGGTGATCATCGGTCTGCATGGCATGAGCGACTATTCCAACGCGTTCGATGGTCCGGGCCGCGAATGGGCCAAGCACGGCATCACCACTTTGGCCATCGATCAACGTGGTTTCGGCCGTTCGGACAATCCGGGCCTGTGGCCGGGAAGCGAAGTGATGCGGCGGGATCTCGACGATTTCGCCATCGCCGCGCATGCGCACTTTCCCGGCGTGAAGATTTTCGCCCTGGGCGAAAGCATGGGGGGGGCGGTGCTGCTCACCGCGCTCGCGTCATCCGAGCCGCCCGCGATTGACGGTGCGATTCTTGTCTCGCCGGCCGTCTGGTCGCGCGCCGACATGCCTATGCCATATCGCGTGGCGTTGTTCCTGGTGGCGCATATCACGCCCGGTATTATCCTCAGCAATTCCGCGGCCAGCCATGTGGTGACCGTGGTGCCGTCGGACAATGTGCCGATGCTGATCGCTTTGGGCCGCGACCCCCTGTTCCAGAAGAAGACCCGTGCCGAGACGCTTTATGGCCTGGTCAATCTGATGGACGAGGCGCGCCAGGCCGCCGGCGAGATCGGGAAAGCGCCACCGATCCTTCTCCTGCACGGCGCCAAGGACCAGGTGATCCCGCCGAAATCCGCCGCCGCCGCGATCGCCGCCCTGGATGGCCACGCCGAAGTGCGCGAATACGCACATGGCTACCATATGCTGTTGCGCGACCTGGAAGGGCCACAGGTTCAGGATGACGTAGCGAGCTGGGTTCTGGCGCATTGACAGGAATTCTTCGGAAACGTTCCCCGGTTCCAGTCGTTATCTGCTCGCAGCGATTCCGGAGACCAAAATGGACGAGAAGAAGAAACACGATCTGCGCGACGAAATACCCGTACGCGTTACCATCACCAATACCGAATCCCGCATGGCGGGCGGGCTCGACAATGCCAACGTCTCGACCGACGAGAATCCCTCGACGGTGAAACCGGGCCGGCAGGACATGCCGGCCGGCCAAGACACAAAAGGCAGTTAAGCCCGTTCGAGTGAACGGCACAGGGAAGCGGTCTTTCGATCGCTCCCTGCTTCCGCTTGGGTGAAATTCAGCGCTTCTTGGCTTTCGCCTTGGCCGTCTTGGGCGCGGGCGGCGGCGCCTCGGCCTCTTGGGCCAGGCGCAAGGCTTTCAGCTTCGCCGTCTTGGCATCGAAGGCGGCGCGCTCCTTGGCAATCTCCGCCCAGACCAGCTTGTCGCGCTGTTCAGAGGCGGTGAAGGGGGGCTTGGGGTCTGCCATGCGGGTTTCTAGCATGGCTTGTTCCCGTGTGAAACCGGACCGATTGTCAAAGCCGCCCGGAGGCCGGATAAGGAGACATGGGGAGGCTCGATCGCGCCGTCAATATTGCCGATTTGCGCGGGATCGCGAAGGCGCGGTTGCCGGCGGTGGTGTTCGACTATCTGGACGGGGCCGCCGAGGACGAGGCCACGCTCAAGGACAATTGCCAGGCTTTCAAGAACTGGATTTACCGCCCCCGTCACGGCGTCGAAATCAAATCGCTGGATCTCGGCGTCACTGTGATGGGGCAAAGGCTGGAATGGCCCGCGCTTTTGGGGCCCATCGGCTATAGCGCCCTGATGCACCCCGATGGCGAGGTGGGCGTGGCCCGCGCCGCCGGCCGGGCCGGCACTGGCGCCATTCTTTCCACCATTTCCGGCGCACCGATGGAGGCGTTGGCCGCCACCGGCACACCCACCTTCATGCAGATCTATCTTCTGGCCGGACGCGAGGCAGGCGAAGCCACTTTGGCGCGCGCCCAGGCCTGCGGCGTCAAGGGCCTGTTCCTCACTGTGGACACGCCGGTGGCGGGATTGCGCGAACGCGATTTCCGCAATGGCATGAACGAGCTGATGGGAAGGGATTTTTTCGCCAAACTTCGTTACGCGGGCGACATCCTGATGCATCCGGGATGGCTTGCCACCTATCTGGCCGGCTATCGCATGACGCATCTGCCCAATGTGGTGACCGAGGAAGGTCCGCTCCCGCTGAACGACGTGGCCAAGGTTTTGTCGCGCTCGGTGGTGACGTGGGAAGATCTCGACTGGATCCGCAAGCAGTGGAAAGGGCCGATCGCCATCAAGGGCATATTGACGGGCGATGACGCAAAACGCGCCTGTGACGGCGGCGCCGACGCGGTGGTGGTGTCCAATCATGGTGGGCGGCAATTGGACGGCGTGGCCGCCAGCCTGGATGCATTGCCCGAAGTGGCGCGCGCGGTGGGCGAGCGCTGCCAGGTGCTGATGGATGGCGGCATTCGCCGCGGCAGCGATATCGTCAAGGCCTTGGCGCTAGGTGCGGACGCGGTCTTGATCGGGCGCGGTTACGCCTATGGCTTGGCGGCGGGCGGCGAGCGCGGTGTGACCCGGGCGATCTCCATTTTGCGTGCGGATCTGGAGCGCACCATGAAACTTTTGGGCTGCGCCTCGCTGGCCGAGCTGGATGAAAGCTATCTGCAGCGGCGTTGAGCAAGTTAGGGCCAGATTGAACCGCTGCGCCGGAGGGATTTTGCGGCGCGGGCAGGAGAAAGGCGCAGCTCGTATCGGCAATACGGGCAAGCCTTTCGACGAACCCGGGACGCAAAAGACCCCGGCCCTTTGGGTTGCGTTGCGGCGAGCGCCCGTGGTGTCGCCGCGCTCGACCGTATTGCCGATACGCTCTTCGCGCGGCTCCTTGCGGATCGCCACGCCGCAGCGCAACGCAGACGATTGAATCTGGCCCTAGCTTGCTCTAGCGCTGGATGATGGTCTTTCCTGTTTCGATCAGCGATTTGAGGTTGGAGAGGATGGTCGGCCACCCCTGCGACACCGCCTGGATGAACTTCGAATTCTCCTTGTCGATCGTGTGCGTGATGCTGAGCTTGGTCACGTCATTTTGCGGCTCGATCTCGAAGACGCAACGCGAATAGCCTTCTTCTTTCAATTCGGGCTTGAACTGGTTCTGCCATTTCAGCACCAGCCGCTTGGGCGGATCGCATTCCAGCACTTCGCCGGCATCGGCGACGCGGCCGTCCGCGAAAATCATCTTCCAGCTCGCGCCCGGCTTCCACTCCGACTCCTGGCGGATGCCGAACCAGTATTTCTGGGTGAATTCCGGACTGGTCAGCGCCGTCCACAATTCGTCGGGCGAAGTCTTGATATAGGTGACATAGATGAAGCTGCTTTGTGCCATATTGGTCTCCAGTTCGGTTATTTCCGCGATTTGCTTTCGAGTACAGTCTTGAGATCGGATAACGCTCCCAGCCGCGAGCGGTCGAATTTCCCAATCCACCGTTCCGCGATCTCGTTGATTGGCACGGGATTGATGAAATGCAATTTCTCACGCCCCTGACGCAGCGACGCCACCAGATTGGCCTCTTCCAACAGGACGAGGTGCTTGGTCACCGCTTGGCGCGTCATCGCCAATCCTTCCGAGAGCTCGCTCAATGTCTGTCCATTCCTGCGGCGAAGCCGATCCATCAACAGCCTGCGGCTTTTGTCCGCCAGGGCCCGGAAAACAGCGTCGTCATCCATAGTCTTAATATGCAACCAAATGGTTGCATGTCAAGAGGGAAAAGATGGACCGGGAAGACAGACAAATTTTCAGAGCAGCCGGGGTTCGCCCAGTTTGGTTTTCAGCCACGCAAGGGCGCGTTCGGGATGGACGGCCCAGCGTCCCGATCCCTTGCCGGTGGGCGAATAGAACAAGCCTTCGCCCGAGGGCGCGCCGCGCTTTTTGAACATCTCGGAGTCCTGGGAATAATGATTGTAGCTGCTTTGCACCGCGGCCTTGAACGTGGCAGGGATGGGCAGACGGTCCTGCCTGCGCTGTTTCTCCAGCTCGAAAATCACCAGCGCGCGCCGCACGCCTTCGGGATAGGGCAACAGCACGCGGATGAGATCGCCGACATAAGGATGGCGCTGGCGCGCTTCCTTCAGCGCGTAATATTTCTTGAGAACGCCCTCCAACTCGCGCGCGAACAGATCGTTCGGGTCAGACATGGTCTGACATGCGAGGGGCCAAAAGGCCTAGCGCCCTTGATGGCGGAAGAAGCGGCCCTTGGTCATTTTCTGATTATGCCCCTGGTTGAAGCGCGCCCATGTGGGCTGTTCGGGTTTTCCCGGATGCGGCGGCTCGACCTTCGGCTTGGGCGCCGCGGGATTAGCTGGGCCAGTCGTGACCTGCTCGGCAGGCGCGGCGGTCGCGGCTTTCGGCAATTTGGCTTCGGCAGGTTTCGCCGGTTTCGCAACCGGCTTGGCGGGCTTCGCCTTCGCGGTGGCCTTCACCGGCTTCGCGGCTTTGGTTTTACTGGGTTTGGCTGTCTTGCTCTTGCTGCTTTTGGCTTTAGGCATAGTCCTTCCTTTGGCAGGCATTGGCGGAGGGGATGATACACCGGCGACATCAAAATGCGCAGAGATTCTCCTGCTGTAGCAGGCCGGATTTGCGCCAGACCCGCGCTCCCTCGGCGCCAGCGCGGACGCGAAGGCGTGTACCTCCCGGGAGCCTGAGCCAGGAATGGCGGGCGAAAATGTCCGTGGCGTCGGAGAAAGAGCCATCCAGCACCAAGAGCTCCAGACCTTCCGGATTGGTCAATTCGATGTCCTGGTCCGCTTCCCACGTCTCCAGCCGCACCTGTTCGTGACCATTGTCGAACAGCGTGCCGTCCGCGTTGCGCAGCGCGACAGTGGCATCATCGTCCCGGCGAAACTGCCAGAGCTTGACGAAAATCACGCAGCCTTGCTCGGAGCCCGGCCGATGCCCCGATCCCGGCGGATTGCGCATATAGGAGCCGGCGGGATAATCGCCGCTTTCGTCCTGGAACACGCCGTCCAGCACCAGGATTTCCTCGCCGCCGGGATGGCCGTGAGCGGGGAAATGGCTGCCCTTGGCGTAGCGCACGATGGAGGTCGCGCGCGCTTTCTCGTCGCCGATGCGGAACAGCATGCGCCGCTCTACGCCTGGCGTCGGGCTCGAGACCCAAAGCTGCTTCGCCGCATGCACCACGGCGCGGGCGTCAAAATCCGCGTTCAGCTTCATCGCGATCTACAATTCCGCGCGGCCGCCATCGACGATGATTTCCGCGCCCAGCATATAGCTGGAGGCGTCGCTGGCCAAAAACAGGGCGGCGTTGGCGATGTCTTCGGCGGTGCCCATGCGGCCGGCGGGGATGATTTTGGAGGTGGCTTCGACATAGGCCGCAAAATCCGCGTCGCTGCGCGCGCCCTTGTGCAGCGGCGTGATGATCGAGCCGGGGCTCACGGCATTGACACGGATTTTCCGGTCCGCCAGTTCGGCGGCGAAGGTGCGGGTGAGGGATCGCACGGCCGCCTTGCTGGCGGAAAGAATTCCCCGTCCCGCCACGCCGCGCTGGTCCAGCCATGAGGTGTTGAGGATGATCGAGCTTTCGGGCGGCATCAGCGGCACCACCGCTTGCACCGAAAAGAACACGCCCTTGACGTTCACGTCCATCAGCTTGGTGTAGGCGGCCTCGTCTGTCGCGCCGATGGGCGTACCCAACGCGGTGCCGGCATTGGCGAAGAAGATGTTGAGCTTGCCGAATGCGGCTTTTGCTTCCTCGGCCATGCGCGTCATGTCGGTGACGGAGCGGACATCCGCCTTGATGGTGACGGCCTTGCCGCCTAGCTCTGCTTTGGCCTTGTCGAGTTTGGCGGCATCGGTGCCAACGATGGCGACCTTGGCGCCATGCTCCTGAAACAGTTTGGCGGTGGCGAGGCCAATGCCGCTCGAACCCCCGGTGATCAGAGCGGTCTTTCCTTGCAAGGTCATGGCGGTTTCTCCCGAGGAATTATTATGGCTAGACTAGACGCGAGGACGGACCGCCGCCACCGGAGCCGCACCATAACCGGCCCGCGCGGACAGCATCCATGATGCGGGAAGGGGCTTTCCATGACGATTGACGCCAAGGTGGAAACCGTGGCGGAAGCGCGAATGATGCTGGAACACGCGAAATAACGGGAGGAGGGGACATGCGGATTGCGGTGTTGACGGGCGGCGGCGATGTGCCAGGGCTCAATCCTTGCATCAAGGCGATCACGGAAAGCGCTCTCAGCGAGGGCTGGGATGTTATCGGCTTTCGCCGCGGCTGGGCCGGACCGCTTTGCTACAATCCTGACGATCCCGAAGGCAGCCAGCAACATCTGATGCCGCTCACCCATGAGCGGGTGCGAACCATCGACCGCACCGGTGGCACCATCCTGCATTCTTCGCGCACCAATCCGGCCAGGATGAAGCCGTCCGACCTGCCAGAATTCCTCAAGGATATTCCCCGCAAGGGCGACAAGGTGGATGCCACCCCGCATGTGCTGCGCGTGCTGGAAGCTTTGAAGATCGATGCGCTGGTGGCCTTGGGTGGCGACGACACGCTGTCTTATGCGGCGCGGCTGCATCAAGAAGGCTTTGCCGTGATGGCCTGCCCCAAGACCATGGATAACGATGTCTTCGGCACCGATTATTGCATGGGCTTTTCCACCGCCGTGACGCGTTCGGTGGAGGCGATCACGGCGCTGCGCACGCCCGTGGGCAGCCATGAGCGGATTGGCGTGGTGGAATTGTTCGGCAGGAATTGCGGCGAGACCGCGCTGCTGGCGGGCTATCTGGCCGACGCCGACCGCACCCTGATCGCCGAGGTGCCGTTTGACATGGAAAGGCTGGCGGCGCTTTTGGAAAAGGACCACACCCGCAATCCCTCGCGTTATGCCATGCTGGTCCTCTCCGAAGGCGCCCAGATGAAGGAGGGCGCGATCGTCCAGGCCGGACCCGAAGACGCCTATGGCCATCGCAAGTTGGGCGGGATCGGCGAGATGGTGGGCACGGAGATTCAGCGCCTCACCGGCATTGGGGTGATGAACCAGAAGCTAGCCTATCTGATGCGCGCCGGCGCGCCGGACGCGCTGGACCAGATGGTGTCGAGGAATTATGGCGCCATGGCGGTGCAATTGCTGAAGGACGGCAAACGCGGGCTGATGACCGCGATTCAGGGCGGGCGCTATATCAGCGTGCCGGTGGACACCTGTATCACAGGCACGCGCCGCGTAGATGTGCCGGCGCTTTACGACGCGGAAGCCTATCGTCCGCGCGTCACCGCGCTCGCGGGAAAGCCGATGTTCCTTTATTGAAGAAGGGGAGGTCGAGCCCGTTTTCCGCGCCGGCTTCCATTCGTAAAAATACCCAAGGTGGCGCTTTCCTTGTTCGCGCTTTTGAGGAAAGATTGCGGAACTGGGGAAGGGGCACAACCATGCCGCGTGGGCCAAAGCCTAGCCGTCGCCGCTTTCTGGCATCGGCCTCGGCGCTGCCGATTCTGGCGTTCGCCGGTCATGCCCAGGCGCGCGATATTTCGGGCCAACTGCCGTGGGAAGCGTTCGCCGGCGATCCGCCCAAGCCGGTCAATCCGGCAGGGTGGTATTTCTTCACCCCCAGTGAAGCCCAGGCTGTGGAAGCGATCGTCGACCGGCTGATTCCCGCCGATCAACTGTCGGTAGGTGGCAAGGATGCCGGCTGCGCTGTCTTCATCGACCGCCAACTGGCCGGAAGCTTCGGCAAATCCAGCCGGCTTTACATGAAGGGACCATTCGCCAAGGGTTTGCCCACCCAGGGCTATCAAGGTGAACTCACGCCCAATGGCCGCTATCGCGAAGGACTGCGCGCGCTGGACGATCATGCCCGCGCCAGCCATGGCAAAATTTTCGCGCAGCTGAACGGCGCACAGCAAGACGAAATCCTGGAAGGGCTGGAGAGTGGCAAGATCGAGTTGAAGCTGGCGTCGGGCCTTGCTTCACGCGGCTTCTTCGAGCTGGTGCTGCAGAACACGATCGAAGGCTTCTTCGCCGATCCGCTCTATGGCGGCAACAAGGGCATGGCTGGCTGGAAGATGGTGGGCTTTCCTGGCGCGCGTTACGACTATCGCGACCATGTGGACAAGCACAATGTGCCTTATCCGCGTGGCCCAGTCTCGATTTACGGCGAGACCTGATCATGACCAAACTTTTGCCGCGCAAAGATGTGGTGGTCATGGGGCTGGGCTGGACCGGCGCCATCATGGCCCAGGAACTGACCGATGCCGGCCTCGATGTGGTGGCGATCGAGCGCGGGCCGTGGCGCGATACCG
>DATBAP010000037.1:0-11819 GCA_036271455.1 Rhizomicrobium sp.
TTCACGCTCGGTGACGGTGGTGGTCTTGCCGATTTCGCTCTTCAGGAAGTCCAGCAACCCGCCGGGGAATTTCAGCACATCCTCCGCCGGGGTCTCGTCCTTGATCAGGGACGGATCGCATTCCCAGCGGATTTCCACGCCGCGGAAGAGATAGGCCTTGCTCTTGGCCATGCGGTAAAGCCGGGCAGGCGAGAAATGCACATCGCCGAAAATCTTCACATCGGGCTTGAAGCTGGTGATGGTGCCGCGACGGTTGACCGCGCCCAGATCCTTCAGCTTGCCCACCGCATGGCCGCGCTCGAAGCGCATCTTGTGGCCGCGCTTGTCGCGCGCCACATCCACTTCCATCCATTCCGACAGGGCGTTGACCACCGAGGCGCCCACGCCATGCAGGCCGCCGGAGGTTTCATAGGCCTTGCCGTCGAATTTGCCGCCGGCATGCAGTGTCGTCATGATGACTTCCAGCGCCGACTTGTTCTTGAATTTGGGATGCGGGTCGACCGGAATGCCCCGGCCATTGTCGCGGATGGAGAGTTCGTTGCCGGCCTGAAGCTCGATCTCGATGCGGCTGGCGTGCCCCGCCACCGCTTCGTCCATCGCATTGTCCAGAATCTCGGCCGCCAGATGGTGCATGGAGTGGACGTCGGTGCCGCCGATATACATGCCGGGACGGCGGCGGACGGGTTCCAGCCCTTCCAGGACTTCAATGTCCTTGGCGGTATAGGCCTTGCCGGATGGAGCGGCGGCCGAAAACAGGTCTGCTGGGTCCTTGGGCATGATCCGCGAATCATCAAGTCTTCGAAGACGTTAAACAACGGGCAGGCCCGGCGAAACAACCGCGTGAAGGGATTTCCGTCACCATAAGAGCGGCGATTTTCCCTTCGTCAGCGCTTGGTCGTAGGCCGTAAAGTTCCACGGCGCAGGTTTTCGTTAAGACACTGCGCCTAGGTTCGTCCCCACTCGGTTGCGGAATCAATAACGTGTTTGGCATTTTCACCGGCAAAGGGGCGGACAGCGGCGATCCCCGCGTGCTGAAGTCCCAACTCGACCTCACCGCCCAGTCGGTCCGTGCGACGCGCCTGACCGCACCTCTATGGGCGCTCGCGGTCGCGTTTCTCTGCTCCAATCCGCTGGGCATTTTCGGCCATCGTCCGCTCAGCCAGACGCTTTTCCTTCCCTTGATCGTGCTGGTTGCATCGGCTGCCGCCGCCGCGGCCACCGCGATCTATCAGCACGAGACAACGCACGATCCGGACAATCTCGGCCGCTGGGCGCGGCTTCACTGCCTGATGCAACTCCTGATAAGCGCGGCATGGGGCGCGATGCCCTGGATCCTGTGGGAGCGCGCCAATTCCGTGAACCATATCTTCCTTGCCGCCTGCGCCCTTGCCGTGGTCTCGGCGCTGGCTTTGGCGCGAGGCAGCAACATGGCGATGTTCGTCACCGGCCTGGTGCCGATCTCGGTGATGACGGCGATCCGTTTCGGGATCGGTCATTCCACGCTTGATCATGTGATCGCTTTCGCCACGCCGCTCTTTGCCTTTCACATGTGGTGGGCGGGACGGCCCCTGGTGCTGCAGATGCACGAGGATGCCCGGCTGCGCTTCCAGGTGCAGGATCTGGCGCGCGAATTGGAAGAGACGCGTGACGAAGCGCTGGCCAAACGCTTCGAAGCCGAGACCGCCAACGCCTCCAAGACCGCCTTCCTGGCCAATATGAGCCACGAATTGCGCACGCCGCTGAATGCCATCCTGGGCTTCTCCGAGATCATTGCCGAGGAATGTTTCGGCCAGGTGGGAAATCCCCAGTACAAGGACTATGCTCGCGACATCCACGCCTCGGGCGCCCATCTCCTGTCGCTGATCAACGACTTGCTCGATATCGCCAAGATCGAGGCCGGCCGCATGGAGATCCTGCCCGGGCCGCTGGATGCGCGCGGCATGCTGGACGCCGCCCTTAAGCTGGTCATCACCAAGGCGGCCGAGAAACGCCAAGCCCTCGTTGTGCGGGTCGAACCATCCTGCCCTGCACTGTATGCGGACGAGCGGGCGCTCAAACAGATCCTGATCAACCTCGTCTCCAACGCCGTGAAGTTCACGCCCCCGGGTGGCCGTATCGAAGTGATCGCCGACCGCGCCCCCGATGGCTTCTTCCGCCTTGCAGTGCGCGACGATGGTCCTGGCATTCCCCGCGCGAAGCTGGATACGATCTTCGTGCCCTTCAGCCAGGTGGACAATCACTTCGACCGCCAGGCGGGTGGCACCGGATTGGGCTTGGCGCTGGTGAAAGGCCTGGCCGAGCTTCATGGTGGCCGCGCCTGGATCGAAAGCGACGTGAATCACGGCTGCTCCGCATTCGTGGCGCTACCCTGCAAAACACCGCGCCCGGCGCTGGCGGCCTGAAACGAAAAAGGCGCAGGGCCTGAACCCGCGCCTTCCGTTTGTATCTGAAAACCCGATCAGACCGAGTAATACATCTTGAACTCGACCGGGTGAGGTGTGTGCTCGAAGGCATAAACCTCGTTCATCTTGAGCTCGATATAGCTGTCGATGAAGTCGTCGCTGAAGACGCCGCCTTTCTTGAGAAAGGTGCGGTTCTTGTCGAGATTCTCCAACGCTTCGCGCAGGCTGCCGCAGACCTGGGGCACCTTCGCCAATTCTTCCGGCGGCAGCGCATAGAGATCCTTGTCCATCGGAGCGCCGGGATGAATCTTGTTCTCGATCCCATCCAGGCCCGCCATCAGCATCGCGGCATAGGCCAAATACGGATTGGCGCCCGGATCGGGGAAGCGCACTTCCACCCGCTTGCCCTTGGGCGAAGGCGAGAAGGGGATGCGGCAGGATGCCGACCGGTTGCGTGAGGAATATGCCAACAGCACCGGCGCTTCGAAGCCCGGGATCAGCCGCTTGTAGGAATTGGTCAGCGGATTGGTGAAGGCGTTGAGCGCCTTGGCATGCTTGATGATGCCGCCGATATAATAGAGGCAGGTATCCGAGAGATCGGCATAGCCCGAACCGGCGAAGAGCGGCTTGCCGCCCTTCCAGATCGATTGATGCACATGCATGCCTGAGCCGTTATCGCCATAGATCGGCTTGGGCATGAAGGTCGCCGATTTGCCGTAGGACTGGGCGACTTGGTGGATCACATATTTGTAAATCTGCATGTAATCGCCGCACTTGGTCAGCGTGTTGAACTTGAAGCCAAGTTCATGCTGCGCGGTGGCGACTTCGTGGTGATGCTTTTCCGGCTGGATACCCATGTCGCCCATGATGGCCAGCATCTCGCCGCGCATGTCCTGCTCGGAATCGACCGGCGGCACGGGGAAATAGCCGCCCTTGACGCCGGGACGGTGACCCAGATTGCCCTGCTCGTATTCGGTGCCGGAATTGTAGGCGCCTTCCTTGGAGTCGACGTAATAAAAGCCCTTGTTCATGCCCACATCGAAGCGGACATCGTCGAACACGAAGAATTCCGCTTCCGGCCCGAAAAAGGTGGTGTCGCCCACGCCCGAGGAATTCACATAGGCTTCAGCCGCCTTGGCGATGGAGCGCGGGCAGCGGCCGTAACGCTGGCCGGTGGTGGGCTCGTGCACGTCGCAGACCAGGATCAGCGTGGTCTGGGCGAAGAAAGGATCGATGACCGCCGTTTCCAAGTCGGGCAGCAGCAACATGTCAGACTCGTTGATCGCCTTCCAACCGGCGATCGAGGAGCCGTCAAACATGGTGCCGTGATTGAGGAAATCGTCATCGACCATCGAAAGGTCGAAGGTGACATGTTGCCACTTGCCGCGCGGATCGGTGAAGCGGATGTCGACGAATTTGACTTCTTTGTCCTTGATGAGCTTGAGGATATCGCCCGCGCTCGTTTTCTTCTCAACCATGAATGTTTCTTCCCTCCGATAATTACCCAATACCCGGCACCCGCGAACGGGGTGCTTTGATGATATGGCGTCGTTCTATATCGCGTCCGGGCCGGTCTCGCCGGTGCGGATGCGGATGACTTCCTCGACATTGAGGACGAAAATCTTGCCATCGCCAATGCGCCCGGTGCGCGCAGCCTTCTGAATCGCCTCGATCGAGGCTTCCAGGCGGGATTCCGGCACCACGATCTCGATCTTCACCTTGGGCAGGAAGTCCACGACATACTCGGCGCCCCGGTAAAGCTCGGTATGGCCTTTCTGGCGGCCGAAGCCCTTGGCCTCGGTCACGGTGATGCCTTGCACACCGACTTCCTGCAGCGCCTCCTTCACTTCGTCGAGCTTGAAGGGCTTGATGATGGCTTCGATCTTTTTCATGCGCATGTTCACCCGTGGTGAGGAACGCGGTTCTAACGAAATTGCAGGACTTATGCCGGGCTTTTTCGCCGCAATTCCTTTGGTTTTCAAGGATTTGTGGGGTTTGCCCACAGGCCAGGACGTCCACCTTGCCTAGATTTCAGGCAGATTGCCTGGGTTTGAAGCGGTCCGCCCTGATATAGGCCTCGCCATTTGTCAGCCCAGTTCCACTCTGCAAAAGTGGCCTGGCATGACTTTTTCACCGGCTTTCAATCCTGTCTTCGCCAGACAGGGGACCACCATTTTCACCGTGATGTCGGCGCTGGCCATCGAGCACAAGGCCGTCAATCTGGGCCAGGGCTTTCCCGACCTGGATGGGCCGGACGCGATCCGTGCCGCCGCCGCCAAAGTGCTAATGGAAGGCCCCAATCAATATCCGCCCATGCAAGGCATGCCGGATCTGCGCCGCGCGCTGTCGGACCACGCCCGGCATTTCTACAGGCTCGATTACGACTGGAGCGACGAGGTGCTGGTGACTTCGGGCGGCACCGAGGCGCTCACCGCGGCGATCATGGGTCTGGTGGGGCCGGGCGACGAAGTGGTGCTGATCGAGCCGGCCTATGATTCCTACCGTCCGATTGTCGAAGCGGTGGGTGGGGTGGCGAAAACCGTGACCTTGTCGCCGCCGGCATGGCGGCTGACGGAAGAGGCGCTCGCCGCCGCCGTGACGCCCAAGACCAAAGCGGTGATGATCAACTCGCCGCTCAATCCCATCGGCCGGGTGTTCGACGCCCGGGAGATGGCGGCGATCGCGCGCGTGCTGGCGAACAGCAGCGCGGTCGCGATCTGTGATGAGGTCTATGAGCATCTCACCTATGACGGGCGCCCGCATATTCCGCTCGCCACGCTCCCCGGCATGCGCGAGCGCACGGTCAGGGTGGGATCGGCGGGAAAGATTTTCTCGCTCACAGGCTGGAAGGTGGGCTGGCTCACCGGACCGCGGGCGCTGATCTCGGTGATCGCCAAGGCGCATCAGTTCCTCACCTTCACCACCTCACCGGCGCTGCAGCTGGGCATCGCCCATGGCCTCAAGCATGAAATGGAATCCGCCATCGCACTTGCCCGGCAGCTTCAGGACAATCGTGACCTTCTCACCTCCGGCTTGAAGGAGCTGGGCTTTGATATTCTGCCCAGCGAAGGCACTTATTTTCTCACCGCCGGGATCCAGAATATCACCAATGAGAAAGACCGCGCCTTCTGCGAACAGCTGGTGCGGGAGGCGGGCGTGGCGCTGATCCCCTTAAGCGAATTCTTTTCCGGTCCCGGCCGCCCCGACACCTATGTGCGCTTCGCCTTCTGCAAGCAGCGCTCCGTGATCGAGGAAGCGCTGGCGCGTCTCAAAAGGCATTTCAAGCATGACTGAGCTTTGGCAGTGGAACGCACCTCGGCTTGCGAAGGCCTTTGCGGCGCGTGAAACCTCACCCGTCGAAGTGGCGCGAGCGCTTCTGACGCGCATCGCTACGCTGGACAAAAAGACCAACGCTTTCTGCCTGATCGACGAACCTGCGACCTTGGAGCAGGCGCGCGCCGCCGAAGCGCGCTGGGCGAAGAATGCGCCGCTCTCGCCTTTGGATGGCGTGCCGGTGGCGGTCAAGGACCTGTTTCTTACCCGCGGCTGGCCCACCTTGCGCGGCTCGCGCACCGTCGATCCCAACAAGCCCTGGAATGACGACGCGCCGGTGATCGCAAGGCTCAGGCAGGCGGGCGCGGTGCTGCTGGGCAAAGTCACCACGCCGGATCATGGCTGGAAGGGCGTGACGGATTCGCCGCTCACTGGCATCACCCGCAATCCCTGGAATCTGGAAAAGACGCCGGGCGGCTCGTCCGGCGGCTCGTCGGCGGCGCTGGCGGCGAGGATGGCGCCCTTGGCGCTGGGTACCGATGGCGGCGGCTCGATCCGCATCCCCGCCAGCTTCTCAGGTGTCTTCGGTATCAAGCCCCAGTTCGGGCGCGTGGCGGCATGGCCGCCATCGCCATTCGGCACCTTGGCCCATATCGGTCCGATGAGCCGCGATGTCGAAGGCAGCGCGATGCTGATGGACGTCATCGCGCGGCCCGATCCGCGTGACTGGCAGGGGTTGCCACCTGCACCTAATAACTTCAGTGACGGATTGGATCAGGGCGTGCGCGGCAAGCGCATCGCTTTCAGTCCGGCGATGGGCTTCGCCACGAATGTGGTGCCCGAAGTGGCGGCGCTGGTCGCGGCTGCTGCCAAGCGTTTTTCCGATCTAGGCGCGCATGTCGAAGAAGTCGATCCGCCGGGCGGCGATCCCGGCTCGATCTTCCGCACTTTGTGGTGGGGCGGCGCGGGTTATCTGTTCGGACACGCGGCGCGTGAGAAGAAGGCGGTGCTGGATCCCGGTCTTCTGGCGATGGCGGAAGAGGGCGCGGCCATTCCCCTCCAGGATTATATCGCCGCCAATGTGACGCGCGGCGCCTATGCCTGCCAGATGCGGGTCTTCATGGAGAAATACGACCTTCTGCTCACGCCCTCGGTGGCGGTGACCGCGTTCGAGGTGGGCAAGGTGATGCCCTATGAAGGCAAGGGCTCCTGGCCCAGTTGGACGCCGTTCAGCGTGCCGTTCAATCTCACCCAGCAACCGGCGGCCAGCGTGCCTTGCGGCTATGTCGGTGGACTGCCGGTGGGGCTGCAGATCGTGGGCAAGCCGTTCGACGACTGGGGCGTCCTGCAGGCTGCTAGGGCGTACGAAGGAATCGATCCGCATACGGATGATATCCCGCCGGGCTTCGACTGAGGTCTTGATGGCAGGCGAAATTCTCACCAATGACGAGATGCGGCGCGCGGACGCTTCCGCCGTCAAGGCGGGTACACCCTCGCTTACCTTGATGGAGAATGCCGGAAGGGCGGTGGCCGACGCCATCGCCGCGCGTTTTCCGCCCAGCAAGGTCACCGTGCTGTGCGGTCCCGGCAACAATGGCGGCGATGGTTTCGTGGCGGCCCGGCTCCTTGCCGCGCACGGCTTCGATATTGTTGTGGCGGCGGGCGAGGGACACAAAGGCGATGCCGCGGCGATGGCGGAGCAGTGGAAAGGCGCGCGAGTCGCACTTTCACCGGCGGCGTTGGACGGCGCGGCCCTGATCGTGGACGCGCTGTTCGGCGCGGGTCTCTCCCGGCCTCTGGAAAAATCCTATCGGGGCTTGGCGGAAGCGGTGAACCGGACCCATGTTCCGGTGATCGCCGTGGATGTGCCCAGCGGATTGGACGGCGACAGCGGGCAGGCGCTCGGCGCCGCGGTGAAGGCGTCTCTCACGGTCACCTTCTTCCGGCTGAAACCGGGGCATCTGTTGTTGCCCGGCCGTGAATTGTGCGGTGAGATATTGCTGGTCGATATCGGCATCCCGGAAAGCGCCGCATCGCGCAGCAAGCTGTTCGAGAACACGCCCATGCTCTGGGGCGGCAATTTTTATTGGCCTGAGGCCAACGCGAACAAATATGGGCGCGGCCATTGTGTGGTGGTGTCGGGACCGGCCCACGCCACCGGTGCAGCCCGGCTCGCGGCACGCGGCGCCCTCAGGATCGGCGCGGGGCTTGTCAGTGTCGCGGCGCAAGGCGATGCGGTCGCCGCCAATGCCGCCCACCTCACCGCCATCATGGTCAAGCCGTTCAAGGGCAGTGAGGGCCTCACCAAGCTTCTTTCCGACAAGCGCCTCAATGCGGTGGCGATCGGCCCAGGGCTGGGCGTGGGCAAGCCCACTCGAAACCTGGTGATGGCGGTGCTCAAAAGCGGTGCGGCCACGGTGCTGGATGCCGATGCGCTCACGTCTTTCCAGGGCGAGCCCAAAACTCTGTTCGCCAAGATCAAGCATCCCGCTGTGATGACGCCGCATGCGGGAGAGTTTGAGCGGATTTTTCCCGGACTGTTGCGCAAAGCCAAAAGCAAGATCGAAGCCGCGCGCCTGGCTGCTTCCCGCGCCCATGCGGTGGTGCTGCTCAAGGGCAACGACACGGTGATTGCCGCGCCGGACGGAACCGCCGCCATCAACGCCAACGCCCCGCCTACTCTGGCCACGGCGGGAGCAGGAGACGTGCTTACCGGTTTCATCGCCGGGCTTTTGGCTCAAGGGATGCCAGCCTTCGAGGCCGCCTGTGCAGGGGCCTGGCTGCATGGTGACGCGGCCGGACGCTTCGGTCCGGGCCTGATCGCCGAGGACCTGCCTGAAATCCTGCCGGAAAGCCTGATTTCCCTTAAGGATCGGCTGGTAACCCCCCGCAACACTTGATATAGGGGCCGGCCCTAATACGCGGACATGGCGGAACTGGTAGACGCGCTGGATTTAGGTTCCAGTGACGAAAGTCGTGGGGGTTCAAGTCCCTCTGCCCGCACCAGGTCTTCACGCCAAGTCTAAGGGCCAAAGGAATTAAGGACTTAAAGACATGCAGATCACCCAGACGGTTTCCGAGGATCTTCGCCGCCAATATACGGTGACGATCCCTGCCAGCGAGCTCGACGCCAAAGTCATCAAGCGGCTGGAAGAGATGAAGCCGCGCGTCAATCTCAAAGGCTTCCGTCCCGGCAAGGCGCCGGTCTCCTTCCTCAAAAGGCAGTTCGGCAAGTCCGTGATGGGCGAGGTGGTCGAGCAGGCCGTCAATGAAGGCAGCCAGAAAGCGATCAGCGACAATCAGTTGAAGCCGGCGCTGCAGCCCCGCATCGAGCCGGTGGGCGATGTCAGCGAAGTGGTCAACGGCAAGGCCGATCTGCAATTCACCGTGACGGTGGATCTGATGCCGGAATTCCAGACCGCCGATGTTGCCCAGCTCAAGGTGGAGAAGATCACCGCCGAGGTGACCGACGCCGATCTGGATGAAGCGCTGCAGACCCTGGCCAAGCAGAGCCGCGGTTATGCCGCCAGGCCCGAAGGCGAAGCCGCCCAGAAGGATGACATCGCCACGATCGATTTCGTGGGCAGCGTGGACGGTGTGGAGTTTCCCGGCGGCAAGGGCGAGGATTTCAATCTCACTTTGGGCTCGGGCCAGTTCATTCCCGGTTTCGAGGATCAGCTGATCGGCGCCAAGGCCGGCGAGCAGCGCGATGTGAAAGTGACGTTCCCCACCGACTATCAAGCCGCCGATCTGGCCGGCAAGGAAGCCGCCTTCGCTGTCACCGTGAAAGAGATCAAGGCGCCGGAAGACGCCAAGATCGATGACGAACTGGCCAAGAAGATGGGGCTGGAAGATTTGGCGACGCTCAAGGACCGGGTGCGCGATCAGGTGAAAGCCGACTTCAATGCTGCCAGCCGGCTGCATCTCAAGCGCCGCATCCTGGATGCGCTGGATACCGCGCATAGTTTCCCGCTGCCGCCCGCCATGGTGGAAGCGGAATTCGCCTCCATCTGGGCCCAGGTCGAGGCCGAGTTGAAGCGGGAAGGCAAGACCGCTGAGGATGAAGGCCAGACCGAGGATGAACTCAAGGCCGAATACCGCGCCATCGCCGAGCGGCGGGTCCGGCTGGGCCTGGTCCTGGGCAAGCTGGGCGAGCAGAACGGCATCACCATCACCGGCGACGAAGTCAATCGCGCCGTGATGGCGCGGGCCCGCCAGTTCCCTGGCCAGGAGCAGCAGGTGTTCCAGTATTACGCCAGCAATCCCCAGGCTCAGGCCGAGATTCGCGCACCTCTGTTCGAGGAGAAGGTGGTGGATTTCATCGCCGAGCTGGCCGAAGTCACGCCCAAGAATGTCGATCGCGAGACCCTGTTCAAGGATCCCGACGATCTTCCCGAAAGCATTCGCAAGGCCTGATAATTCGGGGAATCAGAGACTATATTAGGTGGGCCGGCCTTTTTGCCGGCGCATCCCTATCGGAAGAACGCTCATGACCAATCCCACCGAATTCTACAACAATACGCTGGTGCCGATGGTGGTCGAGCAGACCGCCCGTGGCGAGCGCGCCTTCGACATCTATTCGCGCCTCTTGAAGGAGCGGGTGATCTTCATCACCGGTCCGATCGAGGATTACGGCGCCAGCCTGATCACCGCCCAGCTTCTGTTCCTTGAGGCCGAAAACCCCAAGAAAGAAGTCCATATGTACATCAACTCGCCGGGCGGATTGGTCACGGCAGGGTTGGCAATCTACGACACGATGCAATATGTGCGGCCTCCGGTTCAGACCTTCTGCATCGGCCAGGCTGCTTCGGCCGCCTCGCTCTTGTTGTGCGCCGGCAAAAAGGGGGACCGGTTCGCTCTTCCCAACGCCCGCATCATGGTTCACCAGCCCTCGGCCGCCTTTTACGGCCAGGCCGCCGACATCGCCCGCCATGCACAGGAAATTGTGAAGCTGAAACGGCGCCTGAACGAGATCTACGCCAAACATACGGGCCAGACGGTCGAGGCCATTGAAAAGCAGCTCGACCGCGATACCTATATGACTGCGGAAGAAGCCAAGAATTTCGGGCTGTTGGATCAGGTGATGTCGCGTCGCCCGGAACCGGAAACCACCTCCTGACCCGGTCTGGGACGCGAAAGTTCCAGGGTTTCCGGGCACTTGAGCCGATTTAAAGAAATCTTGATCCCGTCGGCGCTAACGTGGTCGAATGTTGGGATATGGGGGTGCTTCGGCTCCTCCCCAGAGTGCAAAGCAGCATTGGGGTTTCTCCAGGCTGCGAGGCGGGCGTTGAGCCCCCGGTGGAAGGACCGGAAGTGAGATGAGCAAGGCCAGCGGCGGCGAATCCAAGAACACGCTTTACTGTTCTTTCTGCGGCAAGAGCCAGCACGAGGTGCGCAAGCTCATCGCCGGCCCGACCGTGTTCATCTGCGATGAATGCGTCGAACTCTGCATGGAGATCATCCGGGAAGAGAACAAAACCTCTTTCATGAAATCCAAGGAGGGCGTGCCCACGCCCCAGGAAATTTTCAAGGTGCTGGACGATTACGTGGTGGGCCAGAGCCACGCCAAGAAGGTGCTCTCGGTCGCCGTCCACAATCACTACAAGCGCATCAACTCGACCGGCAAGAACGGCGATGTCGAGTTGGCCAAATCCAACATCATGCTGATCGGTCCCACCGGTTGCGGCAAGACATTGCTGGCCCAGACCCTGGCACGCATCCTGGATGTGCCCTTCACCATGGCCGACGCCACCACGCTCACCGAAGCGGGTTATGTGGGCGAAGACGTCGAGAACATCATCCTCAAGCTGTTGCAAGCGGCTGACTATAATGTCGAGCGCGCGCAGCGCGGCATCGTCTATATCGACGAGGTCGACAAGATTTCCCGCAAGTCCGACAACCCCTCCATCACCCGCGACGTGTCGGGTGAGGGCGTGCAGCAGGCCTTGCTCAAGATCATGGAAGGCACGGTGGCCAGCGTTCCGCCCCAGGGCGGCCGCAAGCATCCCCAGCAGGAATTCCTGCAGGTCGATACGACGAACATGCTGTTCATCTGCGGTGGCGCCTTCGCCGGCCTCGAGAAGATCATCTCCAGCCGCGGAAAGGGCACCTCGATCGGCTTCTCGGCAAAGGTCGCCGATCCCG